>JBDSJJ010000026.1:0-8061 GCA_039917415.1 Candidatus Limnocylindria bacterium | reverse complement strand
CCTCGATCTCCTGGCGCAGTCGTTCAACGCAGCATGGGTGCCGTTCTTCTACCGGTACGGATCCACGCGACTTGGCCCCGGGATCCACCGCGAGATGACGACGCTGGTCGTGGCAGCCTTCGCTGCGCTGGGCGCCGCACTGGCCCTGAATGCGACCCTGATCGTGGGAGTCATCGCCGCTCCCGAGTATGGGCCGGCCGCCGACATCATCCCGATCCTCGTCCTGGCCTTCGTCGCCCACGTCTTCTACATCACGGTGGTTACGGTCCTGTTCCATGAGCGCCAGACTGGCATCCTCCCGCTCATCACCGCGGGATCCGCCGCAGCCAACGTCGCGGTTAACCTCGCATTGATCCCGTTGATCGGGATCTTCGGGGCGGCGTGGGCGACGCTGGCGGCATTCAGCGTGATGGCCATCGCGACCTACCTCGCGGCCCGGCGCGTTTACCCCGTCGACCTAGCTTGGCCACGTCTAGGCCTGCTCTTTATCATCCCGATCGCCGCGGCAGGCTTCGCGTCAACCCGTCCCGGGGCCCTCACGGTTCCCGACGTTGCGCTGAACCTGGCCCTGAGCGTTGCGGTGCTGTCCGCGGCCGCGGCGATCGGGCTGACGCCGTTCCGGTCACTGCGGACGCTGACCCGAACGGTCGCGAGCGAGGAGCCCGCGCCGACGCGCTAGCCTCGCGCGGCTCGTGCGACAAGAGCGGCGCTCCGCGTGGCGGCAGCTCCATCCAGGGGACCGAGGTGATCGGCAAGGGCGGAGCGAGCGGTGGCCAACGCATCCTGGCGCCTCTCGGGCCTCATCAGGTCCCGTGCGTGATCCGCGGCGGCCGCTTCGTCACGGGCCTCGCTCGCGAGCCCCTCAGACGCGAACGGCATCGGCGGGGGCCCTTCAAGCAGGTGGCAGGTGATGGCAGGAACGCCGGCGAGGACCGCCTCGTACACGCTGTTCGACCAGCCCGTGACAAGCAGGGCGGAGCCTGGCAGAAGGTCGTGCAGCGAGTCGCGCGACGCGATGCGCACTTCGCCTCGAGATCCGTGGCGGCGATTGGCGACAACCTCGTCCCAGGCCGACGCGGGCTCGGTCGGATGGGGAACAAGATCAACCGTCGCGTCGATCGCCCGCGCGGCGGCCAACGCCCCATCGAGGATGCCAGCGCGCACCTGATCGGTCATTCGGCCCCCTCGATACTGCGCGGCGAGGATCACGCGCGGAGGCCGGTCGACGTCGCTGCGCGCCGATCGGACAAGCGGGTCGAACCCCGCAGGGCCGACGACCACGATGCGATCGTCCGGGACGCCGGCCGAACTCAAGACCGCCGCCGCACGAGGTCCGAAGACTCCCATGAGGTCGTAGTGGGCTCCGCGGATCGCCTCGACGTCAATGGCCTCGGCATGCGGGAGATCCACGGCCGCCACGTCATGCCGGCGTGCGACCCTGACCACGAGCCGACTCCAAACGTCGATTTCGTCGTACATCACGACCGCGCGCGGGCGCACCGCCTCGAGCGTGTCATCGATCCGCGCAGCCTCAACCGCCAGTCGCGCAATCGTATCTGCGACGAAGGGCACAAGCTCGTCGGCGACCCGACCGCCAACGATGGTGTCCCAGCGCTGCGCCGCATGAGCAAGACGCCGACGGTCGACGCGGTGCCCCATGAGCGCAATCGCCGAACGTCGCTTGAGCTGCCTCGACACCGCCGGCAGTTCGGCGAGGCGAGGATCCTGCGCGCCGCGCCCCGCCGACATCAGGGTCGTCGTGAGGGACGGGTCGAGTCGAGCGAACTCGGCGGCCACGGGCGCGAACAGGCGTCGGTGAACGTCGGCCAGCGCGATGACCAGCACGTCGGCCGCATGAGCGGGCTCCGTCCGGCGCAACGCCGAGAGCGCCGCAACGGGTCGGCGCAGGAGCCGCGGCAGCCGCCGTCGCAGACCAACGCGGAGCGGACCGCCGGCGCGCAGGCTGGTGAACAGCACCTGCTCGACCGACGAGCCCAGATCGATCCCCCGAAACTCGAGCAACACGCCGGCGGCGCGGATTTCGGTCACTATGGACGCCGACAGGTCGCGCGCTGATGCGCCGAACACAGTCACGATCGCGGGGTCAGGCTGGTGAATCCAGCGGGGGGTCGAGGTCCGCGGGCTGCAGCAGGTGATCCCTCCCGACGCCAACGGCGAGGCGGCGCCCAACCACGGCATCGACCCGCATCGGCGAGATCCCTGTGCCAGGCCGCTTGGCATCCAGGTCATCGGGCTCGACAAGGTGTCCCGCTGGCAAGGCCCGTCGCGCTACCAGTGATCGTCGCGCAACTCGCATGATCTCCTGTTCGCCGGGTCGTGGCCGCTTCTGTCCGTCGCCGAGGGCGCGCCACGCATCGCGAATGTCGGTCACGAGTCGCGAGAACGTCACCAGCTCGAGCGACGACGCGTGGTCTGGCCCGGGGAGCGAGCGGTCCAGGGTCAGGTGCTTCTCAATGATCATGGCCCCTCGTGCCACCGCGAGCGGCGACGCGAGGCCACCTTCGGTGTGGTCCGAAAACCCGACAGGGATCTCGAAGTGGGCGCGCAGGGTATCGATGGCCCGGAGATTCACGTCGTCGATGGCGGCAGGGTAGATCGACGCGCAGTGGAGGAGTGCAATCGAAGGCGCTCCCGCATCCCGCAGCTCGCCGACGGCATCGTCGACCTCGCCGATCGTGCCCATCCCGGTCGAGAGAATGACCGGGATCCCAAGCCGCCCGACCGCGCGCAGCAGGAGCGCATTCGTCAGATCTCCCGAGCCGACCTTCATTGCCGCGAGGTTGAGCTCAGCCAGGAGCGCTACACTCGGCTCGTCGAACGGCGTGGACAGGAAGATGATCCCCCGGTCGGCGGCGTGGCGCGCGAGGTCCGGCCATCGGTCGTCCGGGAGCTGGATCGACTCCAGCATGGCGAGTTGTGACGACTCATCGCCGGCCGAACGCTGATAGACCGCACGCTCGGCCTGAGCCGTCGCGAGGGACTGTGCGTCGAACGTCTGGAACTTGACCGCGTCAGCTCCTGCCTCCAGCGCGGCGTCGATGAGGCGAACGGCCAGGTCGAAGTCCCCGTTGTGATTAACACCAGCCTCGGCAATGACGAACGGCGGCTCCTTCGGCCCGATGACCCGCGACCCGATGGCGAAGGTCATGTCAGCGTCAGGATCGACTCCGGCGTGAGCCACCCCGCGCTGTCGAGCAGGTCCTTGAGCCCGTCGCGATCGAGGAGGGAGCCAGGCTCTGGCAATGTCGCCGGGCGAGGCCGATCGCCGGTCGCCGCACCCGGAACCACCCACATCTCGCCAAGCTCGAACGCGCGGTCCGACTCGTCCGCGGTCATCAGCGCTTCGTGGAGCTTCTCCCCCGCGCGAACCCCGATGCGCTCCACCGCGATCTCATCGGGCCGGTACCCGAAGCGACCGGCATACGCCTCGATCAGGACCTCAACCAGGTCGCCGACCCGTATTCGGGGCATCTTCAGGATGAAGACCTCGCCTCCCTCCATCCGTTCGATCGCCGTCAGACAGAGTCCGACGGCCGTCCGCAGAGGCATCACGTAGCGAGTCATCTCGGGGTCCGTCACGGTCACTGGCCCACCACGCGCGACCTGGCCGAGGACGAGCGGCACGATCGAGCCGCGCGACCCGATGACGTTGCCGAACCGCACCGACGCAAACCGGGTAGACGCGGGACCTTTGTAGAGCTCCGCGCTCGACATGAGCCGCTCCGCCAGAAGTTTCGTGGCGCCCATCACATTTGTTGGGTCGACCGCCTTGTCCGTGCTCACGGTGAGGACACGCTCGACCCCGGCGTCAATGGCGGCTTCCACGACGTTCTGCGTGCCGCGCACGTTCGTCTCGGTTGCCTCGAACGGGTTGAACTCGCATGCCGGCACGTGCTTCATTGCTGCGGCATGCACCACGAGGTCGACGCCGCTCATGGCGCGCCCGACACGCTCGCGGCTCCGAACGTCCCCGATGAGCATCCGGAGTTCCGGCCGGCCCCTCAGCTCTTGCGCCAGCTCAAACTGCTTCGAGTCATCTCTCGAAAGGACGCGCACGGTGCGCGGACCGAGATCCAGGATGCGGCGTACCACCTCGCTGCCAATCGAGCCTGTGCCGCCGGTCACGAGGACCGTCCGGTCGCGGAACATCGACGAGTCGCGCTGAATCATCGACTGCGCTGCTCGGCGGCGGCGCTTCGAAGTGCCTCGACGACCCGCGCGACGTCGTCAAGGGGCAGGCGCGACGAGAAGGGCAACGCGAGAGTCTCGGCGGCGACGCGCTCGGTCACGGGGAAGTCGCCCTCCATATGACCGAGTCGCTCACGGTAGTAGGGCTGAAGGTGGATCGGGGAGAAGTAGGGTCGCGACGGAACTCCCCGTGCTGCGAGCTGCTCGATGAGGAGGTCCCGGTTGAGCCCGCCGCCGACCCGGACGACGTACACGAACCAGTCGACCGTGGCACCGGGCCGAGCCGCCGGGAGGGTCAGCCAATCGATGTCGGCCAGGCCCTGGGCATAGGCGGTGGCGACGCGGTCCCGGCCGCGGCGCAGCTGGTCGAGGCGGCGCATCTGGGCAAGGCCGAGCGCGGCGGAGAGCTCGTCGATGCGGTAATTGAAGCCGAGTCGAACGTGCCGGAGCCAGATGCCGTCCTCATCCCGACCCTGGTTTCGGAGGCTCCGCATCACCGAGGCGAGCTCGGGATCGTCGGTGACCACCATTCCGCCTTCGCCGGTCGTGATCTGCTTGTTCGGGTAGAACGCGAACACGGACGCATCGCCAAAACTCCCGACCGGCCGGCCATTGAGCGTCGAGCCGATGGCTTCGCAGGCATCCTCGATCAACCGCAGATCACGTCGATCGGCGATCTCCTGGAGGTCGTCCATGCGGCAAGGGTGACCGAACACGTCGACCGGCAGTATTGCGCGCGTGCGCAAGCCGATCGCTGACTCCACCTGGGTCGGATCGAGCCCGAGGGTCTCCTCCTCGATATCGACGAAGCGAGGCGTCACTCGTTCGTAGAGCAGACAGTTCGCACTCGCCACGAAGCTGAACGGAGTGGTAATGACCTCATCCCCGTCATGGAGGCCGAGCGCGACCACCGCCATGTGCAACCCGGCCGTCCCGCTGCTGCATGCTATGCCGAAGCGCCGACCCACCGCGGCCGCGAGCGTCGACTCGAACTCCTCGGTAAACGGCCCCATCGACAGGACATCGCTGCGGAGCACCTCGTTCACGAGCGCGATTTCGTCGGGTCCAATGTCCGGCTGTGCCAGCGGCACGGATCGGAGCTGCCGCTCGGGAATCGTTGTCATTCGTTGCCTTCCATCGGATCAGAGTCCATCAGCCGGGCCGGAACGCCGGCGACGCGGGCACCAGGCGCGACATCCGCGACGACGACTGCGCCCGCGGCGACGAAGGCGCCGCGGCCAATCATAATGCCCTCGCGGACCACCGCTCCGATGCCGACATGGGCCCCCGCCCCCACCCGCACGCGTCCTGCCAGGCGTGCCCCCGGCCCGATGAACGCGTGCGCCTCAATGACCGCGTCGTGATCGACGGAGGCCATGCTGTTGACGATCACGTTCGCGTCGATGCGTGCAGACACGCCGATCATCGCCATGGCGCAGGCCTGCGCGCCCGGGCCCACGGTTGCACCTCCGAGGATGGCTGCCGACGGATGAACGAGTGCGATGGGTCGAAGGCCGAGCTCGAGGCAGCGCTCGTACGCACGTTGCCTCACATCGTTCGCGCCGATGGCAACGACGAAGGCCGATTCACGATACGCGTCCATCCAGGCGTTCCCCGACTCGAGGCTCCCGAGGATCGGAGCTCCACTCTGACCGTCGGCGTGCGTGAGCCGCGCCGCGTCAGGCTCGACCATGCCACTGATCTCATGGCCGGCCGCGCGAGCAAGGTCGACGACGACCCGCGCATGGTCGCCCGTGCCCACGATGATCACGGCGCTCATGACAGCTCACGTTGGAGGAGACGATCGTCGATCGGGGTCTCGAGGAGGGCGTCCACGATCCGGGGCGCCGCCGCGCCGTCGCCATACGGAGACCGGCCCACGAGCCCAGCCGCGAAGCTCGGCTCGATCGCCCGCGCCACGCCCGCGGCGACGGCATCCGGGCGTGCGTCGACATCCAGCACGTTGTCGCCGCGCTCCCGGCCCATCTGTCGCCTCCCTACGTTCACGACCGGCACCCCGAGGAAGGGCGCTTCGATGATGCCACTGGACGAGTTCCCGACCAAGGCCGCGGCACCGCGCAGGAGCGCCAGATAGTCATTGTGCGGCAGCGATGCGTGGAGCGATGCGAAACGCGGCCGCATTCGTTCGAAACGCTCGGCGATGGCTCGACCTCCGGAGTCTGCGTTCGGCCAGATGCCCACCGCCGGGACGTCGATCGTGGCGAGCGCGGCCAATACAGAATCCGCGAGCTCCTTCCCCGGAGTCGCGGCGGCACCGGTTTCGGGATGAACGACGACCATCAGGTACGGGCCCTCGGCCGGCAACCCATACCTGGCGCGGACGAAGTGATCGTCTGCGGTCACCAGGCTCACGATTGCGTCAAGCCCGGGGGCTCCGGTGCGACGGATGCGCCAGTGCTCGATTCCCAAGTCGCGCAGTCGGCCCTCGGCATCCGTGGTCGCGACGAGGTGGAGGTGCGCGATCCGCGAGATGAGGTCGCGCAGCACATCGTCCACGGCACCGAGCGTCCGCTCTCCCCCGTGAAGATGAGCGACCGCGATGCCCTCGTGGAGCGCCGCAAGTGCGGCTGCGAGCTGTTCACCGCGGTCGCCGAGCACGAGCAGCCAATCGGGACGGTTCGCGGCGAGAATCGGCGCCACGCCCTGGAGCGCGACCCCCAGGCCAGCAGCCATCGCGGACGGTGCGTCCGATTCCGCGACGCTCGGAACTTCGCCGACGATGCGAACACCACTGCGCCGCACTTCCTCGATCGTGGAACCGAAGCGGGCGTCCAGGTGCATGGCCATGACCAGTAGTCCGACCTCCACCGCCGGCACGCGTCGTTCGAGCTCCTCCAGGACGGGAGTCCAGAGTCCGAAGTCGGCGCGGGTGCCGGTGACCACGGTGACTCGGAGGGTCATCGGGCACGCCGCCATGCCAACCGCGCGGCCCGAAGGTCGTCAACCGTGTCGATATCGATCGCGGTGCTCGGTTCTACGAGGACGGCCGCGGTCGCAGTACCGATCAGCGCCCCGAGTCGCAGAACGTCACGCCGGGTGGCGTAGATCCCACCGCTCAGGCGCAGGACCTGCGGGGCAGACTGGCGGCGCGCGTCGCGTGGCCGTGTCGCGAGCGGATGCCATCGGCCGCCGATCTCCGTGCCGATCACGCTCACGGGCAACCCGGTCGCAGCCACCGAAACTGCTGAGTCGATCTCGCGATCATCGAGCAGGACGAGGGCGTCGTCGATCTGCGCGGCAGTGCGGAGCGGAGATGTCGGCTGCAGGGTTACCACGACGTCCACCGCCATGCCGCGATTGCGCTCGAACCACTCGACGGCATGCTGGATCACCGGTGTCGTGGGCGCCTCGTCGGTGCTGAGCTCCGACGGGCGGAGAAAAGGCGCCTCGGCTCCGAATCGGAGCGCGGCGGCCCGGATCCTCCTGTCATCCGTGGTCACGAGAACGTGCGACACGCGCCGCGCGTGGAGAGCCGCAGTGATCGTGTGCGCGATGAGGGGCACCCCGCCCAGGCGGCGAAGGTGCTTGTCCGGCAGTCCCCGGCTTCCCGCACGGGCCGGAATTACGGCGAGCACGACGCCTGTCCTGAATGTCATGTGACGCAGTATCGAGGATGCGCGCGCGGGGAGGTCCGTGGAAACGGGGTATGCTCCGTCGACCATGTCGTCGACCAAGCGCGTCGCGCGCACCGGGACCGTCGCGGAGTTCGGCGACGCCGCCGCCGCCGACCGCCGGATCGGTCTCCGGAAGATCAGCGTCGTCGCGGGCTACGGTCTCCTGCTCGGGACTCTGGCGATCGTCCTATTTTACCCGAACGGCTCGCTGCCGATC
>JBDSJJ010000025.1:0-5630 GCA_039917415.1 Candidatus Limnocylindria bacterium | reverse complement strand
GCCGAGACGAACATCGCCAGGTGGAACGCGTCGGTCGATGCCTCGACCACGGCAGCCGCGAGCGCGGGATCGGTCCCTTCGGGCACGCTGGTCAACGGCTGGATCTGCTGCGCTCGCGCGTCATCGGCGGTCAGGCCTGGCACGCGCTCGGCGAGCAGCGGATAGAAGCTGGCCGTGATGGCGATGAACAGGACCGCGCTCATCAAGGGCGCCCCGACCCGCGAGACCGCATTGTTGATGGCCGACCCGAGTCCGGCACGACGCACCGGCACCGAGCTCATGAGCGCGGTGGTCAGGGGCGCCACCAGGAGGGAGATGCCGAGCCCGAAGACCACGAGGGCCAGGACCACGTCCACCAGCGCATCTCCGGGCGGAATGAGCGTCGCGGGCATTCCCAGGTCGGCAATCCACGCCTCGCTGTCCGCCGGGATCCGCGCCAGCCATAGCAGACCGAGCCCCATGATCATCGGCCCGACAGTCAGGAACAGCCTAGGCCCGAAACGCCCGGCCAGCTGGCCGGCCGGCGTCGACAGGAAGGTCAGCAGGAGACCCACCGGGAGACCGATGGCACCGGCGGCGATGGGCGAGTATCCGAGCGTCCCCTGCAGGTAGAGGCTCTGAAAGATGAGCGTGACGTACAGCGCGCCGTAGATGACGAATGTTGAGATGTTCACGACCGTGAAGTTCCGAGACGAGAAGAGGCTCATCGGCACGAGCGGGTTCGCACTCATGCGCATGAGGAACGGGAAGGCCACGAGGGCCACCGCGCCGATTCCGAGCGAGATGAACGCGACCGTGTCCTGCCACTGGCGCTCGGCGCCGCGCGTCGCCCCGAAGGCCAGGCCGCCGACGGCGATGGCGATGACCGCCGCCCCCAGCCAGTCGAAGCGACCCTGCGCCTCGTCGTCCCGGCTCTCCAGCACGGCACTGGTGGCCCACAGAGCGACGAGCACGAGCGGCACATTGATGAGAAATGCGGCGCGCCAGCTGATCGACTGCACGAGGAAGCCACCGAGGAACGGCCCGAGGATCAGGGTTGCCGACGTGCCAGCCGCCCACAGGCCGATGGCGCGGCCGCGCTCCTCGCCCTCGAATGTGGCGGTGATGATCGACAGGCTGCCCGGGACGAGCAGCGCGCCGAAGGCACCCTGCACCAGGCGCGCCAGGATGAGGAGTTCCATGTTCGGCGCCAGTCCGCATGCCACCGACGCGACGCCGAAACCCGCAAGGCCGATGCGGAACATGCGCCGGCGTCCGTAGAAATCGCTGATTCCGCCGGCCAGGATGAGGAGCGCGGCGAGGACGGCAAGATAGCCGCTGTTGACGTACGTCAGCCCCTCGACGCGGCCGACGAACGTCGCCGGCAGCTCGCGGCCGATCGTCTCGACCGCGACATTCACGATCGTGCCGTCCAGGAAGACGATCGCCGACCCCAGGATGACCGCCAGCAGCGTGCCGGCTCGAGTGCTCATGCCGACATCGTACGCTGTGCCGGTGGACTGGTTGACCCCCGACCTCGCGGCGCGAATGGCGATGCTCGCCGTCGAGAATATCGGGCGCGAGTTCCCGAATGCCCCCGGCCACCGGCTCGACGCGATCGACGACATGCGACGCCCGCGCGAGCTGCATCCGGCCTTCTTCGGAAGCTACGACTGGCACTCCAGCGTCCACCAGCACTGGCTGCTGGTCCGCCTGCTCCGCCTCGAACGTGCCGGAACCGCTGCGACCGACGCACGGTCCGCCCTCGGGGCACATCTGACGGCGGCCAACCTGTCGGTCGAAGCGACATACCTCCGTGATCGACCGGCGTTCGAGCGCACCTATGGCTGGGCATGGCTGCTGAAGCTCGCCGATGAGCTGGATGCCTGGACCGACCCCGACGCCACCGCCTGGCGGACCGCGCTCGAGCCCGCTGTCGACGCCGTGCGAGGCAATTGGCTCGCCCACCTGCCGAACGCGACGTATCCGATCCGCGCCGGGACCCATGCCAACTCGGCGTTCGGTCTCCTGTTCGGCATCCGACACGGCCGCAACGTGGGTTACGGCGCGTTCGAATCAGCCCTTGCCGGTCGCGCCACGGCCTGGTTCGCGGATGATGTCGCCGCCCCAGCCCACCTCGAGCCTGGTGGCGACGACTTCCTGTCATCCACGTTGATCGAAGCCGCCGCGGTGGCCGAACTGTTCGGCAGGCAGGCGTTCGCGGCTTGGTTCACGCGCTTCCTGCCCGCTCCCCCGACGACCCTGACCGAGCCGGTCACGGTCACGGATCGGTCGGACCCGAAGATCGCCCACCTCGACGGCCTCAACCTCTCCCGAGCCTGGTGCTGGAAGATCGTGGCCGAGCATGCAGGGCGCGACGATGCAAAGCACGCGGCCGACCGACACCTCGAGGCATCCATCCCCCACCTGTTCAGCGGCGAATTCGCCGCGGAGCACTGGGTCACGAGCTTCGCGCTGCTGGCGCTGTCGCCCGACGTTCCCGGTGGGAGCCCAGGGGCCTGAGGAGTAACGTGGGTCGATGAGCAACGCCGCGCTCGATCGGCTCCTGGCGCTGCTCGTCGCAATCCAGCTGGCGAGCGGGCTCCTCACCCTGCGATCCGGCGTCCCCGCCACGGCCCCGCTCTTCTTGCTTCATGGCCTGATGGGCGGCGTGCTGCTCATCGCGTCCGCCGAGAAGCTGCGGCGCGCCGTCGGCCCCGCCGTCCGAAGCCGTCGGTGGCGACGGCTCGTACTCGGTGCACTGCTCACGCTGCTGGTGGCCGCCGCGCTCGCCGGTGGTTTCGCATGGGTGGCGGGCGGACGCATCTGGTCGATCGGCCCGTGGACGATCCTGACTCTCCACGTCTGGGCGGCGCTCGCCATCATCCCCGTCCTGATGGCCCATCTCCTGCCGCGGCGGATGCGGCTGCTCCGACCGCGAGCCGTGCTGGCGCAGCCGATGCGACGCCGGACCTTCCTTGCAATGGGAGTACTCGGCGTGCTCGGCGCGACGGCCTGGGCCGCGGCCAATCTGCTCGATCGGCTGCAGGGCGGCGGACGCCGGTTTACCGGATCGCGCTGGCTCCCGGATGGCGGCGTCCCTCCACCCACCACCTTCTACGGCGAGGGCGTGCCGTCGATCGACCGCGGCCAGTGGCGGCTGCGCGTCGTCGGGCGCGTGGCGACTCCGCTGACGCTCGACCTGGCCCAGCTTGTCAAGCTCGAGGAGACGGAGCGAGACGCCGTCCTCGACTGCACCTCCGGCTGGGTTCTGCGCACCGGCTGGCGCGGCGTGCCGCTGCGTTCGGTGCTCTCGGCCGCCGGTGCCGATCCCCAGGCGGCCTTCGTCTCGGTGAGATCCGTCACGGGATGGGTGGTGCCGCTCGAGGCTGCCGACCTCGACGATGCGGTCCTCGCCACCCACGTGGCTGGCGAAGTCCTGCCGGCGGCGAATGGGGCGCCGCTCCGGCTGGTGGCGCCTCGCCGGCGCGGGCTCGACTGGGTGAAGTGGGTGACGGAGGTTGAGGTCGGCTGAGGGTCGGTCAGGCGATCGGCTCGAAACGCGCGGTGAAGTGGCGCAGCGCCGAGGGCTGCTCCACGATCCGGTAGCCGCGCAGCTCCGACGCGCTCGCGGCGACCGACAGGATCACCTCGATGCAGTAGTCGATGTGCGACTGGGTGTACATTCGGCGCGGGATCGCGAGCCTGACCAGCTCCATCTGTGCCGGCGCCTCGCTGCCGTCGGGACGGAGGCCGAACATCACCGACCCAATCTCTACTGAGCGGATGCCCCCTTCTCGGTAGAGCGCTGCCGAGAGCGCCTGGCCCGGATACTCGAGCGGGGCGATGTGCGGCAGGAGCGCCTTCGCGTCGATGTAGACGGCGTGGCCGCCGATCGGCTGGACGCACGGGACGCCGGCCTCGACGAGCGCCTCTCCAAGATAGGCGGTCGACCGGATCCGGTAGCGAAGGTAGTCCTCCTCGACGACCTCGCGCAGTCCCTGGGCCATCGCCTCGAGGTCGCGCCCCGACAGTCCCCCGTAGGTCGGGAATCCCTCGGTCAGGATCAGCATGTTGCGGCACTGCTCGGCCCATCGGTCGTCGTTCATGGCCAGCCAGCCGCCGATGTTGGATAGCGCGTCCTTCTTGCCGGACATCGTCATGCCATCGGCCAGCGCGGCCATCTCGCGCACGATGTCGGGTACGGCCGCATCGTCGTAGCCGTCCTCGCGCTGCTTGATGAACCACGCGTTCTCGGCGAATCGGCATGCGTCGAGGAAGAGCGGCAGGCCATACCGATCGCACACCTCGCGGACGGCGCGCAGGTTGGCCAGCGACACCGGCTGGCCGCCGCCCGAGTTGTTCGTCACGGTCACGAACACGACCGGGATCGCATCGACCCCGCGATCGCGGATCAGGGCATCGAGCGCATCGGTGTCCATGTTGCCCTTGAAGGGGTGGATCGTCGCCGGCTCGCGGCCCTCGGCGATCACGAGGTCCACGGCCTCGGCTCCGGTGAACTCGACGTTGGCGCGGGTCGTGTCGAAGTGAGTGTTGGACGGGATGACCTTGCCGGCGCCGCCGATGACGCTGAACAGGATCTTCTCCGCGGCGCGTCCCTGGTGGGTCGGGATGACGTGGCGGAACGGCCACAGCTCGGTGACCGCCTCCAGGAAGCGGAACCACGAGGGCGAACCGGCGTATGACTCGTCGCCGCGCTGGATGCCGGCCCACTGCTCGCTGCTCATCGCTCCGGTGCCGGAGTCGGTCAGCAGGTCGATCAGGACATCGGCTGCGTGGAGGTTGAACAGGTTGTAGCCGGCCTCGCGCAGCTTCGACTCGCGCTCCTCGGCCGTCGTGAGCCGAATCGGCTCGACGCTCTTAATGCGAAACGGCTCGATGATTGTCCGGAAGCGGTCCATTCGTGACGCATGGTAGCCGCTGCCGGCGCGCACGAGCAGCCCGATGGTCTGGGTGGCGCCCTGCCCGGTCGGCGGCCATGATGCGCCGATGGGACGCGCGATGGCCCTGGTGGGCTGGATGGCATGGGTGCTCCGTCGGCCGTTCGACCGGCGCGGATGGTCAAGCGTGGGAAATTTCGTCGCTCCCGCGCTCGCGGCTATGCTGCTGGTTGCCGCGGCCGCACCGATCGTGATTCCCCTGCTCGACCCGCAGCCCGAGGACGTGTCCGTCCAGCAAGTATTTGACGGCGCGGTCGTCAATCCCGATGGCTGGGTTCGCCTGCGCGGCCGGATCACGCCGTTGGGAGAGTCTCCCACGGGCGAGCCCGGGACCTTCGGGCTGCTGATCGACGCCGAGCGACGCCTGCGCGCCGTCGTGGTCCAGACCACCGCGACGCTCGAGGCGATCGCCCTGACCACGGTCACCGGCACGCTGGTCGAGCGCTCTGCCGTGGTGTCGGTGGAGTTGCCAATCGAGGCCACGGAGGCCGGAACGCCGCCGCGCGTCGTGTCCGACCGGATCGTGCTGCTCGACAAGTCGCCGAAGCCGGTAAGGGCGATCCTGTGGCCGCTCGCCATCGTGCCCGCGCTCGTGGCCCTCAGTCTGCTCCTCGGGTCGCGAGTCGGCTATCCGATCTTCCGTCCCTCGATGGAGATTGATGTCCTGGCTCGCCCCCTGGCTGCGGGTGA
>JBDSJJ010000024.1:0-9760 GCA_039917415.1 Candidatus Limnocylindria bacterium | reverse complement strand
ATGTTGTCCCTGGCGTCATCCAGGCGCAGCGGGGTGGCGAATACTGACGGGTGCGTTGCCAGGCGAAGATAGGCCATGACCGTCGGCCAGAAGAGGTAGACGATCTGCGGGCCGCGCGCGATCTCGTCGATGAGCTCGACGGCGCGGGCGCGATGCGGGCTCGACGCGTCCGAGGCGTACAGGAGGACGTTCGCGTCCAGGGTGGCGCTCACCGCGGCTCGATGGCGCGGCGCAACGCTTCCTTGTCCTCCAGGTCGACGAGCGCTTCCATCGGCCGGCTGATCCAGTCGATCCGGCGGGGCGCGGGTGCGGAGGTGGCGCCGAGTGCACCGGCGAGGAGCTCGGAGGCTACCTGACCGATCGAACGCCGGTGGCGTCGTGCTAGAACCTTCAGCTCGTGGAGCACGGAGGGGTCGATATCGATGGTTGTTCGCATGATGCGTGATGCTGAAACACGACGCATCAGATGTCAACAACACGATCCATGGGGCTGCCCCGGTCGCCGGTCATCTGCCCAGTGGCGCATCGTTCGCCGGGATTCGTGAGTGGAGCCGCGCCGCTCCACGCTCAGATCATCGCACCCGGCGCCTGTCTGCCCGGCTGATGCTCCCCGACGGGCACAGTTGTCGGAACGCGCATCGCCGGGCCGGCAAATGCACCCCGGGCCGGCGGTTGTCAGCAACCGCAAACGATGAGTCGCGACGATCGTCCTAGTGGGTGCGTCGGGGCCGCGTGGTACGCTCCGGGCCGCGTTCGGGTGCTCTGATGCACCGCAGTCGGATCACGCACCGCCCATCCGGCGTGCCGCGGGTGGACGACCAATTCGAGAGGGACATTGGGACTCTTCGACGGCCTGCTCGGCCTCCTCAGCCACGACGTCGGGATCGACCTCGGCACGGCGAACACCCTCGTCACCGTCCGCAACCGCGGGATCGTCATCAGCGAGCCGTCTGTGGTTGCCATGGACACCCGCTCGAAGCGCGTCCTGGCCATCGGCGCCGAGGCCAAGCGCATGGTCGGTCGCACGCCCGCCAACATCGTCGCCATCCGGCCGTTGCGCGACGGGGTGATCAGCGATTTCGACGTGACCGAGCAGATGATTCGCTACTTCATCAACAAGGTGCACGACCGCTATGCGCGCATCCCGCGCCCGCGCGTGCTGGTCGGGATCCCGTCGGGCGTGACCGAGGTCGAGAAGCGCGCCGTGCGCGACGCCACCATCAACGCCGGTGCGCGGTGGGCACGCCTCATCGAGGAGCCGATGGCCGCCGCCATCGGCGCCGGCCTGCCCGTGAGCGAGCCGTCCGGCAGCCTCATCGTCGACATCGGCGGCGGCACGACCGAGGTGGCGGTCGTCAGCCTGGGCGGAATCGTGGTCAGCCGATCGGTGCGCATCGGCGGCGACGAGATGGATACCGACATCGTGAGCTTCGCCCGCCGCGAGTACAACCTGCTCATGGGTGAGCGGACCGCGGAAGACATCAAGATCGCGGTCGGATCGGCCTATCCGGGGGAGAACGCCGACCACACCGTGACGTTCCGGGGACGCGACCTGCTCACGGGACTGCCGCGCAGCGTCGAGGTCGGTGGCGACCAGATCCGCGAGGCGCTGGAGCCGTCGATCGTCCAGATCATCGAGGCCATCAAGGAGACGATCGAGGAGACGCCGCCCGAGCTCGTCGCCGACATCATGGACCAGGGGATCGTGCTGGCCGGCGGCGGGGCGCTGCTCGTCGGCCTCGACAAGCGCGTGGCCGAGGCGACCCAGATGCCCGTCCACATCGCCGATGATCCGCTGACCTGCGTGGTACGCGGCACGGGCCGCGTGCTGGAGGACCTCGACACGTTGGAGCGGGTCCTCGTCAGCGAGCAGTTCACCCGGGCGCCGCGGTGATCGGCCAGCGGCCGCACTCTCAGGATCGTCTCTACGGGATATACGATCGACCCGAGGGCTAGAGGTCGATGTACGGGCCGCCCAGCCCGAATCGCCGCCGGCGCGGCGGCCTCCTGTTCGGCGCGTTCACGATCGCCAGCCTGCTGATGCTGCTGGCAAGCTCGACCGAGGCTGCGACCACGCTTCAGCGCGTCACGACCCGTGCCCTCGACCCCGTGCGCAGCACGCTGACCGGCATCGGCGAGGGCGTGGTGGGCCTGGTGGGTGCCGTGGGCGAGATCGATCGGCTGCGGACGGAGAACGACCGGCTGCGGGGCGAGCTCGCCGGTGCGGAGCAGCGTATCACCGAGCTGGCGGAGGCGGCCCGCGAGAACGATGAGCTGCGGGACCTCCTCGGCATCAGCGAGGCGCTCGACATGGAGCTGCTTCCGGTGCGCGTCATCAGTCGCGATCCCTCGAACCTGGTGTGGGAGATCGGCATCGATGCCGGGGCCGATGACGGGCTGAAGGAGGGGATGCCGGTAATCGGCAGCGCCGATGGCGCGGGCGCCCTGGCGGGAACCGTCGTCGCGGTCAGCGAGGACAGTGCCCGGGTACGGCTGATCGTGGACAGCCGCTCGGTCGTCATCGCGCTCGAGCAGGAGACGCGCGCGCTCGGCGAGATCCGCGGCCAGCCGGGCGGGCAGCTGGTGATGGTCAACGTGCCGATCACCGAGACACTCGACGTCGGCGGCACCATCGTGAGCGCGGGACTGACCTTCGGCGACGAGGCCAGCCGATACCCCGGCGGCCTCCTGATCGGTCGCATCCAGGCCGTGGAGCCCGACCCGAACGCCCTGACCCAGACGGCCTTCGTGCGACCGGCCTTCGACCCCACGAGCATCGAACGGCTGCTGGTCATCCTCGATTTCAGTCAGGGCTGAGTCCCCCGCTGCATGGGTCGTCAGGCTCATGCCCGCGATGACGATCGCACCATAGGCGGTCGGCCGAGGCGCACGTAGTCTCGATGGGATCCCGATGAGAAGGAGCTCTATTGCGCGTCCCCCTCCGTCCTGCCGCCGTCGCGGCCAGCCTCGTCCTCACCCTCATGGCCTCCATCGCTTCGCAACCCACCGCGGTGTCAGCGGCCGGTGAGAAGGTCGTGGTCATCGTCGGCCCCGTTGCGGACGTCACCGACAACTACCGCGCCCGCGGCGACGCCCTCGCGTCGGCCGCCGAGGCGGCGGGTGCGACGGTCATCAAGGTGTACTCCCCGAACGCCACTTGGCAGAACGTGCGTTCGGCGGTCGAGGGCGCGAACATCATCGTCTACTTCGGACATGGGAACGGCTCTCCGAATCCCTACTCCTCCGGTTCCGAGTTGACGGACCGCGTGAACGGCTGGGGCCTGAATCGGACATCGTCGGGTGGGGACGCTGATGACTGGTCGACCGCCATGGTGTACTGCGGCGAAAGGGCCCTTCTCGGAACGCTCACCGCCTCCGATGGCGCAGCCCAGCGCCAGTACTGCTCCGGCGGCCCGATCCGGCCGGCCCCGAACTTCGTGATGGTCTATGGCCAGGCGCACTACACCGCCGGATTCGGCGAGCGCTACCTGCCAAGCACGCCGACCACGACGCTCGACGAGGCGCAGACGCGGGTCGCGAACTACTCGTATCCGATCCTGAAGCTCGGCGGTGCCGGGTATCTGGCCACCGCCTACGGAGACGCCGACGCCGTTGTGTCTCGTCTGCTCACCGATCCTCGCCCGTTCGGCGAGCTCTTCGCGAGCGGGGTCGGCTACAGCGCCGACACGCTGACCGTGGCCGCGCACCCGGATGTTCCCGGTGCCGAGACCTGGGTGCAGCGCACGACGATCCCGGGCTTCCACTTCGACGAGCCCGACTACTGGTACGCGTTTGCCGGCGATCCCGCCGCGAGCATGTCCCGCGCGCCGGGGTACTCGGGGACGCCGATGTTCAGCGACATCGCCGGTTCGAGCTTCAAGGACTCGATCATGTGGCTCGCGCAGGCGGGGATCACCGGCGGCTGTGGTGGCGGGCGATTCTGCCCGAACGCCCCCGTCACCCGTCAGCAGATGGCGAGCTTCCTCTCTCGAGGCCTCCAGCTGCCGACAGCCTCCACCGACTACTTCAGCGACGATGATGCGAGCCCCCACCAGGCGGACATCAACCGCCTCGCGGCCTCCGGGATCACCGGGGGATGCGCCGCCGGGCGATTCTGCCCGACGGACACCGTGACCCGCGAGCAGATGGCGAGCTTCCTGGCGCGTGCCCTGACCCTGCCTGGCTCGGCCACCGACTACTTCGATGACGATGCGACCAGCCGTCATCAGCTGGACATCAACCGGCTGGCGTCGTCGGGGATCACCGGCGGGTGCGGCGTCCGTCGCTTCTGTCCGGCATCAACCGTCACGCGCGGACAGATGGCGGCATTCCTCCATCGGGCCCTCGGGAACTGACGTGTCCACTCCGCATGGATAACGCCCCCGCCGCGCCACTCCTGTTGCTAGGCTGACGCCGATGCTTCCGCGCCACGTGTCCGTCGGCCTCATGGTCGTCCTGTCCCTGGTTGCGTTCCAGGGCCGAGCCGTCGCCACGGACGATCAGACCGCTCCCGAGGCCGCGGTGGAAACCGAGGTTCCTTCTGTCCATGCCGAGATGCTCGCGGAGCATTCAGCCGATGAGATCGCCTTCGCTCCCGGCGACGTCCCCCAGGCTCGTCCTGGCACAAACGGCACCGGGGGGAGCGTGACGGCAGCCGTCGGATCCCTGCCGAACGGCCTGCGCCGAGAGGTGCTCGGCTACCTCCCCTACTGGATGCTCGGTTCCTCCGATCTGGCACGCATGGACTACTCCCTGGTCTCGACGATAGCCTACTTCTCGGTCGGCGCTCGGTCCGATGGCAGTCTCGAGCGGGGCACGAGCGCGACCCCGAGCACCGGGTGGTCCGGCTGGAACTCCTCTGCGATGAGCCAGGTGATCAGCGCCGCGCACGCGCGCGACGTCAAGGTCGTGCTCACCGTCACGATGATGGCCTGGTCGAGCAGCACCCCGATGCAGACGCTACTGTCCAGCTCAACGAGCCGCGCGCGACTTGCCGGGGAGATCGCCGCCACGGTGAAGAGCCGGAACGCGGATGGGGTGAACCTCGACTTCGAGCCCGTCCCGAGCTCGCTCGAGGCGTCATTCACCGACCTCGTGCGGCGCGTGAAGGCCGAGCTGCTGCGCCAGGGGGCGGGGTCGCACCTGTCCGTGGCAACCACCGCCGGGGCCGGCAGGTGGAGCACGGGGTACGACCTCGCCGCGCTCACCGCTCCGGGTGCCGCTGACCATCTCATGGTGATGGCCTACGACCTCAACTGGTCCGGGTCGGCGCGGGCCGGAGGCGTCGCACCCATCGATAGCCCGCACGTTCTTGATTCGCGCGAAGCGATGGCGGATTACCTCTCGATCGTGCCAGCGTCGCGCCTGATCTGGGGCGTGCCGTACTACGGGCGGGCGTGGACCACGCAGACCGGTGAGCGTTATGCGCTGACGTGCAAGTCCGCCAGCATCTGCCCCGGAGGCATTACGACGGCGGGCACATTCGGACGAACGTGGGCGCCGCGGTACACCGATGCCATCGAGGCGGCGGCGACCCATGGGCGTCGCTGGGACGATATCGGCCGGGTGCCGTGGTACGCGTACCAGAGCTCGACCTATGGAACGTGGGTCCAGGGCTACTACGACGACGCGGCCTCGCTCACGGCGAAGTACGACCTCGTCAACGCGAATGGGCTCGCCGGCGTGGGGATCTGGCACCTGCTGATGGACGGTACGCGTCGCGATCTGTGGTCCGCGATCGACACGAATCTGCGAGGCGCATGGTTCGAGGACATCATCGGCTCGCCGTTCCGTGCTGACATCCTGTGGATCGCCGAGGCGGGCATCACCTCGGGATGTGCGTATCAGCGGTACTGCCCGAAGTCCACGGTGACCCGCGAGCAGATGGCCAGCTTCCTCGCGCGCGCCCTGCGTCTTCCGCCTGCCACCCGGGACTGGTTCAGCGACGACAGCTCCAGCCCGCACCAGGCGGACATCAACCGATTGGCGGAAGCCGGCATCACCGGTGGCTGTGCCACCGGCAGGTTCTGCCCATCGGCCAATGTGCCTCGGCAGCAGATGGCCAGCTTCCTTGCCCGCGCACTCCGGCTCCCTCCGTCCACCCGAGACTGGTTCGCCGATGACAACGGAAGCCCCCATGAGGGCGACATCAACCGCCTCGCCGATGCCGGGATCACTGGAGGGTGCACGACAACGGCCTTCTGTGGGACGGCCCACGTCCTGCGCGATCAGATGGCCGCCTTCCTCCACCGCTCCTTCCGCTGACGGCAGGGCCCGATCGGCCTAGTGCGCGGGGAACCATCAGGGCATCGCGGCCGGCGAGACCAGTGGGTAGGGTGGAGTTCCAGCCATCCATCCCGGTCGAGGACCTTAGCTTCGTGTTTCGTACGCTCCGTCGCATCTCATTCGTCGCCGTCGTGGCCGCAACCGCCGTCCTCCACGCCCCAACCGTCATCCGCGCCGCCGACAACCAGCAGCTCGTCGATGCGGCATCCAGCTACCGCGCCGAGCTTGCCATCGGCGGGGTCAGCACCACCGCAGCACTCGCACAGATCGCGGCCGAGCGGGCGCAGCAGTTGGCCGATGCCCGTGCGCTCGGGCATGACTTTGACTACCTGCGTCAGCGGTTCTCGGATCTCGGCGTGTGCTGGCGAGGGTTCGGTGAGATCGTCGCGTACTCCGGCTCGGACTCGGCGGCAGGCTTCATCGACCAGTGGGACGGTTCTGCACCGCACCGCGAGATTCTTCGCACGGCCGCGTACGACCAGGCCGGTGGCCGCTCACACCGAGCATCAAACGGCTATCACTACGCCGTCATGGTGTTCGTGCAGGGCTGCGAAGCGCCCACCGCATTCTCTTCCAGGTTCAGCGACATCGGCGGATCGCAATTCCGCGACGACATCGAATGGCTCGCGGACGCCGGGATCACGGGGGGCTGCTCGGGCGACCGGTTCTGCCCGACCGGTGTCGTGACCCGTGAGCAGATGGCAAGCTTCCTAGCGCGCGCCATCCGGATTGCGGTCGCGCAGCGCGACTGGTTTCGCGATGACGATGCATCCCAGCATGAGGCCGACATCAATCGGATCGCGAGCGAGTCGATTGCGGCTGGATGCACCGAGGGCCGGTACTGTCCCGCGAGCCGCGTGACCAGGGGTCAGATGGCGAGCTTCCTCGCACGGGCGCTGCGCCTCCCCGCCGCGAGCCGTGACTGGTTCGCCGATGACAACGGCTCGCTGCACGAGCCGGACATCAACCGGCTCGCCGAGGCCGGCATCACCGGCGGATGCGCACAGGGTCGATTCTGCCCCGGAGCCAGCGTCACCCGGGAGCAGATGGCGGGGTTCCTGCGGCGCGCATTCGACTCCTGACGCCCGCGCCCGCGCTCATAGCCGCCCGGACGGCCCGCCGGGTAGAATCGTTCATCACATGACCACCACCCCCACGGGCGCCGCTCGTCGCACCGACGGCCGGGTGCCGAACCAGCTGCGGCCGGTCAAGATCGTCCCGGACTACCTCAAGTTCGCCGAGGGATCGGTCCTGATCCGCGTCGGTGACACGCGGGTGATCTGCGCGGCCACGATCGAGGACCGCGTGCCGGGCTGGATGCGCGGCAAGGGCCGGGGCTGGGTGACCGCGGAGTACAGCATGCTGCCGCGCGCGGGCACTGAGCGCAGCCAGCGAGAGGCCGCGCGCGGTTCGATCGGTGGCCGGACCCACGAGATCCAGCGGCTGATCGGCCGATCGCTGCGCGGCGTCATCGACATGGGCAAGCTCGGCGAGCGCACGATCACCCTCGACTGCGACGTGATCCAGGCCGATGGCGGAACGCGGACCGCCAGCATCACCGGTGCCTACGTCGCGCTTGCTCGGGCCCTCCACAAGTACGGCATGGCCCAGTTGCTGACCGGACAGGTGGCCGCGGTCAGCGTCGGGATCGTGAAGAGCCTGCCGCACCTGGATCTCGACTACTCCGAGGATTCCACCGCGGAGGTGGACTTCAACGTCGTGATGACCGATGACGATCGGCTCATCGAGGTCCAGGGCACCGCGGAGCACGGGGCATTCACCCGGCAGCAGATGGACCAGATGGTCGACCTGGCGGCCGCGGGCATCCGCCAGCTGTTCACGATGCAACGCTCGGCAATCGAGGCACCACCGGGGGAGTGAGGCGCCTCCTGATCGCGACGACGAACCTCGGAAAGCAACTCGAGTTCCGACGCCTGCTGGCGGATCTGCCAGCGGAGGTCGTGACGCCGCAGGAGATCGGCGTCGAGCTCGAGATCGAGGAGCCGTTCGACACGTATGAGGAGAATGCGAGGGCGAAGGCGGTCGCGTACGCCGAGGCTACGTCCCTGCTGACCCTGGCGGACGACTCCGGCATCGAGGTCGCGGCGTTGGGCTGGGGTCCGGGGGTGCGCAGTGCGCGGTGGGGCCAGGGTCGCAACGCGGAGCGGATTCTCGAGGCGCTCGGAGAGACGAAGGATCGGCGCGCGCGCATGGTCTGCGCGTTGGTCATCGCCCACGTGGAGGACGGTCAGCTCCGGATGCATGCCGTTCGAGGCGACGTCGAGGGCACGATCGCCCGCACGCCGCGCGGAGCCGGTGGATTCGGGTACGATCCGGTCTTCCTCCTGCCGAGCGGGGTCACCACGGCGGAGCTCCGGGATGCGGAGAAGGACCGGGTCAGCCATCGCGGGCGCGCGATGATCGCCGCCCGTGGCGCCCTGCTAGACCTTCTCGTCGCGAGGCCGTGAATCCGTGGTCAACGTCCTGATCCAACGGTCCGGGTCGGGTCGCCGACAATGGTCAGGTCGTCCGGGGTGCGGCCGGAGGCGTACGGTACCGACACCACGCGGGCCATCATGGCGATGGATCCCCGCCCCAGCGAACCTCACCGGAGCCAATCACGCGTGTCCCGTGTCCCCGCGATCGTTCTCACCCTCCTCGTCCTCCTGGCATCCGCGACCCCGGTGGCCGCGGACGAGCCGGAGCCTCCCACAACACCAGAAGCCGGCGCGATCGTCCCCGGCGAGGTGGTCGTCCGCTGGCGGGAACCCGCACAGGGGACGGACAGCGCTCGTGCGCGCGGCCTGACGGTTCTCGCGGATCCCGGCGGTCCCGAGGCGGCATTGCCCGACGTCGTATCGACCGCGGGACGTCCGGTCGCGGATGTGGTCGCCGAGCTGCAGGCCGACCCGGCGGTCCAGTACGCGGAGCCGAACTACGTGGTCCGTCTCGCCGAGGAAGGGACGACGGCGGCCGTGTCCGTCAACGATCCGAAGACGGCGGGCCAGTACGCCCTCAACCACATGCGCGTCCGTGACGCATGGTCGCTGTCCACCGGCGGATCCGGCGTCATCGCGGTGCTCGACACCGGCGTGCAGGCGAACCATCCCGACCTCGTAGGCCGAGTGCTCCCCGGCTATGACTTCGTGAACACCGACACGAACGCCGCCGACGACAACGGCCACGGAACGTGGGTCGCGGGGATCATTGGCGCCAACGCGAACGATGGCTATGGCGTGGCCGGCATCAGCTGGACCGACAAAATCCTTCCGGTCAAGGTCATGAACAGCGCGGGGATCGGCGACACCTCGGACCTGACATCCGGGATCGTGTGGGCCGCCGACAACAGCGCCACCGTCATCAACATGAGCGTCGGGGGCTTCCCGTCCTCGAAGTTCGTGCAGGACGCGGTGACGTACGCGTGGAACAAGGGCGCCGTGCTGATCGGCGCAGCCGGCAACAACGGCATCCAGCA
>JBDSJJ010000023.1:0-2518 GCA_039917415.1 Candidatus Limnocylindria bacterium | reverse complement strand
GCCGACCGGGCGCACCCGCAAGGGGGACGCTCCACGTTGTCGCCGTGCCCATCGGCAACCCCGACGACCTATCACCGAGAGCACGTGGCGTGCTGCGCTCTGTCGCGGTCGTGGCGGCCGAGGACACACGCCACTTCGCGACGCTGGCCCGGCACCATGACATCATGACGCGCTCGGTCAGCTACCACGACCACAACGAAGAGGCCCGCGCTCGCGAGCTCGTGCGGCGCCTCGAGGCGGGGGAGGATGTCGCGTTGGTGAGCGATGCCGGCACGCCGCTGGTCAGTGATCCGGGCTTTCGCCTGGTGCGGGCGGCAATCGAGGCCGGGATCACCGTCACCAGCCTGCCCGGTCCATCGGCAGTCACGACGGCACTGGCCGCGTCGGGGCTGCCACCTCACCCGTTCCGGTTCGTCGGCTTCCTGCCTCGCACCGCAGCGGCTCGGCGTGCGGCTTTTGAAGGACTGCGCGACGACCCCGCGACGCTGATCATGTTCGAGGCGCCACGGCGCATCGGCGCTGCGCTGGCCGATGCGCTCGAGGTCCTGGGCGACCGCCAGGCTTGCCTGGCGCGAAGCATCACGAAGCCGCACGAGCGTTACCAGCGCGTTCGGCTGTCGAAGCTGCTCGACGACGTCCGGGCCGAAGGGCTGGTGCGCGGAGAGTGCACGCTGCTCATCGGCGGCGCCGATACCCCGAACGCGTCCTTCGACGAGGCGGAGGCCGATGCGACCCTCCTGCTTGCCGGCGGGACGCCACCCCGCGCGGTGCAGGACCTGCTCGTCAGTCACGGCATGAGCCGGCGTGATGCGTACGCCATCGTGCTCCGACTCCGCGACCGATGAACGCCGAGGTGGTCGAGCGCGTCCTGCGCTCGGCTCGCTACCGGGACGTGGACCCGGGGATGCTGGCACGAATGGTGGACGAGGAACAGCCCCGCTCGCGGAACTTCGACGACGCGGTGAAGCGTGTGAAGCGTCGCCTCCACCAGGCCGTTGGTGCGTTCCGCGGGACCGAGCGGCCGGACGCACTGGCTACGGCCTGGAACGGCGACCTTCAGGCCGCGGCATTCAAGGCTGCCTGCATCGACGCATTGCGTGCCCACGCCTCGACGCGCGAACGGCTGGCAGCGCTCGACGCCTTCTACCCGCCGATCTGGGCGGCGACCGCGATGCCGAGCTCGGTGCTGGATCTTGCGTGCGGCCTGAACCCGTTGACACTGCCATGGATGGGATTGCCTGCCGATGCCACGTACTTCGCGTCGGACGTCGATCGCCGGCCGCTCCGAACGGTCGAGGCGTTCCTCGAGCTGGTCGGGCAGCCGCATCGGGTCGAGGTCCGCGACCTCGTGGCGGACCCACCCGACGACCGTGCGGACGTCGCGCTCCTGTTCAAGCTCGTGACCACCCTCGACCGCCAGGACCCCGACGCAGCCGAGCGCCTCATCGCTGCGCTCCACGTCCGGCATGTCGTCGTCAGCTTCCCCGTCCGATCCCTTGCGGGCCGGGGCAAGGGCATGGAGCGCACCTATCGCACCCGGCTCGAACGGCTCGCGGCGGGATCGCGGGTCCGCGACGTGACCGAGATCACGATGCCCGGCGAGCTGCTGGCGGTGATGACGCTCGATGGCTGAGCCGCTGACGACGCGGCGCGGGATTCTTCCCGTGCCGACGTTCCTCCCGGACGCGACCCGTGCCGGCGTCCGTGGCGTCTCGAGCGACGACCTGCGAAGCATCGGCATCGAGGCGGTGGTGGTGAACGCCTTCCATCTCCTGCGCCGGCCGGGCGCGCGCGTGGTGCAGGCGGCGGGGGGCATCCATCGATTCATGGACTGGGAGGCACCGATCCTGTCCGATTCGGGCGGGTTCCAGGTCTGGAGCCTGATCCGCCAGGACCCCAACCGCGGCGTGATCCGCGACAACGAGGTGATCTTCCGAGAGCCGGAGACTGGCGAGAAGTGGAACCTCACGCCCGAGCGGATCATCGGCCTGCAGTTTCAGCTCGGGAGCGACATCGCGGTCTGTCTCGACGACTGCACCGATGCCGAGGCGCCCGATGCCGAGCAGGAACGCTCGGTCGAGCGCACCGTGCGCTGGGCGCGCCGCTGCCGCGCGGAGTTCGATCGACAGGTCGCGGAGCGCCGCATGGACGATGTCCCGCGCATCTTCGCCGTCGTACAGGGTGGAGGATCCGAGGTTCTGCGGCGGCAGTGCGCGACGGAGCTGGCGTCCATCGGCTTCGATGGCTACGGCTTCGGGGGGTGGCCGCTCGATGCCGACAGCGCACTGCTGTCCGATCCCCTCCGCTGGGTCGCCGAGTCGCTCCCAGTCGAGGCACCGAAGCACGCACTGGGCATCGGCCGACCCGACCACGTCGTCACCGCCTTCGCGTTCGGCTATTCGATGTTCGACTGCGCTCTGCCGACACGCGACGCTCGCCACGGCCGGCTCTACGCGTTCCGACGCGGATGGTCCGATCGCCGGCCCGCGCCGGGCGACCACTTCTACCGAGCCGTGAG
>JBDSJJ010000022.1:0-15425 GCA_039917415.1 Candidatus Limnocylindria bacterium | reverse complement strand
CTCACCTTCGTGGGCTCGTCGGGGAATCGGACGCCGCGCTCAATCGAATACGGATAGTGGATCATGTCGGCGGCCGCGTCGATGATTCCGATGTCGACGACCTGGGCGTCGAAGATCTCGTGGATCTTCTCGCCGACCAGCTCGTACATGGCCTGCATCTCAAGGTTCTGGGCAAGCCCTTCCTGCACGCTGTTGATGATGGCGAGCTCGGCGGCCCGCTCATCCGTCTGCGTCAGCAGGCGCCTCGTTTCGTCGAAGAGACGCGCGTTCTCGAGCGCGACACTCAGGCTCGAGGCAAGCGTGTTGAGAAGGCGCGAATCTCGATCGGTGTACGCGTGGGTCCGGTCCAGGTTCTGGATTGAGACTCGCCCTCGAACGGCACCGCCCCCCACGAGCGGCGCGAACAGCGCCGACTTCGGACTCTCTCCCTGGATCACCGTGTGGCCGAGGTGCTCGCGATTCCAGGACTCGAAGTCCGGGATCGAGAGCGGTTGCTGCGTCTCGACCAGGTGCGTGAGGACCGCGGAGTCGCCGAGCTTGGTCGGTTCATCGGGAAGGCGGACGCCGCGCTCGATGGTGTACGGAGAACGCATGACTCCCGCCGCCTGATCGATGATGCCGATATCGACGACCTGCGCGTCGAAGATCTCGCGGATCTTGTCGCCGACGAGGTCATACATCGCCTGCATTTCGAGGTTCTGGGCCAGGCCTTCCTGGACAGAATTGATGATCGCGAGCTCGGCCGCCCGCTCATCGGTCTCGGATAGGAGCCGCTTCGTCTCCTCGAACAGACGCGCGTTTTCGAGTGCGACGCCCATGCTGGACGCGAGCGTGGCCAGCAGCCGCTCATCCGCCTCGCTGAATGCATGGGCCTCCTGGCGTTCCAGGTTGACAACCCCGAGGACCCGCCCTCCGGCGAGGATCGGCACGCCGAGCCATGAGGGACTCATTACGTCATCGCCCTCGAACCGGGCGACGGTGATCGGGTTGTGCGCAGACATCTCCTCAACGGTGCTGATGCGCAGCGGTCTGCCGCTTCGAATGATCTCGGAGTTCAGGCCCGGCCCGAGCTCGAAGGGCTCCATTGGCACCGGCGTTCCGCGGTCGAAGTTGTACGGGAGCGAGATGAGCTGCGTCGTGCTGTCGTAGAGCGCGATGCCAACCGAGTCCGACCCGAAGACCGACGCAATCCGATCGCCGACGAGGTCGATGATTGCCGAGAACTCGAGCTGCTTCGCCAGGCCGAGGCCGATCTCGTTGACGAGCGCGAGCTCCTCGTTGCGCTGCCTGGTCTCCT
The DNA here is from genome assembly GCA_039917415.1 of Candidatus Limnocylindria bacterium. Taxonomy (GTDB): domain Bacteria; phylum Chloroflexota; class Limnocylindria; order QHBO01; family QHBO01; genus JACDBZ01. The sequence goes on along the minus strand of JBDSJJ010000022.1, from coordinate 14,128 downwards.
CGATGGCGCGCGCGCGTGTGAGCGCGGTCGCGATGTGCTGTGCCACGAAGGTGAGGATCTCGAGATCGCGTGCGTTGTGCGGGCGATCCTCCTGGTAGCTCTGGATGACGACCGCGCCGATGGTCCGCCCGTCGGCCCTCAGCGGGGCACCCATCCAGTCCACGCCCATAGCGCCGAGGAGCTCGGCCTCGCCCTGGGCGACGATCCGCTGGTATTCCTCCCGCGTCCACAGCACAGGCGCGCCGTGCCGCAGCAGATAACCGGTGAGACCGGCGGCCTGCCCGGACCCGAGCGAATCCCATAACGTCGGATCCGGGACGTCGAAGTCGACCTCGTCACGATAAAACGCGAAGTTGATGAGCTCGCGCTGGTCGTCGTAGAGCGCGATGTAGAAATTGTCCGCGTACATGAGCTCGCGGACGATCTCGTGGATCGCAGCATAGAAGGATGGCATATCCTGGGCGGCGCTCGCCGTTTCCGCGATGCGGTACAGGGATCCTTGGACCCGCTCTGCAGACTCGGCCGCCTCCAGCCGAGCCTCCAGCTCGTCGATCCGGCGTCGGGCCGCTGCCAGGTCTCCGCCTTCCATCGCGTCACCCGGCGCAACTTCGGTTGCTATGTGCTCGCCCTCCTCCGCAGTCGCGTCGCGGCATAAGTCGTTTCGCCGCGGCGCGGCCATTGTGCGCGAACCGTGCAGGGCCGTCGAGGTCCGAACGACATCGCCGGCGTGCTCGTCGCTCCGCACGCGCCGCCGGCCAGCGCACCGGAGTAGTTCGCCCCGGTTACGACGCCCGATCGTCCGCCGCGCTCATCGCTCCGAGTTCGGACGATGCCTCGGACTCCATGAGGGTCGTCGGCGCGCCGTGGACGGCGGGAATGCTGCCCAGGCGCCCGGCCTGGTAGTCCTCGAACGCCTTCATGACCTCCTCGCGGGTGTTCATCACGAATGGTCCCGCCCAAGCGACGGGTTCGCGGATCGGCCGCCCGCCGAGCACGAGGACATCGAGGTTCGGAGTCCGGCTGTCCGGGGCGGCGGTCGCGCCGATCCGCAACGTGTTTCCCGGACCAAACACCGCCAGCTGGCCGGCCTGGATCTCGACCCGGTCCGGGCCAGCGACCCCGCGCCCTCCAAGGACGTACACGAGCGCGTTGTAGTCTGCCCGCCACGGCAGGTCGATCGCCGCGTCGGGGCTGAGCGTGGCATGAACCAGGGTCATCGGCGTGAAGGTGGAGCCCGGGCCGGTATGCCCGGCGAGCTCTCCGGCAATGACGCGAACCAGCGCGCCCCCGTCGGCGGAGGCAATCAGGCCAACCTCGCCTGCACGGATGTCCTGGTAGCGCGGCGGCGACCACTTCTGCGCCGCCGGCAGGTTGACCCAGAGCTGGACGCCGTGGAACAGTCCGCCGCTCACCACGAGCGCCTCGGGCGGTTTCTCGATGTGGAGGATTCCCGCGCCCGCGGTCATCCACTGCGTGTCCCCGTTCGTGATCGCTCCCCCGCCTCCGTTCGAGTCGCTGTGCTCGAAGGTGCCATCCATCATGTACGTGACGGTCTCGAACCCGCGATGCGGATGCCACGGCGTACCTTTCGGCTCCCCCGGTGCGTACTCCACCTCGCCCATCTGGTCCATGTGGATGAACGGGTCGAGACTCGCCAGATCCACCCCGTGGAAGGCGCGGCGTACCGGGAATCCCTCACCCTCGAAGCCCCGCGGCGCCGTGGTCAGGCTGATCAGGCCCCGTGCCCGTGCCGTCGCGGGGTCCGGGACGAGAATGCGCGGGAGGACGGAAATGTCGGCGACGGTGATGGCAGGCATGGGACCAGTGTACCCGCTAGTTGCATCCGCAACTAGCGGTGACCACAGCGGCGGTTGAAGAGATCCCCGTCCGGCATCGAGGTGCGGTCGCATGCGGCAGCCCGTGCGCGGTGGTACGCCACCTGTTCATCGAGGACCCCAGTTCGTCCCGGCGGCCCATCAGCGGCGTTCGGCGGGAACTCCGAGCGTCACCGCGGCGGCCACCGTGGCCGTGGCAAGGGCCATGGCTTGGCCAGTACTCAGCGCCGCATCTCCAGCAAACGGCGCCGTCGCGGCGCTCGGAATGGCGCCGAACACCACCGGGACCAAGGTCCAGCCCAGCACGAGCACGGTCGGAGCGGTTGCCCCGGGGAGCCGCAGCATGCGGGTGGCCACGGCCGTGAGCACGCCGAGGAACGCGGCGAGCAGGAGGATAAGGATGAGGCCCGGCTGATCGCGCGCGCCCGAAGCGTCGACGAGACCCACGACGCCCTGGTACGCGATCGCGACCGCGACAGCCAGGATGGCGCCGAGCACCGCCGAGCGTGCCCCGATCATGGCCGACCCTCGGCGAGGCGTTCTGCCAGGCCGCGCGCGATGCGATACGACTTGCCCGCCCCCATGACGACGACTGCATCGTTGTCGCCAAGATGCTCGGCGACGTAGGTCGTCGTCGCCTCGACGTCGCCGGTGGCGATGGCCGGGACGGCGGAGATGCGCTCGACGGCGTCGGCCAGCGCCTCGGCGCTGGTCGATGCCATGGCCTCAGGCGTGTCCCGGCTGGCGAAGATGTCGGCGATGACCACCTCGTCCGCATCGGCGAAGGCAATGGAGAACTCGTCCATCAGGAGGGCGGTGCGCGAGTACATGTGCGGCTCGAACACGGCCCACAACCGCCGATCGCGGCCGACCTTCTGGCGGGCCGCCGCGAGCGCAGCCCTGACTTCTGTCGGATGGTGGCCGTAGTCGTCGTAGATCGTCACCCCGCCAGTATCGGCGATGAGCTCCATCCGGCGTCCGGCTCCAGCGAAGGTCGCAAGGCCCTTCGCGAGCGCGTCAAGATTGGCCCCCAGCGCCCGCGCCAGCACGATGGCTGCCGTGGCGTTCATGACATTGTGGCTGCCGGCCAGGCTCATCCAGAAGCGATGGTCGAAAAGGGTGAATGCCGTGCCGTCGGGGCCCGCTTCGACCTCCGAGGCCACCATCTCGCCGCCAGGCCCGTAGCGGATGATCCTGCCGTCCCACGCGGCCAGGCGTCGGACGAGATCGTTCGCCCCGGGGTCATCTGCCGCGATGATCAGGCGCCGACCGTTGAGCGCCGGATGCGACCCCATGCCGCGCACGAACCGTTCAAACGAGTCGAGCACCGCCTCGCGATCCGCAAAGTGGTCGGGGTGGTCCATTTCGACGTTGGTCACGATGACGCCCGCCGGGTGGTAATTGAGGAAGTTGTCGGCGAACTCATCGGCTTCGACGACGAAGGGAGCTCCGTCTCCGGCTCGGACGGACGCGCCCCATGCCCCGATGAAGGCTCCCACTTCGACGGTCGGGTCCAGCCCAGCGCTGATCAGGAGGTGGCCGAGGAGAGCCGTGGTCGTCGACTTGCCGTGCGTGCCAGTCACGCCGAGGCCAATCCGGCCAGGAGCGGACTGCAGCTCCCCGAGGAGAGACTGCCACGCAACGACGGGGATCCCGCGCTCGCGGGCTGCGTCCAGCTCCCGGTGGTGGGGCACGGCACGCAGGGCGGGTGAGATGGCAACGCGGGTCACACCGGTGAGGTGCTCCGGATCGTGCCCGATCATGTACGCAATGCCCGCATCATCCAGCGGTGGCGTATAGGGCGACGGGGCGTCGAGGTCGCAGCCGTCGACATCCACGCCGGCGTGGCGCAGCAGGACGGCCGTGCCCGCGGCGCCCGAGCCCGCGATGCCGATGATGTGGATGCGCTCGCCAGGTTCAACCATGCGCTCAGTCCTCCCCTGCCATGCGCGCCGCGGCATCGAGGCACGCGAGCGCCGAGGCCCGCTTGTTGCCATCCCGGTCATGCGGCCACGCATGGCGTTCGATGACGGTGCGGCCGTCGCGGACCGCAGCGGCAACATACGTGAGTCCGATCGGCTTTTCCGTCGAGCCACCGTCGGGTCCCGCGATGCCGGTGACGGCCACGCAGAGCTGCGCCGCGGGGAATCGCTCAAGGGCGCCACGCGCCATCGCCTCGGCAACGTCCGAGGAAACGGCCCCGGCGCGCGTGATCAGAGCAGCGGGCACCCCGAGGAGATCCTCCTTCACCGAGTTCGAGTAGCTCACCACGCCCCCGAGGTAGTGGTCGCTCGATCGGGGCACCTGGGTGATCGCGTGCCCGACCAGACCCCCGGTGCAGGACTCCGCGCTGGCCATCTGCCACCCGCGCCGGGCGAGGATCCGGCCAAGGCGGGCGGCTGCCGTCCGGAGGTCGTCGTCCGTTGGCGGGCGACCCGTCGACATCGGCTCAGCGGTAGTTCATGAACTGAAGCGCTACCGCGTAGTCCAGGGCCCTGAGATCGGCAATCACGGCCTGGAGCTCGTCGCGCGACTTGGCCGAGACACGGACCGCGTCGCCCTGGATCGTCGGCTTCGTCTTCGGGAACGCCTCGCGTACGTGCTTGCTCAGCTCCTTTGCCTGCTCGCTGGTCAGGCCACGCTTGAGCTTGATCTCCTGCCGGACCGTACTGCCTCCGGCCGGCTCGACCCTCCCCCACTCGAAGATCTTCAGGCTCAGGCTGCGCCGGACCGCCTTGGACTCGAGCAGGTCTTTGGCTGCCCCGGCCCGATACTCATCGTCGGCGATGAGCACGATCTCATCCTTGCCGAGCTCGAACGCGACCTTGCTGCCCTTGAAGTCGTAACGCGTTGCGATCTCCCGACGCGCCTGATCGAGCGCGTTCACCAGCTCCTGCTGGTCGAAGTCGCTCACGATGTCGAATGATGAATCTGCTGCCATGACTCCCCTATCTTGCGCTCTTCAGCCGCCGCTGCGGGCAATCTGCCACTCGACGACGTCGCCCGAGCCCCCCATGGCGCCGAGGGCGACGCCGTTGATCGTCAGGCGAACCACGCCGGAGTTCCCGGCTCGCACGCGGATCGTGCGTTCGGCGATGAGGCCGATGGACTCCCCGTCGCCGGTGATGCCGCCGGAAACGGGTACGAGCGGCGCGCCGTCCACGTCGATCTCGAGGTAGGTCTCGCCGCCGTCGACCTCCAGTGTGCCCGACAGGCCGGCGGCCGGGGAGACCGTCACGCGTCGCGTCACCGGAGGGGTGGATCCCTGGGCCACGGCGAGGTCCCACGTCCCCGGGCTGAGCGCCAGCGACCCGTTGAATGCCCCGGCCGCGTCGGCTATCAGCGCGAGCGGCGCGGGAACGGTCGGATCGGCTGGCGTCAGCGGCACGGCCTGGCCATTCGCACCGGTGATGGTGAAGGTCGGAGCAGCGACGCTGACGAGCGTTGCCGTGACTGCCAGGCCTTCTCCGGCAGCGGCCGTGCCACCGACACCGACCGGTCCGGTCAGCGTGGCGTCGGCCGCAGGAGAGGTGAGCGTGAACGACGACCCCTGCCCCGGCGGGCTGGCAGGCTCGGCGCTCACGACGTTCACTCGCCGCACGAAGTCCTCGGAGGTCCGATTGGTCACCGGGTCGCGCGCGGTGACATGAATCTCGTTCGAGCCGGGCAGCAGACCCACGCTGATCTCGAAGCTGCCGTCGGCATCGGCGGTCGTGGTTGGGTTCTCCGGCAGACCGCTGATGTTGATCGTCGCGTTGGGTGCCGCAACGCCGCGCAGCGTGATCGTTGCGCCCGTATGCGCGGCGACATCGCCGGGCGGCTCGAGAATGATGAGCTCCGGCGTCCGCGCGAAGTTCACGAACTGGTACCCGAGCCACGCCACGAATGCGCCCACCAGGACGGTGAGGATGGCCGCGGCGACAGCCCCCGGCGTCACGACGAAGGTCCGCCGGCGGCGCACGGACATCGGCCGCGGGGGGCCCGTGATCGTCGTCCGTTCGACGGTGCCCGTACTCGTCTCGAGCCGATAGAGATCGATCAGGTACTCGGCATCAAGGTCGAGGTAGGCGGCGTAGTTACGCAGGAATCCGCGGGTGTACACCGATCCCGGCAGCTCGCGATACTCTCCGCGCTCGAGGGCGGAGAGATACCGCTCCCTGATCTTCGTTTCGCGCTCCACGCGGGCAAGGTCGGCGCCCTTTGCCTCGCGGGCCGTGCGCAGGACCTCCCCGAGCTTGTGGCCGTCCTCGGTCACAGCTCCCCATCCTCGTCCGGCTCGACGTCGCCGCCCCAGCCGTCCGAGGTGATGAGCACCTCGCGGAAGCGGCTGCCGTCCGCGCCGCCCACGATTCCGCGGTCCTCCATCTGGTCGAGGATGCGTGCCGCGCGCGCGTAGCCGATTCTCAGGCGGCGCTGAAGCAACGACGCGGAGGCCTTGTCCGAGCGTCGCACGATGTCCACCGCCTGCGAGAGAAGGGCGTCCGCGTCGTCGTCCTCCTCGTCCTCGCCCGGCCGGCCCCCCGGCTTGCCATCGCGTCTCGGCGCGGTGATCTCGGGCCGGTACTGCGGACCGCCCTGCGCTCGCCAGTGACGCGCCACGGCCTCGATTTCGGGGTCCGTCACGAGCACACCCTGCAGCCGGACGGCGCGCGGCGCGTCGATCGGCTGGTAGAGCATGTCGCCTCGCCCGAGCAGGTCCTCGGCGCCGGTCGTGTCGAGGATCGTGCGGCTGTCGATTCCCGACGTCATGGCGAAGGCGATGCGGCTCGGGATGTTGGCCTTGATGAGGCCGGTGATGACCTGCACCGACGGCCGCTGGGTCGCGACGATGAGGTGAATGCCGGTCGCACGCGCCAGCTGCGCGATGCGCGTGATCGTGGCCTCGACCTCGTAGGCGCTCACCATCATGAGGTCGGCGAGCTCGTCGATCACGATGACGATGTACGGCATCCGTGGCTCGCCGGCCCGCAGGGCCTCGTTGTAGCCCGCGATGTTCCGAACACCTCGGGCCGCAAACTCGCCATAGCGGCTCTCCATGGTGCCGACCGTCCACTTCAGCGCGTTGACGGCCTTGTCCGGCTCGACGATGACTTCGCACAGCAGGTGCGGGATGCCCTTGTACTGGGCCAGCTCGACGCGCTTGGGGTCGATGAGGATGAGCTTGACTTCGGCCGGCGTCGCATTCATCAGGAAGCTGTCGATGATCGCGTTGACGCATACGCTTTTGCCCGATCCGGTGGCGCCCGCGATGAGGAGGTGTGGCATCTTGGCCAGGTCCGCGCTGAAGGGCTGCCCGGCGACATCCTGTCCGAGGGCAAACGCCAAGGTCGACTTCTTCGACGCCTCGGCGTGGTTCCGGCTGGCGAGGACCTCCTTCAGCGTGACGAGGTCGAAGGCCGAGTTCGGGATCTCGACGCCGACGTACGGCTCACCGGGGATCGGCGCCTCGATCCGGATGCTGCGCGCGGCCAGTGCGAGCGCGAGGTTGTCCGATAGCCCCTCGATCCGGCTCAGCTTGATCCCGGGGTCCACATCGAGCGCGTACTGCGTGACGACCGGTCCCTCCTGGATCCGGGCGACCTTTACCCCGATGCCGAAGTGCGCAAGCGTCTCGCGGATGCGCTGACCCTTGGCGGTGAGGTCCATCTGGGCTGCGCTCGATTCGGGGGCGTCGGCGAGCAGCTCGAGACGCGGGAGGTCCCACGCTCGCTCCACCGGCTCGAGCGCGGCATCCAGCCCGTCCGGCGGGGTGACTTCGGCGAGGTGCGCCTCCTCGGTGTGTTCGAGCCCTTCCGTCACCGGATGCGGAACCGCCGGTTCCTCGGCCGAGGCGAGGGCGACCGGCGCCGGCAAAGGCGGGCGAGCGACGCCGCTCGACGCGGCCGGCCGTTCCCTGCGCACGATCACCGGCGGCTCATCGTCGACGTCGTGTGACCCCGCCAGGCGGTCCCGCATCCGATCGATCAGTCCGGTCGATGGCTCGAGGTCGCGCGCGGCCTCCTCCCGGGAGCGATGGTCAGACGCGCGTCCACGGCGCGGGCTTGCCCGACGGCTCTCCTCCGCGGCGACTTCGCGGCGCTCGTCCCGCCCGGCGAGGTAGGCCGCGATGAGGTCGCCGATCGTCATGTTGAAGTAGAGCAGCAGGCCGACCGCGGCGAGCAGCACGAGCACGATCCACGCTCCGGCGTTCCCGACGGCACCGAGAAGCAGTGCGCTCACGCCGAAGCCGATGGCTCCCCCGCCCTGTCCGGCGGCAATGGCGTCGACCCCACCGCCGACGCTGAGATGGAACATCCCAAGCAGGGCCAGGGCGAACACCGCCGCCCCGGTGGCCGCCATCCAGCGCTCGGCGGGCATGGTCTTCATCCACAGCATCACGGCAAATCCCGCGAGGAGCGGTGCCGCGAATGCGATGCCCCAACCCAACGAGGTCGTGAGCAGGTCGTGCCAGGGTCGGACGATCGCGCCCGCGTCGGGGGCGAAGAGCGCAATGATGCTGATGATCGCCAGCAGCAGGAGCACGAGGGCCATTGCCTCGCGCACGAACCGTGCGCTGATGACCATCGGGCTCTTCTGGCGGCGCCGCCGCGTCGGCCGTCGTCGCGTTGTCGTCCTGCGTCGAGTCGACACGTGCCGGGTCAGACCTCCATCACGATCGGCAGGATCATTGGACGTCGCTTCGTCTTCTGGTGGAAGTATCGGCTGAGCGTGTCCCGGATCTTCGTCTTCACGTAGCCAACCTCGGCGTTGTGCTCGTCCTCATGGCGCTGGCGGAGCGCATTCATGAGGTGATCGCGGGCGGCGCCCATGATCGGGTCTTCTGGATCCGAGAGAAATCCGCGACTGACGAGATCGGGCAGGCCGACCGGCTGGCCAGTCTTGGCATCGATGGTAAGGGCCACCATCACGACCCCATCGGATGCCAGCATGCGCCGATCGCGCAGGACCACGCCGTCGATCCCGTCGACCGCGGCGATGCCGTCGACCAGGACCGCCCCCGCGGTCACCGAACCGGACATGCGGCCAGTCACGCCGTCGAAGTCGACGACCTGCCCGTTCTCGAGCACGAAGATCTTGTCCACGTCGACGCCGGCGCCCTCGGCCAGCAGTGCGTGCTGGACGAGCATCCGATACTCACCGTGGATCGGGATGAAGTGTCGGGGCTTCACGAGCCCCAGCATGAGCTTGAGCTCCTCGCGGGAGCCGTGGCCCGAGACATGGCAGTGGACGATCGGCTCGTAGTGGACCATCGCCCCCTCCTTGAAGAGGTTGTCGATGGTCTTGGCGACGGCCTCCTCGTTGCCGGGGATCGGGCTGGCCGAGACGATCACCGTGTCGCCGGGCTCGATGGTGATGTTCCGATGGTCGCGGTTGCTCATGCGCGTCAGCCCGCTCATCGGCTCGCCCTGCGACCCGGTGGTCATCACCACCAGCTGCTCCTTGGGAAGCCGCTGCAGCTGATCCTTCCGCACCAGGGTGCCATCCCGGTCGTCGAGGTACCCGCGCTCGAGGGCGATGGCGGTGTTCTGCTCCATGCTGCGTCCGAGCGCCACCATCTTTCGACCGTGAGCCCAGGCGGCGTCGATCACCTGCTGGACGCGGCCGATGTTGCTGGCGAACGTCGCGACGATCACACGGCCGGGCGCCTCCCCGACCAGTCGATTCAGGCTGTCGCCGACCGTCGTCTCGGACAGCGTGTAGCCCTCCTTCTCGGCTCGCGTCGAGTCGGAGAGGAGGAACTCGACGCCGCGGTTGCCGATCTCGGCGATCAGCCCGAGGTCAGCTCGGCGTCCATCCGGCGGCGTGTGGTCGAACTTGAAGTCGCCGGTGTGCACGATCGTGCCGAGCCGCGTGGCGATCGCGTACCCCACCCCGTCCGGGATGGAGTGGTTCACGCGGAACGGGGTGATGCGGAACGATCCGACCGAGAACTCCTGGCCCGGCTCGATGACGTGGAGCGGTGTCGAATCGAGCAGCTTGTGCTCGCGCAGCTTGCCCTGGACGAGCCCCTCGGTGAGGCGCGTCGCATAGATCGGCGTGCCGGGGATCTTGGGCAGGACGTACGGCAGCGCTCCGGTGTGATCTTCGTGGCCGTGGGTGAGGACGATGCCACGCACCCGGTCGCGGTTCTCGGCCAGGTACGTGGCGTCGGGAATGACCAGGTCGATGCCGAGCATTTCCGGCTCGGGGAAAGCCAAGCCGCAGTCGACGACGAGGATCTCATCGTCGATCTCGATGACGGTGATGTTCTTGCCGACCTCGCCCACCCCGCCGAGCGGGATGATGCGCAGGGAATCAGGCATTCAGTGCTCCTGGAAGAGGGTCATCTGTTCGGCCTCGTCAGCTGCCGCGTCCGGAGCGTGCTCCGGGGCAAAAGCCTCCTGGGCCTGGACCGATGCCGGCCGCTCCTCCGCGAGCGTCCGACGGGCGTCCAGCAGCGCCGCCGGCAGGCCTCGGATGTCACGGAACAGCGTTTCGCGCAGCGAGGCCTGGTGCAGCGCCGCAGCAGGATGGTACATCGGGAAGACGTGCTGGCCGGTTAACGACCGACGAAGGTGCCCGTGAGCGCCGCCGATCCGCGCCCCCGGCAGGTAGCGCTGCAGTGAGTGACGGCCGAGCGTCACGACCACGGCCGGTCGCAGCGCCCGCTCCTGTGCGTCCAGATAGGGAGCGCAGGCGGCCATTTCATCGGGCTCCGGGTCGCGGTTCGCAGGTGGCCGACACTTCACCACGTTCGTGATGAAGACATCCTCGCGTGTCCAGCCGATTGCGGCCAGAAGATCCGACATCAGCTCGCCTGCCGGCCCCACGAAGGGACGACCGGTCCGATCCTCCCGCGCTCCAGGCCCCTCCCCCACCAGCAGGACATCGCTCAGGACGTTCCCCTCACCAGGGACGGCGAGCGATCGGCCGGCCGACAGCGGACAACGCTGGCAGGAGCGGACCTCGTCCGCAATCTGCTCAAGCGCCGCCGCGCCACCGGCCGGCTCGCTCGCGTCGTCCATCGCGTGCGGCCGGCAGGCCTCAGCTTCGGTCGCCAGCCTTGGCCATGTGCCGCTCCATCGCCGCACGGCGGCTCAGGTTGACGCGGCCCATGCGGTCGATCTCGGTCACGATCACCATCAGCTCATCGCCGATGCTCACCACGTCCTCGACCCGCGGCACCCGGTAGTCGGCGAGCTGGCTGATGTGGACCAGGCCCTCCTTGCCGGGCAGGATCTCGACGAACGCGCCGAAGTTCATGATCCGCGTCACCTTGCCGAGGTACTCCTTGCCGACCTCGACGTCCTTGGTCAGCCCCTCGATCCACGCGATCGCCTTCTTGGCGGCCTCGCCGTCCGTGGCGGCGATCTGGATCGTGCCGTCGTCCTCGACGTTGATCTGCGTCCCGGTTTCGGCGGTGATCTGGCGGATCACCTTGCCGCCGGCGCCGATCACGTCGCGGATCTTGTCGACGGGGATCTTCAGCGTCGTGATGCGCGGCGCGTACTGGCTGAGCTCCTCGCGGCTGGCGCCGATGACCTCGGTCATCTTGCCCAGGATGTGGAGCCGTGCCGTCCGAGCCTGCTCGAGCGCGTCGCGCATGATCTCGGTCGTGATGCCCGCAACCTTGATGTCCATCTGCAGCGCGGTCACGCCATCGGCGGTGCCGGTCACCTTGAAGTCCATATCGCCGTAGGCGTCTTCCTTGCCGGTGATGTCGGTGAGAACGGCGTAGCGACCGGTCTCCTTGTCGTTGATCAGGCCCATCGCCGCGCCGGCAACTGGTGCCTTGATCGGCACGCCGGCATCCATGAGCGCCAAGGTCGAGCCGCAGGTCGACGCCATCGACGTGGAGCCGTTCGAGCTCACGCACTCGCTGACGACTCGGATCACGTACGGGAACTCGCTGGCATCGGGCAGGACCGGCACCAGCGCGCGCTCGGCGAGCGCCCCGTGGCCGATCTCACGTCGGCCCGGTCCACGCATGAAGCGCGCCTCGCCGACCGAGTACGGCGGCATGTTGTAGTGGTGCATGTATCGCTTCTCGGTCTCGGGGGAGATCGTGTCCATACGCTGCACGTTGTTGCCGGGCCCAAGCGTGGCGACCGACAGCGCCTGGGTCTGGCCACGGGTGAACAGGCCCGAGCCGTGGGTGCGCGGCAGGACGCCGACCTCGACGCTGATCGGCCGGATCGTGGTCGTATCACGGCCGTCGATCCGGACGTTTTCGTTCAGAACCAGCTCACGCACGGTCGCTTTGGTCACGGTGTCCATCAGGGATGAGCCGATGCCGTGGCGGCGACGGATGTCCTCGAGGCGCTCACCCTGCTCGGTGCGGTTGTAGTTGTCGCGTGCTCGGCGCACCTCGTCCGCGATGTCCTGGCGCAGCGCATCGAGGCGCTCGGACAGGCCGCTCGTGAAGTGGAGGAACAGCTCGGCCGTCGCCTCCGCGTCGGGCATCGCCCGATGCGCAGCCGCGTGATCACGACCGAAGACGAATCGGACGAGATCGGCCAGCTTATAGCCACCCGCATCCGGATAGAGCTGGTATCCGAGCTGCAGCGTGTCATACACGGCGCTCGGCTCCCACGTCCGGTCATTCGGCAGGTGACGGAGCACGAAGGGAACGTCGAACGACGAGTTGTGGGCGACGACGGGGGTGTCCCCGACCCAGTCCACGAAGTTCGACAGCGCCTCAGCGGCGGTCGGGGAGTTCGCGACGTCATCGGTCGTGATGCCGTGCACCTGGTGGCCGACGATCGGACGTCCCGGGTTCACGAGTGACTCGAATCGGTCGACGATCTGGCCGTCACGCAGGCGAATTGCCGCGATGTCGACGATGTCCCCGTGCTCGGGCTTGAGGGCCGTCGTCTCGAGGTCGAAGACCACGAACTCGTTGCGTGATGCCGCCAGCTCCTTGCCAAGCTGGACGACGGACGGGGCCTTGGGTCCGACGAACGGCACCGTCTTCGGGCTGCCGGCCGAGGCGACCAGCTTGTCCTGTAGCTCGATCGACTTCTGGAGCTCGCCGTGACCGTAGGCGATGGCGTCGGCCATCACCGTCTCGGGCAGGATGTTGGCACCGGCCTCGACCATCATGACGGCTTCGCGTGTGCCGGCAACGACGAGATCGAGCTCGCTCTCGGCCAGTTCGGAATTCGTCGGGTTCGTGACGAACTCGCCGCCGATGCGACCGACGCGCACCGCACCCACCGGTCCCATGAACGGGATGTGGCTGATGCTGAGCGCCGCTGAGGCGCCGTTGAGCGCGAGGATGTCGGGATCGTTCTCCTGGTCGGTCGAGAGGACCGTCAGGACGACCTGGACGTCGTTGAAGTAGCCCTTGGGGAAGAGGGGGCGGAGCGGCCGGTCGGTGAGGCGCATGGCCAGGATGGCCGCCTCGGACGGGCGCGACTCGCGCTTGATGAACCCGCCGGGGATCTTGCCCGCGGCGTACATCCGCTCCTCGTAGTCGACGGTGAGCGGGAAGAAGTCGGCCCCTTCTCGGGGCTCCTTGGATGCGACCGCGGTCGCAAGGACGACGGAGTCACCGTATCGAACGATGACGGCGCCATCCGCCTGCTCGGCGAGCTTGCCGGCCTCCATGCTGAAGACCTTGCCGCCGATTTCGGCTTCGTGCTTGATTGCCACTGATTCCTCCAGAAGATGTTCTGATGACATCCCACGCTCGATTCCCGTGGCGCGCTCGGGTGAGCGCGGCGTCAGGCGGGGGTGGGTGCCACGTAAGTTCGTGCGATGTGCGAGACCCAGAGCCGATGCGGTCCTGGGTCGATCGCGGAATGGTGCTAGCGGCGGAGCCCCAGGCTGCCGATGACGGTGCGGTACCGGTCCACGTCGTTGCGGACCAGGTACGCCAGCAGCCGCCGGCGCTGCCCGACGAGCTTCAGGAGCCCGCGGCGCGAGTGATTGTCCTTGGGGTAACTGCGCAGATGATCAGTCAGGGACTTGATCCGCTCGGTGAGAAGCGCAATCTGCACCTCGGGTGACCCCGTGTCGCCCTCGTGCGTGGCGTACTCGTCGACGATTGCGCTCTTCGCGTCCTTGGCGAGCGGCACGTATTCCTCCACATTCCTTCCGTTACCTCGGCAGTTTAGCAGAGGAGCCCCTCGACCGCCATCGGCCCCGATCGGCCAGCGGTCGTGACTTGGGTTGCCAGAACGTTGCGCTCTGCGCACCTAACTACGAGGCAGCGCCTGAAATCGGCCGAGAGTTGCGCGGGGAAGCAATTCCGCGCCCTTCCGCTGTCTTGATCGGCGCCAGGTTGGTTGATGGGTGCACTGAGTGCAACT
>JBDSJJ010000021.1:0-30077 GCA_039917415.1 Candidatus Limnocylindria bacterium | reverse complement strand
GCGTCATACAGATTGTCGGGATCCGCGCTGCCGTCGCCATTGCCATCTCGACCCAGCTCACGCCACGTGGTCGGGATGAACTGCAGCGGGCCCATGGCCCGATCCCACTCGCTGTCCCCGTCCAGGGCGCCCTCGTCCGTGTCGACGATCGTCTGCGTGCCGCGGGTGCCGTCGAGCTGACGGCCGCGGATCGGCCGCTCGACGTTGCCGTCGGCGTCCAGGTGATGGTCGTCCAGCCTTCCATGGCGCGACTCCACCTGGGCGATGCCGGCGACGATGGGCCAGTCAACGGCACATGAGCCGGTCACCGTCGGCGCGGCGTCCTCGGCCGATCGGTAGGCGTCGTAGGCAACGAGCGGGATGCGGCCGCCGAACGGCAGCCCAAGGTCCGCGCGCCCGAGCGAGTACGCCGCGATCGCGCCGAGGCCGACGAGGAGGGTGGCCGCCAACACGGTCGATCCGATGCGTCGCCATGCCGAGGCGCGCCGAGCCGGTGCCATGCGCCCGAGCGTGCCACAAGTTCGGGCGCCGCGCACTCGCGTCGTCCGTCAGGCGGCCCGGGGGGTCTCGTACAGCAGAGCGAAGGTGGCGGCCGGATCCGGTGCGAACGCCATGTGGGTGTTGCAGGCACTGCAGACCAGCTCGTCATCGGCCTCGTCGACCGAGAAGACGACCTCGTCGTCGCACCATGCGCAGTCGAGCAGAATGTTCATGCCACGACGATGAGCGTCAATCGTGACAACTCTGGTGTCGCGATGCGCGAGCCGGACGATCCGCTGTTCATTTGCATGCTTGCGCAAGTTCTGAGATACTATGCGGCATGGAAACCTCCCTCGTCAACGATGCGACCCGTGCCCGCGCGGCGCTGATCGCCCGAGCAATGGCTGATCCCAAGCGGCTCTGCGTGCTCGAGCAGCTCGCCGGAGGCGAGCGCAGCGTCAGCGAGCTGTCGCACAACGTTGGCTGTCA
This sequence comes from Candidatus Limnocylindria bacterium, assembly GCA_039917415.1. Lineage (GTDB taxonomy): Bacteria > Chloroflexota > Limnocylindria > QHBO01 > QHBO01 > JACDBZ01. The sequence goes on along the minus strand of JBDSJJ010000021.1, from coordinate 29,108 downwards.
GGTGCCGAACATGAGCCAACACCTGAGCGTGCTCCGGGCTGCCGGCCTGGTTGCCAGCCGGCGTGAGGGAAATACGGTCTTCTACCGCCTCGTGGACGATCGCGTCCTCGATGCCTACCGAGCCTTGCAATTCGTCGCCGGCTGAGCCTGGCGCCCAAGTCCCGAAAGGAACCCTATGTCCGCCAACGTTCGTGAAGTCACCGACGCCACCTTCGAGGCCGATGTCCTCCAGAGCGACAAGCCGGTCGTCGTCGACTTCTGGGCCGAGTGGTGCGGTCCGTGCCGCATGGTCGCCCCGGAGATCGAGAAGCTGGCCGCCAAGTACGAGGGGACCGTCGAGGTCCGCAAGCTCGACGTGGATGCCAACCCGCAGACGGCGATGAAGTACGGGATCATGAGCATCCCGACCGTGGCGCTCTTCGCCCCGGGCGAGGCCCCGAAGGCCGCCGTGGGCTTCCGGCCCGCCGAGGCCCTCGAGGAGGCGTTCGGCCTTCCCGCGATGAGCAACGGCGCCACCGCCTGACCTGTCACCAGTGAGCACGATGCTGTTCGGGCGCGACGACCAACGCGTGGACCGCCGATGCCCTGAGCGGCATACTGCGCCCTCATGCGTCGATCGCTGTCCGCGGTTCTCATTGGCACCTTCACCCTGCGGTTCAGCACGGGCCTGACCGGGGCGCTCCTCGTCTTCTACCTCACCGAGCTGGAGGCCTTCGGAGCCGGCAGCGGCGTCACGCCCCTCGAGCTCGGCCTGCTGACGGCAGCCTTCTACGCCGCCGAGCTGATCCTCTCCCCTATCTTCGGCGTCCTCTCCGATCGCTTCGGGCCGCGCCCGATCATGCAGATCGGTCCGATCTTCGGGGCCGTGGCGGTGGTCTTGACCGCGGTCACGACGGACCTCTTCCTCCTGGGCGGCACACGCTGGCTCGAGGGCGCCGCGGCGGCGGCCAGCATCCCGTCGATCCTCGGCTTCATCGCGCTGGCCACGACCAATGACGAGGCGCTGCGCGGTCGAACGGTCGCACGCTTCGAGGCTGCCACCCTGGCGGGTATCGGCGGCGGCCTGGTGGCCGGCGGCGCGCTGTGGACCATGCTCGACCGCAACGCGTTCTACCTTAACGCGGTGCTGTACGGCGTCAGCTTCCTCATCTACCGCTATGGCGTCGCCGGCGAGCCGATCCGAGCCGGCATTGACGGTGCCGTCGTATCGGCCAAGCGACGCTTCGACTTCGCGAAGTACCGCGCAGTCCTCGCCAGCCGATCGGTGTGGCTGCTGGCGCCGACATGGATCGCGGTCAACGCGTTCATCGGCGCCTGGACCAGCCAGTCGATCTTCCAGCTGGTGAACGATCCGAAGCCCGGGTTCGAGGACCAGCTGCTCATGGGCGGCTTCGAACCGATCCAGGTCAGCATCGGCCTGGCGGTGGCGATGGTGGTCTTCTTCGCCGGCCTCTTCTACTGGGGCAACCGCTTCAAGCGCTACCGCCGCACGACGATCATGGCCATCGGCGTCGTGGGCGGACTGGTAATGGTGACGGCGGCGTTCGGCCTCAACCAGGCAGCAGACCTCGGAGCACCCGGGCTGTTCGCCCTTGGGCTCGTGGCGGCCGGCGGACTGTTCGTGCTGGCCGGCGCGACGCCCGCAGCACTCGGCATGCTGGCCGACATCAGCGAGGAGCACCCGGACCAGCGCGGAGCGATCATGGGGCTGTACTCGGTGTTCCTCGCCATCGGACAGGTGGTCGGCTCGCTGACCGGTGGCGCGGCGGCGGAGGTCCTGGGCATGAACGGCCTGCTCATCGTCTCCGCCGGCCTGTTGGTGGTCGCGCTCGTGCCGCTGCGCTGGCTGCGCGGGTCCGAGCATCTCGTCGGACTGCGTCCCGAGCTCAGGAGCCCGGCGATCGACATCGAAACCGGGTAATCGGGCTTGGCCGGGTCAGCGGTCGCGAAGCTGCGGGATGACCTGCGCCCCGATGTGCTCAAGCCGCGCGGGATCAGCGACGCCACGAACGCTGAAGATGACGTGCTGGGCTCCCGCTTCGCTCAGCTGGCCGAAACGGTCGACGATCTCGTCCGCCGACTCGGCGTCCACGTCGACGGAGGTCAGCACGGTTCGCTCGATCTCGTCGTAGGGTCGCTCGAGTCGTTCACAGTGCTCGCGCAGGATGGCGAGCTTGCCCCGCACGAACTCGGGAGAGCGCCCGAACACGTTGCACGCATCGGCGTACTGGGCCACGAGCCGCAGGGTCGTGCGCTCGCCACCTCCGCCAACAAGGATCGGAATCCGTGGACGGCTGATCGACTGCGGGGAGTTGATCAGGTGAGTGGCGGTCACCTTCCGGCCCTCGTATGCGGCGCCCGTGCCGCTTCCGCCGCTCCACATGGCGTGGGCCATCTCGAGCGTGTCCTCGAGCCACGCGAAGCGCGCGCCGAGCGGCGGAAACGCGAATCCGAGACCCTTGGACTCGTGGACGTTCCACGCGGCGCCGATCCCGAACCAGGCGCGTCCACCGGACAGTACGTCGAGAGTGGTGGCCGCCTTGATCCACAGCCCGGGCGCGCGGTAGTGGACGCCGCCGACCATGAGCCCCAGGCGCGCGTGCTGCGTGTGGGCGGCCAGAAAGCCGAGCACGGTCTGGCCCTCGAGCATCGGGGCTTCGGGCGGACCGAGGCCGCGGATCTGGAAGAAGTGATCCATGACCCAGATCGAGTCGAAGCCGGCGTCGTCGGCGGTGCGCGCCACGCGTGCCAGCGTCGGACCGATGGCGGCCGCGCCGCCGGGCCATGTGAACTGGTTGATCTGGAGGCCGAGCTTCACGCGCCATGGTGCCACCGCTCGGGTGCAGGCGGGAACTCAGGCGACGGCCATCTCGTGGCGTTGCATGGCAACCGACAGCTCGTCGGCCGCGATGCGGTCGCGCCCGGCACGTTTGGCGAGGTAGAGCGCCGCATCGGCTCGGCGCATGAGCGGCTCGGGATCCCGACCATCGGCGGGGTCGCACAGGGCCACGCCTCCGGAGACCGTGAATGGCGGGAGGTCGCGGGCCTCGAGTGCAGCCGCGCGCACGCGGTCCCCGACCGCAACCGCCCCGGGAAGGTCCACGTTGGGCAGGAGCAGGAGGAATTCCTCGCCGCCGTAGCGGAACGCCAGGTCGGTGCCGCGGGTCGCCTGCCGCAGGATCTCGCCGAGACGACCGAGTGCGGCATCCCCGGCGAGATGGCCGTGCTCGTCGTTGTAGACCTTGAAGTGGTCAATGTCGAACAGGATCATGGCGAAGGGCAGGGGACGCAGCCGATCGCCCTGGTCGAGGAGGCGGGCCACCGCCTCGTCCAGCGCAAGCCGGTTGCCGACGCCCGTCAGCGAGTCGCGACGGGCCACGTGGTTGAGCTCGCGGTTGAGCTCGCGCACGTGGGCCTCCTGGCGCTGGGCATAGCGGCTCAGCTGACGCAGGGCGAACTGCTGCTCGAGCATCCCTCGCAGGCGACGTTGCCAGAGCTGGTGCCCGACACCGCTCGTCACGGCGGCCATCGCCACGGCAACCACGAGGTTGCCGCGCTCGGTCGGCGTCAGCTCGGCGGCAAGCGGACTCAATACGAAAACGGCAGCGAGCCCGAATGCCGAGAACAGCGCGGCCGCATGCCAGCGCTGGTGCCACGGCAGAAACAGTCCGGCACCGACGATGATGATCGCCAGCTCCGCCGTCCCGAGCAGGCGCCCGTCGGGCATCAGGCCGTGACCGAGCAGTCCGACGCCGAACACCGCGAGGAGCGCCGCGAAGGCCAATGGCTCGCCACGGAGGCCGCGATGCGCGAGCAGACTGGCGGTGGCCGCAATCCCGGCGGCGGCGAGGGAGAACGGCGCGAGCGCCAGGACGTTTCGTGCGCCCACGGCGACCGCGGCTCCCAGGTCGACCATGATGAGCACGGCCATGAGCCCCGCGCTGACCGTCACGGCGCGGCGGATGGCGCGGCGCTCGGCAACCTGCACCCGTCGCCGAATCTGCGGCGGGACGAAGCGTCGAGCATCGGCTGGGTTGGGCCAAGATGGCGAGAGCACGGCCTCATGCTGGCCATTCGCGCCACGGACTCAATGCCCCCATGGTCCTGTTCGGCTAGAGGATGTCGTGCTCCCGGGCGTCGAAGCGCCGGTCGGGTCGATAGGGATTCTGTGCGGCATCCGCGCGGCCGACGAGGAGGTCGACCACCAACCGGCTGCCCCCGGCGCCGGCCATGATCCCGTGTCCCGAGTAGCCCGCGTTCAGATGCAGGCCGGTGGGTCCCGCCGGGCCGAGATACGGGCGTCGGTCGGGCGTGTACTCGTACTGGCCGGCCTGCAGGAACCAGTGGACCGACGGCGCCCCACCCGCCCACGCGTCACGCCAGAAGGGCGCCACCCGGGCGAGCGCGTGGTCGGACTCCGGATCGAGCAGGCCGAAGGCCCAGTCGTGCTCGATCGGGACCGGATCGAGCGGCGCGCCAGGTCGCGTCTCCGAGTCGGTGAAGAGCGCGAGGCAGCCGCGCATCGCCGGTCGCCAGTGCGCTGCCGTCTCCTCCTCGATCGTCATCGGCGCATCCGCTGGGACGGCCTGCAGATCGGGAATCACGAGCTTTTGGCGCGCGGTCGGCGCGATTTCGATCCTGACGCCCGCCATGGCAGCCAACACCGCGCTGAATGGCCCGGCGGCGATGATCACCGCATCGGCATCGATCTCGCCGCGTGAGGTGCTCACCCCGCGTACGCGATCTCCTGACACGCGAATATCCTCGACCCTGGTGCGTGGCAGAAAGGTCGCACCCCCACCGGGGACGGCATCCGGGATCCCGGCGGCGTTCGAGGCGGCGGCCGCGTACCCGGCAGTCAGTCGCTTGACGTCGAGCCAGCCATCCCCCGCTCGATAGCGCGCCCCGCGCACGTCGGGTGAGAGCCACGGCCAGCGCGCCCGGGCCTCGTCGCCGGTCAGCAGCTCGACGTCGGTGAGCCCCCAATCGCGCTGCCGGTCCACCAGGGCGCGCGATCGGTCGAGGGTCGCATCGGTCAAGGAACAGAACAGGTAGCCGGCGTGGCGCAGGCCGAGATCCCAGCCATCGAGACCGGTGCGCTCCGCAAACGCATCGAACAGCTCGACTCCCTCGCGGACCGTGGCGATCTCGTCGGGATTGTCGAACTGAAGGCGGAACGCCCCGGTCGACGCCGGCGTCGTGAGCGTGCCGAGGGCCGCGCGGCGTTCAAGCACCACGACCTGCAGCCCGGCCCGCGCGGCAAAGAAGGCGGTGGCGCAGCCGACGACACCGCCGCCGATGACCACCACGTCGGCCGAGCTCGGAAGTGCATCTGCGAATCGCACGGCGGGCTCGGGCATGGATGCATGCTAGCCGCTAGCATCGGCCCGATGAGCCAGGTGGAGCGTGCCGACGTCGTGATCGTGGGGGGAGCGATCATCGGGTCGGCCGTTGCGGCCTTCCTCGCAGCGCGCGACGATTTCGACGGGCGGATCATGGTCGTCGAACGCGACCCCACGTTTCGCACGTCGTCGACCACGCTGTCCGCGGCCAGCATCCGCCTCCAGTTCAGCACCCCGCTCAACATCGAGATCAGCCGCTTCGGGGTCGAGGTCATCAAGCATCCCGAGCGCCATATGGCCGTCGACGGGGTCGTACCGGAGATCGACTTCGTCGAGAACGGCTACCTCTTTCTGGCCGATGACGCCGGCCTCGCCGCCCTCGAGCGCAACCACGCCACGCAGCGGGGCCTCGGCGTCGAGGTGGAGCTGCTGGATGCATCGGCGCTTGCCCGCCGTTTCGGCTGGATGAACGTCGACGACCTCGCGGCCGGTTCGCTCGGCCTGGCCGACGAGGGCTGGTTCGATGCCTACGCCTGGCTGCAGGGCTTCCGACGCAAGGCGCGATCGGTCGGGGTCGTCGAGCGGGTCGGCGAGGTCATCGGCATCGAGCGGGACGGTGACCGCGTGCGATCGGTCCGCCTGGCGGATGGCTCGACCATCGCCGGAGATTGGTTCGTGAACGCGACCGGGCCGCGCGCCGCGGAGCTGGCGGCAATGGCCGGGATCGAGCTCCCCGTGCGGCCCCGCAAACGGTTGGTCTACCACGTCTCATCGCCGGCCCAGCTCGGTGCAGCCCCCCTGACCATCGATCCGGTCGGCGTGTACTTCCGGCCCGAAGGCCCCGCGTACCTCGCGGGGTTCTCACCGCGCGCGGGTGATCCGGACCCCGATACCCTCGACCTCGACGTCGACCACGGGCCGTTCGAGTCGTTCGTGTGGCCGACCCTGGCGCACCGCGTGCCGGGTTTCGACGCGCTCCGCCTGCTCGATACGTGGGCGGGCCACTACGAGGTGAACACGGTCGACGCCAACGCCGTGATCGGTCCGCATCCGAGCATTCCGAACCTGCTGTTCGCCAACGGGTTCTCCGGCCACGGGCTGCAGCAGGCGCCCGCGGTCGGCCGCGGGCTCGCCGAGTGGATCGCGACCGGGCGTTACGAGACGCTCGACCTGGCGCCTCTCGGTTTCGCCCGCCTTGCACGTGGCGAGCACGAGCGCGAACTCAACGTCATCTGAGGGGCACGTTCCTCACCCGCAGCCGACGTCGGCCGGATGAGAATCGGTGAAGGTGACCGTTCCCTCCGGAGCGCCACGCAGGATCTCGCCGGTGTCGATGACCACGCTGCCATCGTCTTCGACCAGCACCGCGAAGCGGTCCATCCCCCGCTCAGCCGGTCCCTTCTCGAGCTTCTCGCCGAGGATGTTGTACGTGCTGCCATGACATCGGCACTCGAAGCGTTTCACCGAGTCGCACAGTTCCGGCACCATGCAGCCAAGGTGCGGGCACTTTCGCCACAGGGCAATCATGTCGCCCGCTGCCGGCGCGGTGTTGGGGCTCGGCGTGCCGCCGGCCAGCGCCCGCGCGGCGGGCACGTTCACCAGGAAGCTGCGCGCCGCGACCACGCCATGCGGATAGCCCTCCGCAAATCGAGGAGTCGCGGCCAGGATCTCGTCGATCGTGCCGGCCCGGAGGCGGCCACCCAGACCCTCGCTGATGTTCGGCCACAGAAAGGCGAGGGTCCCGCCGACGAACTCGAGCGACATGAGCCCAACACCAGCGCCGAGCACGCGGCGCATGAAGGATCGGCGGCTCAGGGTGCGGTGGTCGAGCATCGGATCTCCTCCCGGCAGCGACGGCCGACCCTCATCTGACCCCTCGCCCGCCGTGCGGGCAAGGGTCGAATGTCCCGCGCCAGTCGGGACCCGGCCGGCAGCATTTGCGCCGGTGCGTCCGCTAATCGGTGATCCGGCATGATGGCGCGATGACGCCCCCCACCGTCGACCTGCCGGCGAGGCCAGAGGCTCCCGAGCCGCATCGGCGCGCCGGCCCAATCGCCCGCGCCGCAGAGGCGGTTCCGCCGGCGGCGCTGGTGATGGTGTCGGTCGTCTCGATCCAGCTCGGCGCCGCGGTCGCGGTGAACCTGTTCGAGGCGCTGGGGCCGATCGCCACGACCTTTCTGCGCGTCACCTTCTCGGCAGTCCTGCTGCTGGTCGCCACGCGCGGTCACATCGGTGCCGGCGCGCGGCGCCACGTCGGGCTATTGCTGCTGTTCGGATGCGTCATCGGCGCGATGAACATGTCCTTCTATGGCGCCATCGCGAGGATTCCGCTGGGCGTCGCGGTGGCCATCGAGTTCATCGGACCGCTCGGCGTGGCTGCCATCACCTCGCGGCGGCCTCGGGACTTCGTCTGGATCGGCTTCGCAGTCGCTGGGTTGGTGCTCCTGACGCCGGACATCGGCGGCGACCTCGACCCGCTCGGCGTCGGCCTGGCGCTTTTGGCCGGCGCCGGCTGGGCGAGCTTCGTCCTGATCAGCCCGCGCGTGGCGCGCGGCGTCGGCACGGCCGGCCTCGCCCTTGCCATGGCGGTGGCCAGCCTGGTCACCCTGCCCTTCGGGCTGGCGGCTGGCGGCCTGGAGCGGCTGGAACCCGGTCTGCTCGCGGGCGCGCTGGCGGTGGCCATCCTCTCCACAGCCCTGCCACTGTCACTGGAATTCGAGGCGCTGAGACGGATGACCGCACGGGCCTACGGCATCCTGGTGACGCTGGAACCGGTCACCGCCGCCCTGGTCGGCGCCCTCGTCCTCGGCCAGGCGCTGCCGCCGACTGCCGTCGCGGCCATCGCCTGCGTCACCGTCGCCGCCATCGGCGTGACCCTCAGCGACCGGCGTGGCGCGGTCGTCGTGCCGCCCACCTCGGGGTAGCTGGGGTCCAGCGCCTTCGCGGCGCCTGGCGTCCGCGTCCCCATGCCCGGGCACGACTCCCTCTCATGTCCTTTGGCAACCGGATGGGCAACGCTGACAAATCGCCAAGGTGCGGCCCGACGGCCAGTTTCGGCCCACAACGGCCGACTCATCGGCTCAAAGATGGCCCGAAAGGGGGTCGAAGGCCGTCGCGGGCCACGCTACAGCCAATGGATCGGCAGCGGTGCGCTCAAGCACCAGTTCTGGCGCGAGTCCATCGCTCAATCGCCTCACTGGTGGCCGCAACTCGGACGAGACGCATCGCCGGGCCGCCCAGCAGCCGAAGCATCGGCAGATGAGCGCCCGACCCCCTCGCATGGTGCGAATTCGCCGATCTGTCGGCGGCGCAGGAGGGTCAGCCGGCGGGACTTTGGACGGCGCCCCCGACCGGTTTCGGGCCCGGCCGTTCCGCGCGGCGCCGCGGCACTCGGATGGCGACCACGACCGCCGCGAGGGCCATGCCGAACATCAGCGCATCGACGATGCCGATTGCCGCCGGCAGTGTGAGCTGCCCGACATCGGCCATGGCGACGATGGCTCCGCCGGCCCCGGCCCCGAAGGCCGTGCCCAGCGTGAACATCAGCTGGAGTCCGGCCGAGCTGAAGCCCTCCTCCCCGCTGGCAGCGGTTTCGAGGACGAGCAGCGAGAGCATCGAGTAGGCAAGGCCCATCCCCAGCCCCGCGACCATCCAGCCGGCGGCCGCCACCAGCACAGGCAACTGCGGCAACAAGACCAGGGACGTGATCGCGATCCCCAGCCCGATCAGCGCGGCGCCCACCACGACCAGGGTGCGGCGCGTCCCCACGCCGGCGGCACGCGCCTGAAGCCACGACCCGGTCGACCACGACACGGCGGCGGCCGACAGGGCCAGGCCACCGAGCGTGACGCTCCCGCCGCGCACCTCGACTACGGTGAGCGGGACGAACGCCTCGGTGCCGAAAAAGGCGAAGGCGATGGCGAAGATCGTCACGAAGGTCGCGGGCCGGCCGCGCCGGATGCGAAGCGTGCCAGCGGGCAGGAGATGCCCGAGCGAGGTCAACGCCAACACACCACCCAGGCCCGCGACGATGAGCGCCGACACGAGGCGTGACAGCTCGACTTCCGGCCCGGGGATCGTCACCGCCGGGACCGAAAGCGAAGCGAGCAGCAGCGTCGAGCCGATGGCGAGGCGCAGCGCATCGAAACCGCGCCGCGTGTCGCTCCGCAACCGAACGGACGAGCGTGGCGCCGGCCCGAGCCGCGCGAGCTGCGGATAGACGGCGAGCCCCATGAACAGCAGCGGACCCACGATGCCGAGGAAGACCCATCGCCATCCGATGGCGTCCGCCACCCAGCCGGCCAGGGCCGGCCCGACCAGGCCAGGCACGATCCAGGCGCTGGAGATCAGGGCGATCATGCGCGGCGTGACGGACGGCGGATAGGCGCGCGCGATGGATGCGTAGACCACCGATCCGATCGCGCCGGAGCCGAACCCCTGGATGGCCCGTCCGCCAATGACGACCGACATGTCGTTGGCGATCCCCGAAACGACCATCCCGGCCCCGAACAGCACGACGCCGGCGCCGAGCGCACGCGCCGGTCCGCGCCGATCGGCATCCGAGCCCGCAAGGGTGATGCCGATGATGTTCGTGAGCCAGAACGCGCTGAAGGCCCAGCCGTAGAGGTCGAGGCCGCCAAGCTCCCCGACAAGGGCCGGGAGGACAGTCGGCACCGCCATCCCCTCGAACGCCGCGATGGTGACGAGACCGATGAGGCCGATCGTCAGCAGGCGCCGCTGCGGCGCAAAGGCCCCCTCACCCGGGCTCACCCGATGACCGCCGGCCCCAGCAGCAACGGAGAGCCGAGCTTGGCCTCGTACCGAGGGCGGAAGCGTGCCGCGTTGTACATCTCCCCGACATCGATGGTCCGCGCGCCGAGCGATCGTTCGGGCAGCGGCGAATGGTCGTACTTGCCATTCCGGATAGCGACCATGCGCCCGAACTGCCCGTCCGCCAGCAGGTCGACAGCCACGTTGGCGAAGGTGATGGCGACCATCTGGTCCAGGGCGTCCGGGTCGCCGGAGCGCAGGTCGTACGTCAGGTCGGAGTGGACGGTCTCGACTCCCGTCCGGCGGCGCAGCTCATCGGCCAGCGCTTCGCCGACGTCGGCCTTGTGTCGATGGCCGTACGCATCGCGCGCACCCACCTCGCCGAGCTTGCCTCCCTGCCAGATGGCGCCCTCACTGGCGATGACGAAAGCGTAGCCCGACGGGTTCAGGCGCCGATCGTCGGCAAGCACGCCCGACAGCGCGTCAAGGTCGAACGGTGCCTCCGGGATCACGCAGCGCGCGCTGGTGACGTAGGCCGCGTACCAGGCGGTGTAGCCGGCGTTCCGTCCGAAGATGCGGAAGACGCCAATGCGCTCGTGGCTGCCGAGCGTCGTCCGCTGCCGATTGATGAGCTCCTTGGCGCGCGTCACGGCGGTCGAGAAGCCGATGCAGTACTCGGTGCCATGGACGTCGTTGTCCATCGTCTTGGGAATGGCGATGACCGGGAAGCCCTCGCGCCCGAGGCGGGCCGCGTAGCTCAGCGTGTCGTCGCCGCCGATCGCGACCAGCGCGTCGATGCCGAGCGTCTGGAGGTTGTCGAGGACGACCGGCGTGAGGTCGTACCGTCCGTCGTCGATCTCGAGCTCCGCGCGTCGTTCGGGCCCGAGATGCTCAGGCAGCGCCTTGTCGCCCATGGAGGAAGGGCTCGTGCGCGAGGTATGGAGCACCGTCCCGCCGGTGCGGTCGATGGCGCGGGTGGAGACCCGGTCAAGCGGTCGGAGGAATCCCCCGCCGTCCTCGAGCGAGGTATCGACGTGGGTCAGCCCCTGCCAGCCGCGGCGAATGCCGAGCGCTTCCCAGCCGACTTCGCTCGACCGATAGACGACGCTCTTGATGACCGAATTGAGGCCGGGGACGTCGCCGCCGCCGGTGAGAATTCCGATGCGCTTCATGGGTTGCCTACCATGCTGCCAGATCGGGGCCGGGTTTGTGAAAAGGGGCGGAATCTGGCATAATTCCCTCCCGCACCCGGAGTCCCGCCCTGTGTCCTCGACCCCCACGCAGCAGCGTCGTTACGTGACATTGCGGCTGCCCGATCGTCACTTCAGCAAGGTTCATCTCGTCGGCGAGCCCGGCTCCACGATCTGTGGACGCGCGCTTCCTCGCGCCATCGGCCAGCCGAAGGCGCCGATTCCCGATTCCGAGATGTGCCCGGACTGCGACGCCCAGGGCTGACCCGCGCTCCATGGCCACGAACCCGGCCGCCGACAACCTCGGCGGCCGGTCTGCATCCGGAGCACCCATCGCCCTGCCACCGCACGCACTCGTCGCGCTCGTCGGGGTGGCCGCCAGCGGCAAGAGCACCTTCGCCACCCGTCACTTCGCGCCGACGCGCATCGTGTCTTCGGACGCGATGCGCGCGATGATCGCAGATGACGCGGCCGCCCAGGAGGCGACCGACGACGCGTTCGACCTGCTCCACCGGCTGATCGCCATGCGGCTGGCCCGGGGTCGCCTGACGGTGGTGGACGCGACCAACGTCGAGGGCTGGGCTCGCCAGCAGCTCGTCGCCATCGCGCGCCGCCATCGCCGCCCGGCGGTTGCGATCGTCCTCGACATCCCGCTCGACGTGGCGCTGGCGCGCAACGCGGCGAGGACGGTCCGGCGGCCGCCGCCGGCGGCCCTGCGCCGCCAGCATCGGCTTCTCGCGGAATCGATGACGGGTCTCGAGAGCGAGGGATTCGCCGACGTGCACGTCCTGCGTTCGGCCGTCGAGATCGAGGAGGTCCGGATCGAGGGCGGGGTCTAGGCCGGGGCAACGAAATGCCCCGGAGGAACAGGCCCCGACCTCGGCGGCCGAAGCCTCCGTTGCCGGTACCGGAACCCGTGACCGAAGCCATGTGATCCGGTATCGCTTGCCCCTTCGGGACGCCCTCAGTATCGGATCGGAGACCGGGGTCCGGCAACCCCAGTTATCCCCGAGTTTCGCGGGCCGATCGCGCTCTGTCCACACGCTGTCCACGACATCTCACGAACCGATGGCGCGTGACGTTTGACCGATGCGGCGCACGGCCGCCGATGCCAACCTGTGGGAGCCATGAACCGATCCGACCGCGCCGCGTATCTCATGCTGACCGGGATGGCCGTCGCCTTCGGCGGCACGTGGGTGGCCGCCGCCGTGGCCGTCGATGCCGCCCCGCCGTTCGCCATCGCCGCCATTCGCTTCGGGATCGCGTCCGTGCTGCTCTTCGCCTGGGCCCGGATCTCGAAGCGTCCCCTGTCGCCGGTTCGGCGACGCGACATTCCGATCATCCTCGGGCTGGCGCTCACCGCCGTGGCCGGGTACAACTGGCTCTTCCTCACCGGGCTCACGCTGGCTCCGGCCTCCGACGGCGCCATCATCGTGCCGGGTTTGGCCCCCGTCTTCACGCTCATCCTGGCCGGGCTCTTCCTCGGGGAACGGCTCGGGCCGCGTGGGGTGCTCGGGCTGGCGGTCGCCGCCGTCGGCCTGCTGCTGGTGGTCAGCCCGAGCGGCGTCACCGACGATCGACGCCTGATCGGCGACCTGCTGTTCATCACCGGCGCCCTGTTCTGGGGCGTGTACTCCGTGCTTGCACGCGTAGCGCATCGGCGCTTCGATGCCGTCAGCACCACGCTCTATGGCACGGCGCTGGGCACGCTCATCCTCGTGCCGCCGGCCATCGCGGAGGGCGGTCTCGGCCGCGTCCTTGCGGCACCGGCAGGCGCGCTCGCCGGCATCGGCTACCTCGCGGTCTTCGGCACCGTCGCGGCCTTCGTCCTGTTCAACCTCGGCGTGGCGCGCATCGGCGCGGCGCGGGCCAGCGCATTCGCCCTGCTCGTGCCGATCATCGGCGTCCTCTCGTCGGTCGCGCTTCTCGGCGAGACGCTCGGGCCGTTCACGCTCGTTGGCGGGCTCATCGTGCTGGCTGGCCTGTGGATCGTCGAGCGTCGCGGGGCTGGGACGCGCGCGCCGTAACACGCGCCGAGCGCGGACCCGGGCCGCGTCTGAGGGGCCACCGCTAGACTGCGCCGATGCGCGCACGCGAGCTCGGGATCCGCATCGGTCGCATGCAGCCCGGCGATCTCAACGCGATCACCGATGTGGCCGGCGTCCGCGTCGGACACACCACCCTGATCTCGGGCGAAGGATCGCTGCGCCCCGGCGAGGGGCCGGTCCGCACCGGCGTGACGGTCATCGTGCCGCACGACGGCGACGTCTGGACCGAGCCGGTATTTGCCGGGGCGCATCGTCTCAACGGCAACGGCGAGCTGACGGGGCTCGAATGGGTCCGCGAGTCAGGGATGCTGGCCGGGGCCATCGGCATCACGAACACGCACAGCGTCGGCGCGGTGCATGACGCGCTGATCGCGGCCGCGACGCGATCGCACGGTCCGAACGAGGCGTTCTGGTCGCTGCCGGTCGTCGGCGAGACGTACGACGGCGCGCTGAACGACATCAACGGCTTTCACGTACGTCCCGAGCACGTGGAGGCAGCCCTCGACGCGGCGGCGGCCGGTCCGGTGGCCGAGGGCAATGTCGGCGGCGGGACAGGCATGATCTGCCACGAGTTCAAGGGCGGCATCGGGACCGCCTCTCGGCGTGCCGCCGAATGGACCGTCGGCGTGCTGGTGCAGGCGAACTACGGCACCCGAGAGCTGCTGCGCATCGACGGTGTTCCGGTCGGGGCGGCCATCGACCGGGAAGGGGTCGCGTCTCCCTGGGACCAGGTTGAGGCGCTGGGCAGTCGCGCTGGTCCGGAAGGCGGCTCGATCATCGGCATCGTGGCGACCGACGCGCCGCTTCTCGCCCACCAGTGCGCGCGGCTGGCGCAGCGAGTCGGGATGGGCGTGGCCCGCATGGGCAGCTACGCCTCGCATGGGTCGGGCGACCTGTTCCTCGCCTTTGCGACCGGCAACCGCGGTCTGTCGCACCACGCCGGCTAGGACGATCCGCGCTCCACCGTCGAGTTGCGCATGGTGGTCGACGATAGGATCAATCCCCTGCTCGAGGCCACGGTGGAGGCCACCGAGGAGGCGATCGTCAACGCGCTGCTGGGCGCCACGACCATGACCGGACGCGACGACGTCACGGCTCACGCGCTCGACCACGATCGACTGCTGGCGGTCATGCGGGCGCACGGTCGCCAAGGGGCTTGAGACCCCACGCGCACTCACCGTACGTCACTTGACGTAGCCGCCCTGCGCCCTCCGTCCATGGCAAGGCATCGGCGCCGATGGAACACCGTCGGCAACCCAATGCCTCCATCCAGGCAGATGCCCCGATCGGACCCGAGCCCGATCGGGACGTTTGTTGCTGTTGCGCGGCCCCCTCAGCGCTGCCGAGGGTCGAGCGCGTCGCGGAGCCCGTCGCCCAGGAACGAGGCGCTCATCACGATCGTGATCAGCACCAGGCCCGGCCAGGCGACGAGCCACGGGTTCCGGAAGAAGTACGTCTGCGCCTCGGTCAGCATGTTGCCAAGGCTCGCCTCCGGCTGGCTGATGCCGAAGCCCAGGAAGCTCAGGGCCGCCTCGATGACCACCGAGTCGGCCACGCCGAGCGTCGCGGCCACGATGATCGGCGGCATGGCCGGCGGCAGCATGTGGCGGACCATGATGCGCAGCGGGCTGGCGCCCAGTGCTCGCGCCGCGGCGACGTAGTCGACTTCGCGAAGCCGCAGGAACTCCGCGCGAACCAGCCGCGCGGACGCCGGGAGCCGAACGGGGTTGCGGCGCGACCCACGCCCCTGGGCCGCGCCGCGATGTCACGGACTGGACGGACGAGGAGGGTTGCGACGGCGTCTCGGACCCATCGAATGCCGGATGCCGCGGATCGCTCATGGCCACTGCGACGCTCCGTGTCGCGATCCGTGCCGGCAGTGCGTCAGGTCCGCGTCGCACCCACCCGCCTCGTGTCATGGATACGCGCCACGACGCCCAAACGTTCAACCCGGGTGGACGGGGCCTCAGGGCCGAGCGATCGGCGTCGGGGCCCCGTCGTCGTCGATCGCGACGAATACGAAGCTGCCCGAAGTCGCCAGCCGCCGCTCGCCGGTCGCGACGTCCTCGGAGAACATGTCGACCCCGACGGTGACCGACGTCCGGCCCATCGCCGTCACACTCGCCACGAGCTCAACCAGTTGTCCCGCCCGGACCGGGACCTTGAACTCCACACGATCCGAGGCGACGGTGACCATCGTGCGCCTGGCGCAGCGCGTTGCGGCAACCCAGCCGGCATGGTCCATCAGACCCAGGGCGTGGCCCCCGAACAGCGTGCCGTGGTGGTTCGTGCGATTCGGCATGATCAGCTCCGCGAGCCGCACCTCGGGATAATCGGGGGCCTCGTTCTTCATGGGCCGATGGTATCGGCCCATGGTCCGGCCGGCGCGCAGATCGGACCACGCAGTCGGGAGGTTGGGCAGCGTACGATCACGGCTCTGCCCTTCCATAACGGGGATCCGTTGCCCGAACCCAGCGTTGAACGCCGCATTCCGTGGCCCCGCGACCGCCTCTGGCGGCCCGGTGAGCCGATGACCATCGTCGAGGACGGCCTGGCCACCACGTTTCTCTTGCGCGGTGTCATGCGCGACACTGATCCATCGAGCGCATTCGCGACCGTGACCCTGGAGCCGGCTCGCTCCATCGTGGTCGACGAGGACCTGACGGCGGAGCTGCCGAACGTCGGCTAGACGCCGTCACGAGACGTTCACGGTTCGGGCGTAGACTTGGCGCATGTTCCTCTTCGGCAGCAAGACCAAGATGCCCGAGCCGGGCAAGGCGCTCCCCGGTCGGGAGACTCCCATCCCCACCGCCCTGCGCCACCACATCAACGGCGCGTCCCTGCAGGGGCCGCATCCGGCGGGATCCGATCTCGCCGACTTTGGCGCGGGCTGCTTCTGGGGCGTCGAAAAGGCGTTCTGGCAGCTTCCCGGAGTTGTAGTCACCAGCGTCGGTTACCAGGGCGGCATGACCCCGAACCCCACCTACGAAGAGGTGTGCAGCGGCCGTACCGGTCACGCCGAAGTCGTCCGCGTCGTCTTCGATCGGGCTCGAGTCTCGTACGAACAGCTGCTCAAGGCATTCTGGGAGGAGCATGACCCGACCCAGTCGATGCGCCAGGGCAATGACGTCGGGACCCAGTACCGGTCAGTGATTTTCACCCACTCCGACGAGCAGCGCGCCGCGGCGGAGGCGTCCCGCGAGATGTACCAGGGCGCGCTTGCGAAGGCAGGATTCGGCCAGATCACGACCGAGATTGTCCCGGCTCCGGAGTTCTATTGCGCCGAGGACTACCACCAGCAGTACCTGGCCAAGAATCCGCATGGCTACTGTCCCGACCACTCGACCGGCGTCGCCTGCTCAATCGGCCTCGGGGTCGAGGCCGCCTCGGCGGCACCGATGGAGCAGGTCTAGCCGGCGCCGGCCGTGATCAAGCTCAACCACACCATCGTGTATGCCCACGACAAGCGGGCGTCATCGACGTTCCTGGCCGACCTGTTCGGATTGCAGGCTCCGGTGCCGTTCGGGCCGTTCCTGACCGTGGAGGTCGACAACGAGGTGACCCTGGACTACCACGACGCCGAGGGTGACATCGCGAAGCAGCACTACGCGTTCCTCGTGAGCGACGATGCCTTCGATGCGATCTTCGAACGGATCGGAGCCCGCGGAATGCCCTACTGGGCCGACCCGAGACACGGGCAGCCGAGCCAGATCAACACCAGGGACGGCGGCCGCGGCGTCTACTTCGATGATCCCGACGGCCACGTCCTGGAGATCATCACGACGCCCTACGGAGTTGCCCGCTGATCAGCCGGCCCGCCAGTGTGAGTCGCGAGTGTGTCCGCGCGAGTCAGCGAGGGGATCGCCGAGTCGCGGACAGGATCCACATCGTGGCCATCACGGCCCCACTGAGCAGCAGAATTGCCAGGAGCTCCCGTCCGACTGCCAGTTCCACGCGCGCACCTCCGGCCGAGGATCTCGGAAAAACCCCCACCTGCGCCGAAGGGCATGACGGCCCGGCCAGCATACGCCCGGCACGCAAGCCCTTCGCTCACACGAGCCGAAGCGCCCGCTCCAGGAATGAGCGCCGATCGGCCCCGCGCGGAAGGCTCACGCATGGCGTGATCGGCGTCGTACGCGTGCATTTCCTTCGGCTCGGCCGCCGAACGATGGAGCTCGAGACCGCTCATGGCGGCGATGTAGAAATCGGAGCGCGCGAACTGGAGGCAGATCGGTCGCGGCCCGATGTTGCCCGGCCACCAGCGACCGACCCGGCCCGACATTCCTGGGGCCGGTTCTCGTGTGCATCGGGAAGTTCAGCGGGCATGGAAGTGTCCCGAAGGAACAGGCGTCCGACCTCGGCGACCGAAGCCACCGCTGTCGTCAGAACCCTTGGCCGAAGCCTCCGGTTCCGCTGCCGGAACTCATGATCGAAACCTTGTGATCCGGTCGCTTGCCCCTTCAGGACAACCAAAGTATCGGGTCGGATGGCGCACTCGCGCAAGCCCACTTATCCCCGACTTTCACGGATCGAAGCAAAGGTATCCACACCTCGTCCACGGTCGGGGATTGCCGCTCCAGTGTGATTGCGCAGGCTAACCATTGCGGTTGACGGAATAGTTCATCCCGTCATAATGATCGGCTTGACCATCACCACCACATCCGGCAGTGACGACACGCTTACGTCGGAGATCATCGACGGACTCGCACCCCTGCTCGCCCACCATCGGCGAGCGTGGGCGGCGCGCTGCCATGCCCACGGCCTGTCGATGGCCGGGTTCGGTGTCCTGGCCCTTCTCGAGATGCATGGGTCATTGCCGATGAGCCGCATCGCCGAGGAACTCGACGTGGCCCTGCCCAACGCCACGGGCATCATCGGACGCCTGGCCGAGCGCGGGATCGTCGAGCGCTCGCACGACATCCTCGATCGCCGGGTCGTGCTCGTGGGGCTGACCGACGCCGGCCGTGAGCTCATCGGCGAGATGGAGCGAAGCCGTCGCGAGCGCATCACGCGCCTGATCGCAACCATGGACGACCGCCAGCTGCGACGGCTCGCGGCATCGGTCCGGGATCTCAACCAGGCCGCGCGTCAGATCGCGGCAGCAGAGGAATCGATCGCATGACATTACAGCCCGCGGTCGACGAGGCACCCGTCCACGTCGATCATCGCGCGAGGATGGAGATCCTCGGAGCCATCCTGCTCACCATCTTCCTGAGTGCCCTCGACCAGACCATCGTCGGGACCGCGCTGCCGCGGATCGTCACCGACCTCTCCGGCAACGAGCTGTACGTCTGGGTGGTCACGATCTACCTTCTGGCTGCGACGGTGACCGGACCGATCTACGGGAAGCTCTCCGACCAGTTCGGCCGCAGGCCGATGATCATGTTCGGCGTCAGCCTCTTCCTGATCGGATCCCTGTTGGCGGGCCTCTCGCAGTCGATGATCCAGCTCATCGCCTTCCGCGGCATCCAGGGCCTCGGCGCTGGCGCCATCTTCCCGATCGCGCTGGCGGTCATCGGCGACCTGTTCAGCCCGCGCGAGCGCGGCAAGTACCAGGGCCTGTTCGGCGCCGTTTTCGCCATCGCGTCGATCCTCGGACCAGCGCTCGGCGGATTCCTGACCGACACCATCAGCTGGCACTGGGTCTTCCTCGTCAACCTGCCGGTCGGGATCGTGGCACTCGCGGTTCTGTGGCGCCTCCTTCCACCGGTGCGCCATCCCGAGGCCGTGCGATCCATCGACTACCTCGGCGCGTCCGTGTTCGCGGCTGCCCTCATCCCGTTTCTCCTCGGACTGACGAACAAGCAGACCGGCGACTGGACCGACCCGCAGGTCGGTGGCCTCATGCTCGTGGGTGCGGTGATGGGCGCGCTCTTCATCTGGATCGAGTCGCGCGCCGCTGAGCCGATCCTGCCGCTGAGCCTCTTCCGGAATCGAACGGTCACGGCCTCGATCGTCGCCACGTTCTTCATCACCTTCGGGTTCTTCGGCGCGGTGATCTTCGTCCCGCGCTGGTTCCAGTTCGTTCTCGGCTCGAGCGCGACCGAATCGGGCTACCAGATGCTGCCGCTCATGGCCGGCGTGATGGGCAGCTCGATCCTGTCCGGCCTGATCGTGGCCCGCACCGGGCGCTACAAGTGGATGACGGTCGGCGCCATGGCGCTGGGGACGATCGGGTTGTTCCTCATGACCGGCATCCGGGCCGACACGCCGGTCACCACCGTCTGGCTCTGGATGTTCATCGCGGGCGTGGGAATCGGACCGTCCTTCACGGTCTTCACGATCGTGGTCCAGAGCGCGGTCGCACCGCGCATGCTCGGGACGGCGACGAGCGCCCTGACGTTCTTCCGCCAGGTCGGTGGCTCGGTGGGCCTCGCCCTGGCCGGCACGATCTTCGGAACCTCGCTCGCCAACGAGATTCCACGCCAGTTGTCGGCCGGCGGGGTGCCGCAGCCATTGGTCGACCGCTTTGCGTCCGCCGGAGCGGCAGCCGATGCCAACCTGACCGGCGTTGGCGTGGACCTCGGGCAGCAGATCCTGTCCTCGGTCCCCGCCGCCGCACGGCCTACGGTCGAGCCGTTCATCGGCCAGATCGTGGACGCCATCCACCAGGCCTTCTCGCTGGCCATCGCGAATGCGATGTGGCTGGCCGTGGCCGGCGCGGCAGGGGCCGCCGTCGTGGTCATGCTCTTGGTCCCGGCGCTCGAGCTCCGCCAGCGGCCCGCGGCAGTGACTGAGTCGGGACCGAGCCAGGCCATTCCGGTGCCGGAGTAGGATGGTGAGGCCGCGCGAGCGCTCCTCGATGGTCGCACCCGCCCAGCGAACGCGGCCCAATCGGTCTGAGCGCCTCGATTACCCGGAGTTCCCATGACCGATACGCTTGCCGTTGCCGCCGCCAGCTGGGGCGTGCTGATGGCCCTCTCGCCGCTCCTCCAGATCCGTCGCATGCTCGAGCGAGGCTCCTCGGCCGACGTGTCGATTGCCTACCTGGCGGTCCTCGAGATCGGGTTCAGCCTTTGGATCGCGTACGGCATCGCCCTGCGCAACGCCGCGATCGCGCTGCCGAACAGCGTCGCGCTGGTCATCGGGGCCGCCACGATCTTCATCGCGCTGCGCTACCGGACCCAGCCGGCCCGCGGCTGACGCTTGAGCGGCGACACTCCGGGTGGACGATCGACGTACGTCATCAGACACTTGAACTCCGCCGACTGCGTGGACACCATAGCGGTGGCCGGAACGCGACCGAGCGCTCGCTGATTCGTGCCCAACCCGCAGGAGGATCCCCATGACGACGCCCGCCCCTTCCCTCGGCGACCGCCTCTTCTCCGATGCCGTCGGGGCCTTCGACCTTGCCGGCGTGTACCTCGGCGACCGCCTGGGCCTGTACGCCAGCCTGGCGGCCGATGGACCAGCACGCCCCGATGAGCTGGCCGCTCGCACCGGGACCGACGCGCGGTACGTTTGTGAATGGCTCGAGCAGCAGGCCACGTCGGGCATCCTGGAGACGGAAGCAACCGGCCGCTTCGTCCTCAGCGACGCGCATGCCGCGGTCCTGGTCGATCCCGAGAGCCCGGACCTCATGGCGCCGCTGACGCGCATGCTGGTGGCCGCGTTCGGCCGCCTCCCCGAGCTGGTCGACGCCTACCGATCAGGCGCGGGCATGGGCTGGGAGCGATATGGCGCCGACATGCGCGAGGGTCAGGCAGCATTCAACCGCCCCGCGTTCACCCATCTGCTCGGCGCCGAGTGGTTGCCCGCGATCGCCGACGTCCACGAACGACTGTCGGCCGAGCCTGCGGCGCGCGTGCTCGACGTGGGATGCGGCGAGGGCTGGTCGACGATCGCCATTGCCAGGGCCTATCCCCATGTCCGTGTGCTCGGAATCGATCTCGACGGGCCCTCGATCGAGTCTGCGCGCGCGCATGCGGCCGGGTCGGGCGCTGGGGATCGGGTTAAATTCAGTCACGCGGATGCCGCGACACTCGTCGGCGCGGACTTCGACGTCGCGATCATCATCGAGGCAGTGCACGACATGGCGAACCCGGTGCCGGTCCTGAGCGCCATCCGCACGGCGCTGCGGCCCGGCGCGCCCCTCATCGTGGTCGACGAGCGCGTGGCGGAGTCGTTCAGTCCGCCGGGCGACGAGGTCGAGCGCTTCATGTACGGCTGGAGCATCACGACCTGCCTGCCGGACGGTCGGTCTCGGACGCCGAGCGTGGCGACGGGAACGGTCATGCGTCCCGACACCCTGCGCGGCTATGCCGACGACGCGGGCTTCACGCGCTTCGAGGTGCTGCCGGTGGAGAACGACTTCTTCCGGTTTTACCGCCTGGGCAGCTGATCGATCAGATCAGGCCGGGGAGGAGAAGCGTCGTCAGCGCCACGCCGAAGATCAGCAGCTTCTGGGGCGCGTACTGCGGCATGGCCGTGCATCTGCGACGATGGGGCCGATGACGACCGCCACCCGCCACGATGTGCGCAACCTCGCGATCATCGCCCACGTCGACCACGGCAAGACGACGCTGGTCGACGGCATGCTGCGCCAGACCGGAACGTTCCGTGCCAATGAGGCTGTAGTGGACCGCGTGCTCGACTCCGGCGACCTCGAGCGCGAGAAGGGCATCACCATCCTGGCCAAGCAGACGACCGTCGACGTGGACGGCGTCCGTCTCAACATCGTCGACACGCCCGGGCACGCGGACTTCGGCGGCGAGGTCGAGCGCTCGCTGCTCATGGTCGACGCGGTGCTGCTGCTGGTGGACGCGGCCGAAGGGCCACTGCCGCAGACGCGCTACGTCCTCCAGAAGGCGATGCAGCGCCACCTGCCGGTGGTCGTGGCCATCAACAAGATCGACCGATCCGACGCGCGCCCGGCCGAGGTCCTCGACGAGATCTACGAGCTCTTCATGGACCTCGGCGCCGATGAGCACCAGATCGAGTTCCCCGTGATCTACACCAACGCCAAGGCCGGGACCGCCACCCGCGACCTTGCCAAGCCGGGGACCGATCTGCGTCCCCTGCTCGACATCATGGTCGAGGTCACGCCCCCGCCCACCCACGAGGAGGGGCATCCGCTCCAGCTCCTGGTGACCAACCTCTCCGCCAACGACTACGTGGGACGCATGGCCGTCGGGCGCATCCGCAACGGCACGATCCGTGTCGGCCAGCGCGTGACGATCGTGCGCGAGGAGGCAGAAGACCCCGACGGCTCGGTCGAGCCGGGGCGCTCGATGACGCTGACCGGGACCGTGACCGCCCTCCAGACCGCGCACGGGATCGACCGCGTCGACATCACCGAGGCGACGGCCGGTGACATCGTCTCGGTGGCCGGGCTGCCCGAGGTGACGATCGGGGACACGCTCACCGATCCGACCGACCCGCGTCCCCTCCCCCGCCTCGACGTCGACGCGCCGACCCTGCGCATGACGTTCGGCGTCAACTCCTCGCCCATGGCCGGTCGGGACGGCACGTTCCTCACGAGCCGCCAGATTCGGGCACGGCTCGAGCGCGAGGTCCTCGGGAACGTGGCGATCGAGATCCACCCCACGGAGTCCGGGGAGACATTCGAGGTCCGCGGGCGCGGCGAGCTCCAGCTCGCGGTGCTGATCGAGCAGATGCGGCGCGAGGGCTTCGAGCTCACGATCAGCCGGCCCGAGGTCATCCTGCGCACCGAGAACGGAGCGACCCAGGAGCCCTACGAGCGCGTGACGATCGACATTCCGCCGGACTACATCGGCGTGGTGCAGCAGGCGCTCGCCGGCCGCCGCGGCCGCCTGGAGCAGATGAGCACCGATGCCGACGGCCGGGTGCGCATGGAGTTCATCATTCCGACCCGCGGCCTGATCGGCTATCGCGGGCAGTTGCTGTCGGACACCCGTGGCACGGCGCTGCTGCACCAGCTCGGCGAGGGATACGGCCCCTGGGCCGGCGAGGTGACGCACCGGACCAGTGGCGTCCTCGTGTCCGATCGGGCCGGTGAGACCCGGGCCTATGCGCTCTCCTCGCTCGTCGAGCGCAGCGAGCTCTTCGTCGGGCCGTCCATCGAGGTGTACGAGGGCATGGTCATCGGCGAAAACTCGCGGCCCGGGGACATGGACGTCAATCCCACGAAGTCGAAGGCGCTTTCGAAGATGCGAACCCAGGCGACGGACGGTGACTATCGGATCCACACCCCGCCGCGCGTCCTCACCCTCGAGTCCTCGATCGAGTTCATCGCCGCCGATGAGCTGGTCGAGGTCACCCCCACCGCCATCCGCCTGCGCAAGCGGCTGCTGGGCCA
Organism: Candidatus Limnocylindria bacterium; assembly: GCA_039917415.1. Classification (GTDB taxonomy): domain Bacteria; phylum Chloroflexota; class Limnocylindria; order QHBO01; family QHBO01; genus JACDBZ01. The sequence continues at coordinate 5,479 of JBDSJJ010000021.1, read as the reverse complement.
GCACGAGCGCCGCCGCGCTGCCGGCGCCGCGTACAAGTCGGGCGCGGTGGTGGGCTGAGGCCCTCCGACCTGCGGGTGTGACCTAGACTCCAGGCGTGACGCAGCCACGCACGAAGCTCGTGTGCACCATCGGCCCGGCCAGCATCGACCGCGTCGACGAGCTGGTGGCGGCCGGAATGGACGTTGCGAGGATCAACTTCAGCCACGGCAGCCCGGACGAGCACGCCCTCACGGTTCGGCGCGTCCGCGAGGCCGCCGTCGCCGCCGAACGGAACGTGGCAGTCATGGCCGACCTCCCCGGTCCGAAGATTCGCCTGGGTGACTTTGCCGCCGACGAGGTCGCGCTCGAACCGGGAACGACGTTCCACCTGCGCTCGGCGGACGGCCCCGGCGATCACCACGGCGCGCACGTGAGCCAGTCGGGACTCGCCGAGGACCTCGAGCCGGACGATCGGATCCTGCTCGCCGATGGCGCAGTCGAGCTGCGCGTCACGGGGCTGGACGGCGACGACGTCGCGACCGAGGTGGTGCGCGGAGGGGTCGTTCGAGCGCGCGCCGGGGTCAGCGTCCCGTCGGACCGCCTGTCGAGCCCATCCCTGACGACCCGGGACCGCGCGGATGCGCCACGCGCCATCGAGCTGGGCGTCGACTACCTCGCCCAATCCTTCGTGCGTCGCGCAAGCGACGTGGCCGAGCTGCGCGCGCTGCTCGGGACCGATGGCCCGCCGATCGTGGCCAAGATCGAGACCAGGCCCGCCATCGATGGCTTCGACGCGATCTGCGACGCGGCTGACGCGGTGATGATTGCCCGCGGCGACCTCGGTGTCGAGCTCCCGTACGAGGAAGTGCCGATCCTTCAGAAGCAGCTCGTGCGACGGGCACTGGACCGGGGTACTCCCACGATCGTGGCCACCCAGATGCTGGAATCGATGATCGGGTCGCCGCGCCCGACCCGCGCCGAGGCGAGTGACGTGGCGAATGCGATCTTCGACGGAGCCGACGCGATCATGCTGTCGGGCGAGACCGCTGTCGGCGAGCACCCGATCCTCGCGGCCGAGGCGGCGGGACGGATCAGCCGGTTGTGTGAGGAGCACGGGGCGGCCTACCTCGCAATCGGCGCACCTGCCGGCGCCGAGACCGATGCCGACGCCCTGGCGTACGCGGCCGTCGCCCTGACCGCGGCAGACCGCGACGTCTCGGCGATCGCCTGCTACACCCGCACCGGGCGGACGGCGCGCATCCTGTCCGCACTGCGGCCACGGGTGCCGATCCACGCCTTCTCTCCGGATCTCGCCGTCGTGGCCCGGTTGGCACTCGTCCACGGGGTGCTCGCCCGACCCTGCATCCGCCCCGACGGGTCGGGCGAGCGGCTGGGGCTCGTGGCCTGGCTCATCGGTGAGGATCGATCGCTGGAGCCCGATACCGCCGTCGTGCTGGTGGCGTCCACCGCTCGTCCGGGAAGCGGCCCCAACCTGCTCGAGGTCCACCGCGTCCCCGCCTGATCAGGAGTCGGCGCGCCCTCCACCGTAGGGGCCGAAGCAATCGGCCAGTGCCCCGGTATCGAGTCCGGCGCCGAGGCCCAGAGCAAGCAGCACGCGGCACTTCAGCGGATGCAGCGTGCCCGAGAAGATCGCGCCCGCCTCCCACCATTCCGAGCTGCCGCCGGGGAACGCGTATCCGGGGAGCGGCCGCCCGGACGCGGCGCGCGTCGAGACGACCACCGGGATTCCGTCGTCGATGAGCGCACGCGCCATGTCGAGGTAGGCCGGTGGCGAGTTGCCGCCTCCGGCTGCGGCGACCACCAACCCGGCCGGGCGCCGGCCAAACTGCGGCTCGTCGTCCAGGACGACGGTCAACAACGGGATCGGCAGGCGCGCACGCTCCGGGATCGTCGGCAGGCGTGTCGGCGTTCGCTGGCGCAGGAGCGTCATCACACCGTCGGCGACCATCCCGAGCCGGCCGGCATTGGGACTCTGGAACGTGGCATGCGCGTGGGTGTGGGTCTTGCGCACGTCATCGGCCCCGTGAATCTCCCCCGCCATGGTCACCACGACGCCCTGGCCGCGGAGCCGCCGATCGGCGGCGGCCGCGACCGCGTTGCGCAGGTTCTCCGGCCCGTCGTAGGCGTCCTGGGTGGCCGATCGCATCGCGCCGACGACCACGACCGGCTTGTCGCCGAGGGGCAGGAGATCCCAGGCGAACGCCGTCTCCTCGATGACGTCGGTGCCCTGCACCACGACGGCTCCATCGATGTCGGACCGCTCCAGCTGCGTGGCGATGATGCGGCCGAGATCGAGGACCTGGGTGAAGCTGAGGTGCGAGGCGGGGATGAGGCCCCAATCGATCGGCTCGATGTCGGCGATCGCGTCGAGCCCCGGCACCGACGCCAGCAGGTCATCGCCTCGCAGCGTGGGAACGTTGCCGGCGCTCCCGGCATCCGAGCGCATCGAGATGGTTCCGCCGGTGAAGACGACCGCAATGCGCGCCATGGTCGCCAGTATGGCCACCGGCGCAGCCCTGTTCAGCGCTCCGCTGCGTGCCCCGCGAGCAGCTCGGTGAGCGTATCGATCTCGACGGGCTTGATGAGATGCTCGTCGAATCCGGCACGCTCCGTCTTTGCCCGGTCGTCGGGATGCCCCCAGCCGGTCAGCGCCAACAGCAGGATCGAAGCTCCCCATTCGGTTGCCCGGATCCGCTCGGCGACCTCGTAGCCGTTGAGGCTCGGGAGCCCGATGTCGAGCAGGATGACCTGCGGACGCAGCTCCTCTGCCATGGCCAGGGCAACATCCCCGTCATGGGCGACATGGACGTCGTTGCCGTCGAGCTCGAGCAGCCCGGCAAGAGCGTCGGCGGCGTCGCGGTTGTCGTCAACGATGAGAATCCGCTGTGGCGGATGCCGGGGCTCGGTGATCAGCCCCGTGGCGTCAGTGGTGTAAGCCGCTGCCGGAAGCTGCTCGAGCAGCTCGCGAAACTGGATATCGCTGGCCTGCGAGAACCCGCTGCGCCACTGAGGAACGACCGCACCACCCGTGCTGGTCAGGACATCGGCTGACAGGCGTTGATGATCAAGCGGCTTTGCCATCGGCGAAGGATGCACCCCGGGAACCCAAAATAAAAGTCTTGTACGCTGGATCTGCATGACCCAAACCATGATCGAGGCCGTCGGCCTCCACAAATCCTTCGGCGACACCCACGCCCTGGCCGGCCTCGACCTCGACGTGGCGGAAGGCACGATCCTCGGCGTGCTCGGGCCGAATGGTGCCGGCAAGACCACGGCCGTTCGCGTGCTTACGACGCTCATCCGACCCGACGCGGGTCATGCCACCGTGGCCGGCATCGATGTTGTCCAGCATCCGGCGGAAGTGCGCACCCGGATCGGTGTTGCGGGGCAGTACGCGGCGCTCGACGAGCTCCTCACCGGTCTCGAGAACCTGCTCATGGTGGGCCGCCTGTATCGCCTGGATGCCCGTGTCGCACGGCAGCGGGCAACGGCGCTCATCGAGCGATTCGAGCTCGGCGACGCTGCAAACCGCCCCGTGAAGACCTACTCCGGCGGCATGCGTCGCCGGCTCGACCTCGGGGCGGCACTCATCGCGGAGCCACCCGTGATCTTCCTCGACGAGCCGACGACGGGGCTCGACCCCAAGGGCCGCTTGTCGATGTGGGAGCTCATCGCCGACCTGGCGCGTGGCGGCACGACGCTGCTCATGACGACGCAGTACCTGGAAGAGGCCGATCGACTTGCGGACGACATCGCTGTCATCGACCATGGACGGGTGATCGCCCGCGGGACCGCGACGGAGCTCAAGCGCCAGGTCGGCGGCGAGCGCCTCGAGATCACGGTGGACAAACCCGCCTACCTCGACGCCGCCCGGCGAGTGCTCGAGGCACTGGGTGACGGCGCCGCGCACGTGGTCGACGAGTCGCGGCGGGTCAGCGTCGCGATCACGGCACACGACGGGGTCCTGACGCACGCCATCCGTGAGCTGGACTCAGCGGGAGTGCACGTGGACGACATCGGATTCCGACGTCCAACCCTGGACGAGGTGTTCCTGTCCCTGACCGGCCGTCCGGCCGAAGAGACCGTGGAGGTGGAGGCATGAGCGGCGTGTCCTGGTGGCTCAGCGACACGGTCGAGATGGTCCGGCGCAACCTGATCCACATCAAGCGCACGCCGGAGCTTCTGCTGGACGTCACGCTGAGCCCGATCATGTTCGTGGTCCTGTTCAGTCTCGTATTCGGCGGCGCGATCGAGGTTCGGGACTTCGACTACACGAGCTTCCTGATGGCCGGCATCTTCGTGCAGACCATCGCCTTTGCCGGAATCTACACCTCGGTCCTGCTGGCCAACGACCTCCAGAAGGGCATGATCGACCGATTCCGCTCGCTGCCGATGTCCCAGTCGTCGGTCCTGGCCGGGCGAACCTTCACCGACCTGCTGCGCGCCCTGCTCGCCGTCGCCATCATGTGGGCCGTCGGCATGGCGCTTGGATTCCGACCCACCGGGGGGCTGCTGCCGAGCATCGCCGCGATCGGGATCATGCTGCTGTTCGGCTTCGCCCTGTCCTGGATCGGGGTCGCCGCCGGGTCGCTGGTACGGACGCCGGAGGCGCTGCAGGGCGTCATCTTCGCCGTCGTCTTCCCGCTCACGTTCGTCAGCAGCGCGTTCGTTCCAACGTCGAGCATGCCCGACTGGCTTGCCTGGTTCGCCGATCGCCAGCCGATGACGCTGGTCATCGACGCGGTCCGCAGCCTGACCCTGACCGGCGAACCGGGACCCGCCGCCATCCCGGCCATCCTGTGGTCGCTGGGATTCCTGGTCGTGTCCCTGCCCCTGGGCATCTGGCTCTATAACCGCCGCACGACCCAGTAGCGCCAGGGATGACGTCGCGCACGACCCTGGTCCTCGTCGGAATCGGTCTCGGGGCGGGCATCCTCAGCGGCTTGTTCGGGGTCGGCGGCGGCATCGTCATGGTGCCGGCCATGGTCCTGCTGGCCGGCATGGCGCAGGGTCGCGCCTCGGCGACCTCGCTGGCCGCCATCGTGCCGATCGCGGCCGTCGGCGCGTTCATCTTCGGCCGGGCGGATAGCGTCGACCTTCCGGCGGCGCTCGTGATCGCAGTCGGGTCGCTGGTCGGGGTCCAGGTCGGCACGTGGGTCATGCCGCGGGTCGGTGACGATCGCCTGCGCATCGGCTTCGCGGTGCTCATGGTCGCGGTCGGCATCACGATGCTCGTCTCGTGACGCCGATCGAGATCGCCGTCCTGCTGGCCATCGGCCTCAGCGCCGGCATCCTGGCCGGGCTCTTCGGCATCGGGGGCGGTCTCGTGATCGTGCCGGCCGCGGTCCTGCTGGCCGGCTTCGATCAGCATGTGGCGCAGGGAACCTCGCTGCTCGTGATCATCCCGTCCGCGATTCTCGGGTCGTATACGCACCACCGGCACGGCCGATACGCGCTGCGCGATGCCGCCGGCCTCGC
>JBDSJJ010000020.1:0-11685 GCA_039917415.1 Candidatus Limnocylindria bacterium | reverse complement strand
CGGCCGATCCGCCCGTCGGGCGCCCGCACGCCGACCCAGGAGCGAACGACGGTCGGCGCCTAGCCCGGCGAGGCGACGAAGCTCAGGATCTCGTCCCAGGCGGCAGCACTGGCCTCGGCGTGCTCCTGCGCATTCCGATCGAAGAAGGAGTGAGGCGCGTCGACGTAGGAGACCGAACGGTGCGGGACCCCGGCTTGCGCCAGCGCGTGGTCGAAGGCAGCGCGCTGATCCTCGGGAATGCCGCGGTCCGCACCGCCGAAGATGGCGAGCACCGGGCACGCGAAGCTCGGGGCCAGGTCGGCGGGAGCCGCGATGCCCGAGCGGTGCGGTCCGACCGGCCAGGGATACAGGCCGATGACGCCCGCCAGGCCCAGACCCGTGCTGGCCTGGACCAGGCTGACCCGGCCTCCGAGGCAGAAGCCGATGCTGAACAGGGACTCGGCATGGTCGGACATCCAGGCCGCGGCCGCCGCGACGTCGTCGTTCACGGCCTGGGGATCGAGCCCCATGACGTGCGGCTCGTGGTCGAAGTCCACGCCACGGGGCTCACCGGATGCGGTTCGGGCGTAGAGGTCGACGGCGATGGCGTGGACCCCCGCTTCGGCGAAGCGCAGGGCGAGCTCCTCGTAGTAGGGGTGGAGTCCGCGTACGTCGGGAATGATCAGCATCCCGACCCCGGTCGACTGCAGGGCGAGGGCCGCGTAGGCACGGATTGATGCGCCGTCGCGGCTTGTGAGGGTCAGGTCGCGGGCGTCCAGTGCCGCGCCGCGGATTGGCGGCAAGGGCGGTCGCGCGTCATCGTCGAAGCACATTGGCTCGTCTCATGTGGAGGTCATCGGAGCATAGCGCTGCGCCCACTCACCGATGCGGCTCAGGCTCGTGCGGCATCGCGCGGCGTCCCCGAGCGCAGCTCGCGGACGAGGGGTTCCACGCGTGTCGGCCCGTGGTCGCGGATCGCGGCGACGAGCGCCGAGCCGACGATGAGGCCGTCCGCCGACGATGCCAGCTCCGCGACCTGGAACGCGGTGCTGAGCCCGAAGCCGGCCGCGACCGGCGCCCGTCCGGCGGCACGGCGTCGAACCGAATCGATGAGTTCGGCCGCACCCGACGCGACCGCCTCCCGCGCGCCGGTGACCCCGAACAGCGGGACGACGTACACGAATCCCGAGGAGGCGGCGATGGCGGCTTCGATCCGATCCGCCGACGTGTTGGGGGCAACCAGGAACGACAGACCCAGCCCGAGGCTGGCCGCCAGCCGCTCGACGCGCCTCGAGGCACCCGCCGGAAGGTCCGGCACGATCAGGCCGTCGGCACCCGCATCGACGATTGCCCGAAACGTCTGATGCTCCCCCGCCGCGAGCAGTGGATTGAGGTAGCTCATGACGAGGACGGGCTGGCGCCGGCCTCTTGCGCGCAGGGCTGCCACCAGTCGCAATGCCGATGCCAACCCGCCGCCGGCGGCCAGGGCAACACGACCCGCATCGGCGATCGTGGGGCCGTCGGCCAGGGGATCGCTGAACGGCACGCCGATCTCGAGCAGATCCGCCCCGCCGTCCAGCGCGCCATCGGCGGCCGCCAGCGCATCGGCCTCGGTCGGGAACCCGGACAGGATGTAGGCAATGAGGGCGGTCCGCCCTTCATCCCCTGCCAGCGCGAATGCCGAGCGGATGTGCGCGCTCCCTCCCATCACTCGGCCAGCTCGTGCTCGAGGATGCCGAGATCCTTGTCGCCGCGACCGGAGAGGTTGACGAGGACGTGGGCGTCGGCCGCGAACGAGGGCAGCATGCGAAGGACGGCAGCGAGGGCGTGCGCCGACTCGAGCGCCGGAATGATGCCGCAGGTGCGCGCCAGCCACCGCGTCGCCTCGAGCGCTTCGATGTCGGTCGCGCGCTGGACCTCCAGCCGACCCGATTCCGCCAGCGCCGCGAGCTGGGGCCCGACCCCCGGGTAGTCGAGGCCGGCACTGACCGAGTGTGGTTCGACGACCTGCCCGGCCGCGTCCTGCGTCAGCATCGTGAAGGCTCCATGAAGGACACCCGGCGCGCCAAGGCCGAGAGACGCCGCGTTGTCACCCAGGTCGTCTCCCCGACCCCCGGCCTCGACGCCGATCAGCCGTGCGGCGCTGTCGAGGAACGGCCGCATGATGCCGATCGCGTTGCTGCCGCCTCCGACGCACGCCACGACGGCGTCCGGAACGCGCCCGATGGACCCCAGCATCTGCGCGCGGGCCTCGAGGCCGATGACCTCCTGTAGGGTCGCGACCATCTCGGGGTACGGGTGCGGACCGGCCGCGGATCCGAGCACGTAGAAGGTGTTGCTCACGTTGGCCACCCAGTCGCGCAGCGCCTCGTTGAGCGCATCGCGCAGCGTGCCGTTACCGGTGCTGACCGGGCGGACCTCGGCCCCCAGCAGCCCCATGCGGCGCACGTTGGGCGCCTGCCGCTCGATGTCGGTGCTGCCCATGTAGACGACGCACTCCAGGCCGAGCAGCGCGCAGGCCGTCGCCGTTGCCACGCCGTGCTGCCCGGCGCCGGTCTCGGCGATCACGCGCGGCTTACCCATCCGTCGGGCGAGCACCGTCTGGCCGATGGCGTTGTTGATCTTGTGCGCGCCGGTATGGGCCAGATCCTCGCGCTTGAGCCAGACCGACGTGCCGCGGCCGCCACGGCCAGCGAGCGCGGCCGCCGGCATCGGGAACAGCGGCGTCGGCCGCCCGACGAAGTCGCGATGCAGGCGCTCCAACTCGGCGCGGTACTGCGGGTCACCACGAGCCTCGGACCATGCCGCCTCGAGATCATCGAGCGCGGGAATCAGCGTCTCGGGCACGAATCGACCGCCGAAGCGGCCGAAGCGGCCGGACGCGTCGACCCGGTCGGCGCCGGTGGGATCTCGCCGGGCGTTGCGCACGAAGGCCCGGATGCGTCGCGGGTCCGACGTGCCGGCGCGCTCGAGGCCGCTGGCCGCGTCGACGAGGGCGGGGCGCGAGGCCCGCACGGCACGCGCCACGTTGCCAGGCGTCAGGCCACCGGCCACGCCGACCGGCACGATGCGGTTCAGGCGCCGCGCCAGGTCGAGCGGCGCTCCCGATCCCGATCCGCCGCCATGCTCTGCCGGCGCCCCCTCGAGCAGGAGGTGCGTGGCTCCCGCCGCGATCCATGCCTCGGCGTCGAGGAGCGCGGCGCGGACCGAGTTGGGCCGATGAAGCACTCCGATGACGGTCTCGAGCGACTCCGCGAGCTCCGCCGTCCACGCCGGCGGGGCGTCGAACCCCGCCAGCTGGATCCCGGTGGCCCCGGTGTGGCGCAACGCGTCGGCGACATCGTCGCGCCCGGGCGCGCGGAAGACGAGGACCGGGCGCACGCGCTGCGCGTCGCGCACGAGCTCGGCCGCGGCCGCGACGTCAACGGATCGCTTCGATTTCGGGTCCATCACGATCCCGACGAGGTCCGCGTCGGCCTCCACCGCGGCACGGATGGACGCCGCGTTCCGCGTTCCGCAGACCTTGACCGCCGGCCTGTGCGGGAAGGGAAGCGCCGGTGATCCGCTGCGCGACGGGGCGGCGCGCACCAATTGACCCGCGGCCTCGGCCGCGTCGTCGCTGCGCAGCAGGCTTGTGCCGACCAGGACCGCAGCCGCGCCGCACCCGGCCACGCGCTCCACGTCCTCCGCCTCGGCGATGCCGCTCTCGGCGACCACGGTTGCCCCGGCATCGGCCGCCCGACGCAGCAACGGAAGCGCCGATGCGATGTCGACCTCGAGGGTCGCGAGGTTCCGCGCGTTGACCCCGATCAGCGTGGCATCCGCCTCGAGAGCTCGGTCGAGCTCTGCGGCATCGTGAACCTCCACCAGCGCGTCGAGCCCGGCGCGCCCGGCCTCGAGGAGCAGGTCCCGCAGGAGATCGCCGTCGAGCGCCCGGACGATGAGCAGGACCGCATCGGCCCCGAGAGAGCGCGCCTGCCAGATCCCGAATCGATCCACGACGAAGTCCTTGCGCAGGACGGGCAGTCCGACACGAGCCGCTTCGACGAGGTCGTCATCGCTGCCGCCGAATCGGGTCGGCTCGGTGACGATCGACAGCGCGGCGGCGCCGGCCACCGCGTACCCGCGCGTCAAAGCTCCCACCGACCCGGCGCCCCCGACCAGGCCGAACCGGCCGGCCGACGGTGACGAGCGTTTTGCCTCGGCGATCAGCGAGACGCGGTCCGACGATCGCAGCGCCGCCTCGAAACGACGGGCCGCCGGCAGGCGACCGACTTCGCGCCGCAGCTCGGCCAGCGGGGTGATCCGCGCATCGGCCCGCGAGCGGCGCCGTGCGGCGGCCAGGAGGTCGTCGAGCACCGTTCCGGTCATCGGCGGTCAGGCGTCCACGAAGCTGGCCGAGGCATCCACCACGTTGGCGGCGGCACCCGAATCGATTGCCTCGGCGGCGATGGCGATCCCCTCGGCCACATCGGCGGCGTGGCCGGCCACGAACAGGGCGGCACCCGCATTCAACAGCACGACGTCACGCGCGGCGCCCGGCTCGCCGCCGAGCACGCTGAGCGCGATGGCGCTGTTCAGCTGGGCATCGCCGCCGGCAAACGCGCTGCGCGGAGCGCTTCGCAGCCCGAGCTCGGCCGGATCGATCGTCAGCTCCCCGACCATTCGGCCCTCGACCAGCATGGCGCGGTTCGGGGCGGCCAGCGACAGCTCGTCGAGGCCGTCGCCGGAGTGCACGACGAGGGCGCGTTCGGTGTCCAGTCGCGCCAGTGCGCCGGCCATCAGCGGCAGCAGGCGCTCATCGGCGACTCCGAGCAGCTGGCGGCGAACGCCTGCCGGTGAGCTGATCGGCCCAAGCAGGTTGAAGGCCGTCCGGATCGGCAGCTCGCGCCGAATCGGTGCCGCGTGCTTCATGGCCGGGTGGTACGACGGAGCGAAGATGAAGCCGAAACCGATGTCGCGGATGCGCGCCGCGACGGCCGTGGGGCCGGGGTCGAGCGCGATCCCGAGGGCCTCGATGACGTCGGCCGAGCCGCATCGGCTGGTGACAGCCCGGTTGCCGTGCTTCGCCACCGGCACGCCGGCGCCGGCAACGACGAATGCCGCCAGGGTCGAGATGTTGAACGTTCCGGCCCCATCGGCCCCGGTTCCGCACAGGTCGACCGCCCCCTCCGGTGCCTCGACCCGCACCGCGCGTGCCCGCATGACCCGGGCGAAGGCCGCCAGCTCTTCGGGAGTCTCCCCCCGAACGCGCAGCATCGCGAGCAGCGCCGCCACCTGGGTCGCGGGAGCGGAGCCGTCCATCAGCTGCTCCATCGCGGCCTCGGCCAGTGGTGCCGGCAGCACTGCCCCCGCGGCGACCATCTCCACCGCCGCGCCGACCGCGGGGCGGGGCGTCGGTGAATCGGGATTCGGTGACGACATCGGGTCCTTCCAGCTTCGAACGAACACAAACGCCTCCATCTCGAGAGACGGAGGCGTCGATCCGCGGTGCCACACTCGTTCGGACCGCATGGCCCGCACTTGTCGACCCGGGTAACGTCGGGTCGGTTCGTCGCCGCTAGCCGCTCACGTCGAGCGCGTCGAGGCGAGGCTCACGGGCCCATTCGCCGATGCGATCCACGCCGGCTCCCACTGTCCCGGCTCGCTCGATCTGGCCGCCACCATCGGGTACTTGTCCCGGTCGATGCCTGTATTCGGTTGGGATCGGCATCCTACGGTGGAGCGCAGCCACGGTCAACCGAGGAACGGACTCACCGCCAGGTAGGAGCCGAGGACGAGAAGCCCGCCCACGGCGCCGTACACCGCCACCCGCAGGCCGCGCGGCATGCCGCTCGCCAGCCGTTCGCCGGTCGGTGCGCGCCACATCGCGCCCATCGTCTCGACGCCGGTCGGTGGCAGCAGGAATCCGAGGGTGGCTCCCACGGCCAGTCCGCCGAGGTGCCCGGTCAGGCTGATGCCTGGCACGAGAAAGGTGAACACGAGCAGGAAGATGAGATAGGTGCCGATGCCCGCCATCATCGAGCGTGACTCGCGACCGAGCACCGCGTGATGTCGCCGCGAGACGACGAAGAGCAGCCCGATGATCCCGAAGATCGCGCCCGAAGCTCCCGCGGCGAACTGCTGGGGCTCGACGAGGATCGTCAGGACACTGCCGCCGGCGGCGCATAGCAGGTAGATCGCGGCGTACTCGACCCGGCCATACATCCGTTCGGCGATCTGGCCGTAGAGATACAGGACGTACATGTTGAAGGCCAGGTGGATCGGTCCGAGGTGGAAGAACGCGCTGGTGATGATCCGCCACCACTCGCCACGGGCGACGAAGAAGCCGTTGATCAGGTTGTCCTGTCCGAGCGGGCCTGGCTGTCCTCCCAGAAAACCACCGCCCAGGGTGGCGCCGCCGCTCAGGATCGCGTCGATGCCGAAGAGGGCCACGCAGATGCCGATGATCGCGTAGCTCACGATCGGCACGTACGTCGCGTACGCCCCGCGGGCCCGGTTGAACTGGCGCCGCGCCGCGAAATCGTGCCCGGTCTCCTTGAGCAGCCACGCGATCCGGTTGGCGATGGGGCCGCGCTCCGCCGCCGGTGCCCGACGATCGGCCTCGCGGTAGGCGGTGATCGCATCCTCCAGCTGCCCGTCGCGCACGTTCTGCTCCGCCACGCTGCGGTGGGCCAGCCAGGCGTTGGCGCCCCCGGCGTCGGCTGCGGATCGCCAGGCGACCATCGCGCCCTCCTCGTCGTCGAGCCGATAGCGGGCCGCTCCGACGATCATCCACGCCTCGCCCGCATGATCGCGATCGGGATCGCGAGTCAGGGACTCAACGTGGCGCGCGGCAGCCTCGAGCTCACCGGCGTCGAGCAGCTCTCGGGCGTCGTGAAGCGTCGTCGATGCATCGGTCATGAGCTGCCGATTATGCGACAGATGCGGACGACCGCCGAGAATTGGCACCTCGGCGGTCGTCGGCAAGTCCCCTGGCAGGGGTGCCCCGGACGAGCCGGGAGCAGATATGGCGCTACTTGGCGCGGTGGAGGAACTCGAGCACGTCGTCGTAGCGGAAGCGACGGTCGCCACGCTTGCAGACGCGGAAGAACGGGAGCTCGCCGCGATCGCCCAGGCGCTTCACGGTGTTCACGTGCAGATGCAGCATCTCGGCGACCTCGGCCGCGGTGAGGAGCTTGCCGACCTCGTTCGTCATCATCGGTGGTGGTCATCCTTCGTGTTGGGGCACTGCAACGGGCCGGATCGCACCGGGCAGGTGCGGTGGGTGCGGCTCGTGGTCGGATAGTAAGGTTGCGGTGACCACGGACCATCCGGTACGTTCGGTCTTGTTCAGGAGTACTTCCGTTCATGCCCCCTGAATCCCGCCCCCCGCCCGACGTGCGAGCGCTGGTGGAGCAGCGAGCCGCCGCGCGTGAGGCGCAGGACTGGACCCGGGCAGATGCCCTGCGTGACGAGATCGCCGCCCGCGGGTGGGAGGTCCAGGACAGGCACGGAGGCTCGGCGATGCGGCCGCTCCTGCCGCGGGAGCCGGTCGCGACCGGCTATGCCGATCCCGACGACCTTGCCTCGCTTCTAGGCGAGCCGCCCACCGTTCGCGTCTCCATCCAGGTCGTGGCGGAGGATCATTCCGATGACCTGCAACGACTGTTGGTCGGCCTGCAATCGCACCCACCGGAGGTCGACCACGAGCTGGTCCTCGTGGCGAACGCCCCGAGCTTCGCGCTCGACGAGCTCATTCCCGACCCCTCACCCGCCACCATTCTGCGGACCAGCCGGCGGCTCGGATGGGCGGATGCCCGCAACCTGGGCCTGCGACGGTCCCGCGGCTCAGTGACGATCGTGCTCGACACCTCGATCGAGCCGATCGGCGACTTCGTCACGCCCCTGCTGGCGGCGTTCGATGATCCGCGAGTCGGCCTGGCCGGTGGGTGGGGCGTGACCAGCGCGGACGGCCGCCAGTTCGAGGAGGCGCCCCCGGGAGAGGTGGACGCCGTGGAGGGCTACTGCCTGGCGCTGCGACGCGAGGCGCTGCAGGTGGTTGAGGGGTTCGATCGTCGATTCCGGTTCTATCGGAACGCGGATCTCGACCTCAGCTTTGCGCTGCGAAACGCCGGGTGGCGTGCCATGCGCGTCGCCGATCTGCCCCTCGTGCAGCACGAGCACCGCGGATACACCGCCCTGCCGGACGTCGAGCGCGATCGGTTGAGCAAGCGCAACTTCTATCGGTTTCTCGATCACTGGGGCGATCGCCGCGACCTGCTGCTGCGTTCAGACCAATGACATCGCACCGCGTGATCGTGTGGCCCTGGCTTCGCATCGTCGGCACGCTGATCGTCAAGGATTGGCTCGCGATCACGATCGGCAGCCGCATCTACGCGTGGCGGCCGCTGCGCGGCGCGGAGCTCGAGCATGAGCTCGAGCACGTTCGCCAGTGGGCGCGGCATGGGCTGGGGTTCCCGCTGATCTACCTCGCCGACTCATGGAGCGTCCGCCGCAAGGGCAAGCGCTGGTATCACGACAACAGGTTCGAGCAGGAGGCTCGAGAAGTGGCCTCGCGCCGGACGCACACGACCTAGTCGCGGTATCCCTCGACGCAGATGCAACCGTCCGGCCCGACCACCGCCGCGTGCCGCGTCCCAGCTGGCAGGACGAATCCGTGGCCCGCCCTCAGCTCGTAGCGGTGCTCATCGGACCCGATCAGAAAGGTGATTGATCCCTCGGCGCAGACCAGGAGCTTGGTGCTCGCGTGCTCATGGGCACCGAACCGATCTCCCGGTCCGTTGCTCCACGAGCGCTGGTCGACGCCGGCCGCTCGCAGCCGTTCGCCGGCCGCCGCGATGCCGCCCTCCCCCTCGCGCCCATCGCGCAGCGGCTCCGGCTCGGGGCTCACTCGAACAGCAGTGCGCCGCGCTGCGTCATGACGTCACCGTCCACCTTGGTCACGCTCACCAGCCGGTCGAGCGGAAGCAGCCAGGGCTGGATCTCGCTTGCGTACATCCCATCTGGATCGCCGGCCTCGATCATCGGGCCGAGCGCCTCTTCGGCCGCCTCGCGCACGCCGCGCAGATCGAGCCACGCGACAGCGGCATTCTGGCTGCCGCCGAACTCGGTGATCGCCTCGCTGTAGCGGGCCTGAGCGGCGAGCGCGTCGGCAGATTCGAGGGCCAGAACACGGCGCACGAATGCGTCGCCGATGCCGATCACTGCTCGATCCTCGGTCAGCGCGTACTCGACCACCAGGCCACCGAAGCTCGGCATGCCCATTCCCATGTCGGGCGCCGCGTCCGGGTCGTTCCAGGTGATCGTCGTGACGGTGACCCCGTCGACGTCCTCCTCGTCCACGCTCAGCCCGCTGCTGGGATCCAACGCGCCGAGGCTGGCGAGTGATGCGAGCTGATTGAGCCGCCGCTCGGCGGCATCCCGGTCGTTCGGCACGAGGAGCAGGCCGGCGTACGGCTCTCCGCCGGTTGCGCCGATCACCATCGCGCCATCGTCAATCCAACTGACCAGCTCCTCGAGGTCCGCGCCGAGCGCGGCCTCGAGTGTGCGGATCTGCTCGTCACCGTCCGAGACGGTGGCCAGCGCCTCCTTCATCGGCTCGATCACCGCGCTGAACGACGCACCGAGGTTTCCCGCATCGCTGTAGAAGAGGACGTCCGACGGCACCTCCCCGGCCAGCCCGCGCTCCGCGTTCTCCATCGCGAACGGCCCCGTCGGCGCTTCGGTCGCGGCATCAAGGTTCACGCGGCCCTCCGAAGCCGAGATCGCCATGGCGCCACGGAGCGACTGGTGCTCCATCAGCGAGCCGAAGGCATCAGCCATGGCCGGCGAGGCGGACGCCGCCTCGGCCATAGCCTCGGCCATGACGTCGGTGAAGTCGTAAGTCGCGAACAGCAGCCAATCGGCCGGAAGCTCATCGGTCAGGCGGGTCATCTCTGCCAGCTCGGCCACCGAGCCAGTGCCATCGGCGTGGGTGTCGAGCGCCGCCTGGATGGCCTGGCTATCGGATCCAAGGATGAGCTGGTCATCGGTCAGGGCATAGGCGCCGACGTCGGAGCCCTCCAGGACGTGGATCGTCACCCCCTGGTGATCGACCGTCGTGAACGTCGGGAGCTCCCCCTCGGCGGCGGCGATCATGCGATCGATCCCGTCCCGGGCGGCCGTCGCGTCGCTTACGCCGAGCATCACGATCGTCGGCGGAACCTCCGGCATGCCCATCGGGTCGGCGGGTGCCTCCATGACGGCCAGCGGCAGCTCCATGACGGTGAATGCCAGCCGTCCGTCGAACCACGGCGCCACGTCCTCGGTCCAGCTGACGCCGGCGTTCTCGTCGCTGAGCATCGCGTCGATCTGCTCCACCGCCTGGTCGTATAGCGGCCGATCGAGGTCGATCTCCTGGCTATCGGGGAACCGGCCGAGGATGTCGCGCAGGGCGACGTCCTGGTCTTCGGATGGCTGAACGCGCAGCTCGACGTAGAACGGGGCATTGGCCGGAACATACGCGGCACCGGATCCGATCGCCGCCGCTCGATTCGACAGCAGCACGCTTCCGGCGACCAGGCCGATCCCGACGGCGAGGACGGCAACGATGCCGATGACCACCAAGCGCCGGGTCGGCATGCGGGCAGCAGGCTGGACGGACTCGGACACGTTTGGAAAGCTCCCCTTGGATCCGGCTCTCGGCGGTCGGTTTCAGGTCCCAGCCTACGCTGCTGGTCCCGATCCCGCACCGGGACCATCCGATCAGATGCGGCTGCCACCCGCCCCGTTGCTGATCCGTTGGGCGAGGTAGACCGGGATGGTCGAGACCAGGATGAGCACGAACGCCACCACGTTGACGACCGGGAGCTCGGTCGGCCGCTGGATGGCGGCGAAGATCCACATCGGGATGGTCTGGGTTCCCGGCCCGGCGGTGAAGTTCGTCACGATGATCTCGTCGAAGCTCAGGGCGAACGCGAGCAACCCGCCGGACAGCAGGGCGGTGCCCATCCCCGGCAACGTGACCCGACGGAACGTGGTCCAGGTGTCGGCGCCGAGGTCGGCGGAGGCCTCCTCGGGCGTGCGCGGTAGGCGCCGCAGTCGCGCGATCACGTTGTTGTAGGCAATGACGACGCAGAACGTGGCGTGCCCGACGATGATCGTGGCCAGGCCGAAGCTGATCCCCGCCGTCTGGAAGGTGGTGCGCAACGCGATGCCGGTCACCACGCCCGGCAGCGCGATCGGCAGCACGAACAGGAACGAGACCGTGTCGCGGCCGAAGAAGGCAAAGCGCTGAACCGCCAGCGCGGCGGCCGTGCCCAGCACCAGCGCGATGCTCGTGGCTCCGATCCCGGCCAGCAGCGAGTTCCCGAGGGCGCGCCGAATCGAGGGATTCGCGGCCGCCTCAGCGAACCAGTCGAGGGTGAAGCCCGTCGGCGGCCAGGCCTGGAGGCGTGATGGGTTGAACGCGTAGATCACGAGGATGATCAACGGCAGGTAAAGGAACACGATGACGGCGCCCGTCGCGATGCGCAGGCCGATGGTCACCCAGCGTGACTCAGCCATCCCTCGGCCTCCTCACAGCGACTCGAAGGCGCCGAGGCGCCGGGCCACGAGCAGATATCCGATCATGATCACGATCGGCAGAAGCGAGTAGGCGGCCGCGAGCGGCACGTTGCCAAGGCTCGAGTTGTCGTAGATGACGTTGCCGATGAACTTCGCGTC
>JBDSJJ010000019.1:0-4064 GCA_039917415.1 Candidatus Limnocylindria bacterium | reverse complement strand
ACGAAGACGAGGACGCGGACGGCATTCCCCACCTGGCGCCGGATCTCGCCGACCCTGCCCATGGCGGCATCCTGGCTCAGCGTCGGGAACAGGGCGACCGCAATGCTGACGCCGATGACGCCGACCGGGATCTGGCTCAGCTGAAAGGCGTAGTTGTACGCGGTCAGGCTGCCCTCGGGCAGGCCGGACGCCAACACCGTGCTGACAAGGAAGTTGATCTGGCCGGCGGCCAGCCCCAGGGTGCGCGGACCCATGAGCCACGCCACCCGCCGAACCCCCGGATGCGACAGGCCGATCGTCAGGTCGTAGCGCTGCCCGACGCGGGCGAGGTTCGGAAGCTGGACCGCAAGGTGTGCCAGCGAGCCGATCGCAACCCCCACCGCCAGCCCCTCGACGCCCATGAACGGCGCCAGGAAAATCGCCGCCGCGATGATCGCCAGGTTGTAGACCAGCGGCGCGATCGACGGGACCGTGAACTGCTGGTAGCTGTTCAGGATGCCGGTGACCACGGCTCCCATGCCGATGAGGACCGGACTGAGCAGCATCACGCGCGTCATGCGGATCGTGAGCTCGGCCGTCGGCGCGTCGAATCCCGGCGCGATGATGGGGACGAAGAACGGCGCGAAGATCGCCATGATCAGGCTGAACGCCGCCAGCGCGATGAGCACGAGGTTGATGACGCTGCTGGCGAGCTGCCAGGCTTCCGCGTCCTGGCCCCGAGCGCGATAGCTGGAGAAGACCGGGATGAGCGCCGCGGAGAGCGCCCCCGCCACCACCAGCTGGAAGATCGCGTCCGGGATGCGGAACGCGGCGAAGTACGCGTCAAGCTCGCGGCTGACGCCGAACTGCGAGCCGATGACCAGGAGCCGGATCCAACCGAGGAGCCGGCTGGCGAGCGCCGCAATGGTGAGGATCAGGCTTGCGGTGACGAGAACTCGCCCCGCGGATGGGCCACCGCCCTCCGACCCGGAGTCGACGGCCGAATCCCGGCTCGCTGCCGGTCCCGTCACGTCCCCGGCCGCCCGCTCGAGCCCCGACCGGCGCGCGGATGCGCCCCGCGGTAGGCGCTGCGCAGCGCGGCGTCGGACAGGTGGGTGTAGATCTGCGTCGTCTGCAGATTCGCGTGACCGAGCAGCTCCTGTACCACGCGCAGATCGGCCCCGCCCTCGAGCAAATGCGTGGCGAACGAGTGGCGCAGCGTGTGCGGACTCGTGCCATCCGGCGCTCCGACGGCTTCGGCCCAGCGGGCGATCACCGAGCGTGCGCCACGTGCCGTCAGGGCCGAGCCGCTGGCGTTAAGGAAGACCGCGCTGCCAGGCGAGCCGTCGCCGGCCAGCAGCGGTCGAGCCGTTGCGAGATAAGCGCGCAGCGCACGCGCCGCCGGCGTGCCGAACAGCACCTCCCGCTCCTTGTTCCCCTTGCCGGTGACCCGCATCCGTCCGCGCTCGGTGTCGACCCGGTCGATGGTCAGGCCCGCGAGCTCGCTGATGCGGATGCCCGTCGCGTACAGGAGCTCGAGTATCGCCGCATCGCGACGGCCGAGTGCCTCGTTGCGCACAGGAAGTCGATGCGGGCCGGTCACCAGCGACTCCGCTTCATCGACGGAGAGGACGCGCGGCAACCGGGACGGACGCCGCGGAGCGCGCACTCCCGCCAGTGGATCCTTCTCGATCCTGCCATTACGCAGAGCGTGCCGGTACAGCGAACGGATGGCGGCAAGCCGGCCGGCAACCGAAGACGCTGCCAACCCGCGATCCGCGAGCATCGACAGGTAGGAGCGGACGGTCGCGCGGTTCGGGCTTCGCCAGTCCACCCCTTGGTCGGAAAGGAAGGCAAGGAACTCCGTCGCGTTGCGCCGGTACTCGATCGTCGTTCCCGGCGATGCGTTGCGGGCACGCAGGCCCTCGAGGAACGCCGCCAGCGCCGACGCCGAGTCGGGCGAGATCGCGGGCTGGACCACGCTAGCCACGCTGATCGCGAGCGCCGTCGAGCCAGACGATCATGCCTGGCGCTTGCGGGCCGGTGCACGCCGCGTGGTCCCGCGCGAGGCGCCGTTCCGCGAGCCGCCGCGTCGCGGCTTCTTGGTGGTGCCGCTGGCCTCGCGTTCCTGGAGGAGTGCGACCGCGCGTTCCAGCGTGAGGTCGTCTGCCACGAGGTCCTTCGGCAGCGAAGCGTTCGTCGTGCCATCCGTGACATAGGGCCCGTATCGGCCCTCCAGCAGCTGGAGCGACGTCCCCGTAGTCGGATGCGCACCGAGCTCGCGGAGCACCTTTGCCCCCCGGCGGCGCGATGGCTTCTCCTGGCTGAGCAGGTGCAACGCCTCGTCCAGGCTGACCTCGAAGACCATGCTGTCGCTCGCCAGCGACCGGAAGTCGTCGCCGCGCTTCACGTACGGGCCGAACCTGCCGAAGTTCGTGACTATCTCCTCGCCGCTGGTCGGATCCTTGCCCACCAGCCGCGGGAGGGCGAGGAGCTCCACGGCGCGTTCGGCGGTCATCGTGCCCGGGCTGTCGGCACGGGTCAGCGATGCCCGCCTCGGCTTCTCGCCGCTTCCCTTCTCCGGCGTCTCGCCGAGCTGAACATACGGCCCGAATCGCCCGGTCATCAGGTAGATCGGCAGTCCCGAGGCCGGGTCCGTCCCCAGTTGGGCGGGCCCCCTGGCCCGCGTCTCAACGAGATCGATCGCCTGCTCGAGCGTGAAGTCGGCAGGCGGGATGTCTTCTGGCACGGACGCGTTTGTCGCGGAATCGCCCTCACCGAGCTGCACGTAGGGGCCGAAGCGACCGATCCGGATGACCACGCCGGCACCGCTCTCGGGGTGCTGGCCAAGGTGGATTACCGGATACTCGATCTGAGTTTCGTTCTCCACCAGGGAACGGAGCCCCGGCCAGTCCCGGCCTCGATCGCCGTGATAGAACGTGGCCAGGAACCCATCCCGATCGAGCTCGCCCTTGGCGATCTCATCGAGGTTCTCCTCGATCTGGCCGGTGAAGCCGAGCTCCACGAGGGCGCTGAAGTGTTCCTTCAGCAGGTTCGTCACCGCATAGGCCGTGAACGTCGGCACCAGTGCCTTGCCCTGGCGCCAGACATAGCCGCGGCGCTCGATCGTCGAGATGATTGAGGCATACGTCGAGGGGCGGCCGATCCCGTCCTCCTCGAGGCGTTTGACGAGCGATGCATCGGTGTAGCGCGCCGGTGGGGACGTCTCGTGGCTCTTGGCCTCGAGGGACGTCAGGGCGAGCGATCCGTCGACGGTCACCACGTCGCCGACCTCGAGCTTCGGGAGCACCGTCTCCTGGTCACCCAGCTCCGCGGCCGGGTCATCCGACCCTTCCACGTACGCCCGCAGGTAGCCGGCGAACTGAACCGCCTTGCCGGATGCGGTGAAGACGTGGTCGCCATCGGGACCGGATGCGGTGATCTCAAGCGAGGTCCGGGAGAGGCGAGCATCTCCCATCTGCGACGCGACGGCTCGCTTCCAAACCAGGTCGTAGAGGGCGATCTCGTCGCGTCCGAACGCGGCGCCCAGGCGTTGCGGCGTCCTGCCGAATTCAGTCGGTCGGATCGCCTCGTGGGCCTCCTGGGCGTTCTTCACCTTCGTCTTGTACTCGCGTGGTCCGCCGTAGTACTCGTCGCCGTACAGCGATCGAATGGCGTCGGCCGACTCCCGCAGGGCCCGCTCACTGAGCGAGGTCGAGTCGGTCCGATGGTAGGAGATCATGCCTTCCTGGAACAGGCGCTGGGCCGCGCTCATCGTGCGGTCCGCGGAGAAGTTCAGCTTGCGGTTCGCCTCCTGCTGGAGCGTCGAGGTGGTGAACGGAGCCGCCGGAGCCTGCCGAGCGGGTCGCTCGTCAACCGTCGTGACCGTCCACGGCAAGCGGCCCCGGAGGGCGTCGCGCAGTGCGCCGGCGGAGGCCTCGTCCATCGTCTGCATGCCGGCGTCCTTGAGCTGGCCGGTGGCCGGATCGAAGTCCTTGCCACTCGCCAGCCGCCCGCCAGGAGTCCGCGCCAGTGATGCGCTGAACGGGGTGCCGTCCCCGACGAGCTTGGCCTCGAGACCCCAG
>JBDSJJ010000018.1:0-3021 GCA_039917415.1 Candidatus Limnocylindria bacterium | reverse complement strand
AGGCGCCGAGCTCCTTCGTGGAGCCGATGTGACCGCCGCGACACAGGTCCTCGAACGTGCCATGTCGGTAGAAGCTGACCGTCGGGCCCTCCGATTCGGGCAGGTCCTCGATGATCTCGACCTTGTAGGGCTGCCCGAGACCCTTGACCAGCTCGATGGCTTCGGACCGCGGAAGGTCCTTCGAGTGCTCGAACGCGAGGTCCGCCTGCTGCTGCTCGCGCATCTTCGTCTCGATCTGTTCGAGGTCGGCGGGTGTCAGCGGTCGCGGAAGGTCGTAGTCGTAGTAGAAGCCGTCCTTGATCGCCGGGCCGATGCCGAGCTTCGCGTCCGGGAACAGCTCGAGCACCGCGGCGGCCATCATGTGCGCCGCACTGTGACGCATGGCCGAGAGGTGATCCTCGGTGCCGGAGGCCAGCGCGTCAGCGGCGTCCACCGGCGTCTCGTCAGGGTCGTGTGCCATGGGCCGAAGGGTAGCGCATGGCGACGGCCGGGACGAAGGCCGCCGAACTCAGCGGTCCACGCCCTCGTCGCGTGCTGGGTGTCACGTTGTTCGATGCAATCCGCGCGCCAACGCGAGCGACGCGTCAGACGCGCTTGAACTGCTCGAAGGGCTGGCGGCACGCCGAGCAGTGGTAGATCGCGCGGCACAGTGTCGGGCCGAACGGATTGTCGAGGGTCGTATCGCTCGAGCCGCAGTACGGGCACTCAGCCACGGGCATGGTCGCAAGGTCGTCGATGCCGATCAGCCCAACGGGGCCGGGAGGCATCGGCGCCGGTGGCGCAAACCCCGAAAGGCGCAGCCGCTCGCGACCGTGGTCACTGATCCGATCGCTCGTCCACGGCGGGTCGAACGTCACATCGACGACAACCGAGTCCGCGAGATCGAGCGCACCCAGGCGTTCGGTGATGTCATGGCGCATGACGTCGATGGCGGGACAGCCGACGAACGTCGGCAGGAGCTTCACATGGATCTGGTCGTCCTCGAACGTCACGCCGCCGATGACGCCGAGATCGACCACGCTGATGGCGGGGATCTCCGGATCCGGGATCTGGGCCAGCTCGGCCCAGACCCGTTCCTCGCGCCCGGGTCTTGCCTCGATCACCACAGGGCCCCCGCCTCCGACCCCGAGACGCGGGTGAACTCTCCGTGGAGCCACGAGAAGTCGTCGGTACGTCGCCGACGGCCATCGGTTCTCGGCTCGAGCGCCTGCAGGTCGCCGGCAATCGGCTCCAGGATCGGTCGCACGCGGGCAACCCATGCGGCGTGCAGCTCCGTCATCGGCTGGGGAAGCCATCGGTCGCGGACGAGGCGATCGCCGGACTCGAGCGGCGCGAACACCTCCTGGGCGTCGGCCCACAGCGCAACGACAGCCGCGGCGAACCGATCCCGACCATCGCCGTCCGCGAGGCGTCGGACCCAGGCATCGGCGTGCAGCATGTGGTAGGTCTCCTCGCGCCGCATCTTGCCGGCCAATGCGGCCAGACCGTCGTGAGCCGACGACGCCAGGGCGGTCAGGCGCACGGCGTCCGCGGTCTCGTACAGGTAGCGGCGCGCCACGCTGAAGGCCCAATCACCACGCGCATGGTTGAGCAGCGCCGCATGTCGGTAGTCGGCCACTTCGCGGCCGAAGGCGATCCGGTCCGCATCGTCCTCGGTCAGCTCGGCCAGGAGCTCGTACAGGGCCCTGGCGTGGCCGATCTCGTCCTGGGCGATGGAGCTCGTGGCGACGTCCTCCTCGAGCATGGGCGCGATGCCGGTCCACTCCGAATCCCAGAAGCCGATGACGAACTCGTCATCGGCCACCGAGAGCAGGAGCTCGGCGAGCGCGTCGCGCGCGGCCGGATCGAGCGCGGCAACGCCGCTCGAAGCCGCGGTCACGACTCCTCCGCCTCCGTGGCGGCGCGCTGCTTCGCCGCCTCGAGCTTGTGCTTCATGATGTAGCCGCCGGGCTTTTTGTGCGACCGATCGAACGGCGGCTTCAGCAGATCGGGATCATCCAGCTCGGTGATCGCTTCGCGGGCGACGATCCACAGCCGATGCGACTCGCCGCGGCGCCCGTAGAACTCGCGGGCGTAGTGCATGGCGAGCTCCTCGTCGGCCGCGTTCACGCTGCCGGAGTGGATCATCGGGTCGCCCTCGGACTCCTGGCGGAAAACCTCCCAGATGCGATCGGTCACATGCTCACCGCGTCAGGCGGCGGCCGTCGCGTTCCCCGCCAGCGCGTCGCGCACCCATTGGGTATCGGCGAAGTTGACGCGTCGGAAGTCGAGGCGCTCCTGCGAGGCCGGGCCGTGCCCGGTGACGACCGACTTCAGCTCGGCCCAGTCCGGCTCGGTGTAGTGCCAGCGTCCAATCGATTCATCAAAGCGAAGCTCCGGATCCGGGATCTGGAGACCCAGCTCGCGAATTCGTGGGACGTAGATCGACAGGAATTCCTGGCGCAGCTGCTCGTTGTTCTTCGCTTTGATCTTCCAGTGCAGGTCCTTGTCCTTGGCCGGGTCGGTCGGCGGGCCGTGCATCTGCATGAGCGGGCCCCACCAGCGGTCGAGCGCCTCCTGCACCATGGCGCGCTGGGTCGCCGTGCCGTTCATCAGGGTCAGGACGACGTCGCGCCCGTGCATGATGTGGACGGACTCCTCCCAGCAGATCTTTTTCATCGTCCGGGCGTATGGGGCATACGAGGAGTCGCGAAGCGCCTGCTGGCTCACGATCGCGGCGGCGTCCACAAGCCAGGCGATGATCCCGACATCGGCCCACGACTTCGTCGGGTAGTGAAAGACGTTGTGGAACTTCGTCTTGCCGGCCAGCAGATCGGCCAGCATCTCCGCGCGCGGCTTGCCGAGGTCCTCAGCCACGCGGTACAGCAGCTGGGCATGTCCGACCTCGTCCTGGATCTTGCTGGTCAGGGCCAACTTCCGGCGCAGGTTCGGCGCGCGCATGATCCAGTCGCGCTCGGGGAGCACGCCCATGAGCTCGGAGTTGGCGTGCATCTCGACGAACTTCAGGACGGCGGCGCGGTA
>JBDSJJ010000017.1:0-13012 GCA_039917415.1 Candidatus Limnocylindria bacterium | reverse complement strand
CTGGGAGGTGGAGGACGGTACGACGGCCTCATTGAGCTGCTCGGAGGGCGGCCGACCCCGGGCATCGGCTTCGGCATCGGCCTCGACCGCACGGTCATCGCCCTGGCGGAGGCCGGGATCGAGGCCGGGGATGGCCCCGCGCTGGTTGCCGTCGTCGGCGCCGATGACGACAAGGCCCGGCGCCTCCAGGCTGCGTCCGAGCTCCGTGACGCAGGACTGGCCGTCCGGCCCGACGGATCGAGCCGCAAGCTCGGGAAGCAGCTCGAATCGGCAGCCAAGGCCGGAGCGAAGTGGGCGGTCATCATCGGCGAGGGTGGTTCGCTCGTGCTGCGGGATCTCGAGCGCGGCGAGCAGCAGGCGATCGCGTCGACCGCGGAGGTCGCCGCCGCCGTCAGCGGATGAGGTTGCTGGCGACGGTGATCGTCACGCTGGCGACCAGGCTCATCAGCGTGACCATCAGGATCACGCCGGTCACGTATCCGAAAGCGTAGCGGCGCGGGCGATCGCCGAGGTCATCGCGCAGGGCAGCCAGCGGGCTCACCGCGTCGCCGCCCGACGTGGCCGCGCGGCGGGCTTCGGCGGCCGCCACCATGGTCCGAGCGGCAAGCCGGCGCTCCTCGTCGGGAATCTGTTCGGCGGCGGCGACCATCGCGTCGCGATCACCCGGCTCCTCACCCCACCATGCCACCCACTCGGCCAGCGCCGCGCGCTCGAACCGCTGCCACTCGGTGTCGGCCGGGAGCAATTCGAGCCGAGAACGCGCCTCGTCCAGGCGTCCGTCGGCTGCCAGGAGCTCCACCCGCAGCGGCCGAAGCCCCATCGTGTCGGGGAGGGCATCCACCATGCCCGGCGTGGCGCGCGGCACGGCAGTCAGCCGGCGTCCGAGCTCTTCCTGCCAGCGCTCCGCCTCCCAGCCGTTGAGCCAGGTCATCACGTCGTGAGCCCGGCGCACGGCGGCAGGCTGCACCAGCAGCCACAAGGGTGCCATCACGATCCCGAAGACCGCCGCGTCGGTGAGCTGCCGTATCGGCGTGCCGATCACGGCGACCAGCAGTCCATCCGCGATGTACGCGGCAACCAGGCCAGCGGCCAGGCCGATCGCCGCCGGACGAAACGGCCCGATTGACTCCGCGCGCTGCAACGCATCGCGCAGGGCGCGCATGCGAGGATGCGGTTGGGGCGCCTGCGGACGGCGGGTGCGGAACATCGGCGAGGCATCATAGCCCGGGCCATCGCCGGGGCGGCATCGGCTACCATGGCCGCTCCCATGAGCACCTCCTTCCGGACCCACACCTGTGGCGAGCTGCGCGCCGAGCACGCGGGCGAGCGGGTCACGCTGGCCGGTTGGGTGCATCGGCGACGCGACCATGGCGAACTCGCCTTCTTCGACCTCCGCGATCGGCACGGCATGACCCAGGTGGTCACCAATGCCGCCGATGCGCCCGAAGCGCACGCCACCGCCGATCCCGCACGCAACGAGTGGGTGATCCAGGTCGAGGGTGTCGTCCGCGCGCGCCCGGAGGGCACGACCAACGCCGAGCTCGCCACCGGCGCGGTTGAGGTGGCGGTGGATCGGGTCGTGATCCTCAACCCCTCCAAGGTGCCGCCGTTCTACATCAACGAGGAGCAGCCCGGCCTCGACGAGTCGCTGCGCCTGAAGCATCGATATCTCGACCTGCGCCGGCCGCCGATGCAGGCCCGCATGCTCATGCGCTCGCGCCTTGCCTCCGCGATTCGCCACGCGCTCGAGGACGAGGGCTTCGTCGAGATCGAGACGCCGACCCTCATCCGATCGACCCCCGAGGGCGCGCGCGATTTCGTGGTTCCATCGCGCCTGCGACCTGGCGAGTTCTACGCGCTGCCGCAGAGTCCGCAGCAGCTCAAGCAGCTGCTCATGGTCGCGGGCTATGACCGCTACTTCCAGCTCGCCCACGCGTACCGCGACGAGGACCTGCGCGGCGATCGGCAGCCCGAGCACACGCAGGTCGACATCGAGATGAGCTTTGTGACCGAGGAGGACGTGATCTCGACCGTCGAGAGCATCGTCACCCGGGTTGCAAGGGAGGTCGTTCCGCATCGGCCGATCCTCACCGAGCCGTTCCCGCGCCTTAGCTACGCCGATGCCATGAGCCGATACGGTTCGGACAAGCCCGACATCCGCTTCGGGATGGAGCTGACCGAGATCAACCAGGCGGTCGCCGATGTCGACTTCCGGGTCTTCAGCGAGCCGGTCGCCGCCGGCGGGGCCGTGTATGCCATCACGGCGCCCGGATGCGGCGACTATTCCCGCAAGCAGCTCGACGAGCTGATCGACCTCGCGAAACGGCATGGGGCGAAAGGGCTGGTCCACCTAGGCGTCCAGGCCGATGGCTCGCTCCACGGCCCGGCCGCCAAGTTCCTCGAGGGTCGCGAAGCCGGCTTGCTGGCGGCAACGGGCGCATCAGCGGGCGATCTGATCCTCATCGTCGCCGATGCCGACCGGATCGCCGCCGCCGAAGCGCTGGGCCATGTGCGCCTGGAGATGGGGGAGCGGCTCGGCCTCCGCCAGCCCGGCGTTCTCGGGTACGTCTGGGTCCACAACTTCCCGATGTTCACCTGGGACGAGGAAGAGAAGCGCTGGGACGCGACCCACAACCCGTTCAGCGCGCCCGTGCCGGAAGACGTGGACCGCATGGAATCCGATCCCGGAAGCGTGCGCGCGCAGCAGTACGACCTGGCGCTCAACGGCTGGGAGGCCGGCGGCGGTTCGGTGCGGATTCATCAGCGCCCCCTGCTCGAGAAGGCATTCGCGCTCATGGGCCACACCGTCGAGGGCATGCGCGACGAGTTCGGAGCTTTGCTCGATGCCCTGGAGTACGGAGCCCCGCCGCACGGCGGGATCGCCATCGGTCTCGACCGCTGGGCCGCGCTCTATGCCGAGGTCGACAACATCCGCGAGGTCATGGCCTTCCCGAAGACCCAGTCGGGAACCGATCTCATGATGGATGCCCCCTCGCCGATCGCTCAGAAGCAGCTTGATGAGCTCAACTTGCGCGTTGTGGAGAAGGACTGAGCCCATGCCGCGCTTCGGTCTCCACGGGTCCATCCTCGCGCGGCCCGGACAACGTGACGCCCTCGTGGAGCACATGCTGGAGGCGTCGCGGCTCATGGACGATGCACGCGGGTGCGAGCTGTACCTGGTCAGCGTCTCCGAGGCCAATGACGACGTTGTCTGGATCACCGAGGTCTGGACCTCCGAAGCCGATCATGATGCGTCACTCTCGCTGCCCGGAGTCCCGGAGCTGATCGGCCGAGCGCGCGCGCTCATCGCCGGGATGGGGGCGTCACAGCGTCTCGTTCCGCTTGGAGGCTCTCGTCGAGACTGAACCTCCGACGGGAACTCGTGGGCACCACCTGTCGTCATGGCGCCATGCAACCGCGCCTCATCCCCATAGCACTCGTGGGCGTCATTCTCGCGACCGGGTGCACGCTCGTGCGCGAGGTCGGTCCGGGAGAGGGTCCGGCTGACCCGAATGCGCGCATGGCGCCCGACCTTATCGTCGCAAACCCGACGGAGGCGGCGCCGGGTGCCGTCGTGGGGCTGACCTTCCCGGCCGAAACGACGCGTGGCATCCTCTTCGTGCTCGAGGAACGCGTCGGCGACGCGTGGGCCCATCGCTACAACCTGCTCTCGGACGGTCCGGGCGCCGGATGGGAGCGCTCCTGGAGCGCCGTCGACGCCGGCCCGATCGCCGTCGAGGACATCGGCGTGGGCGGACCGGGACCGGATCGCGTGCCGATCCCCGACACCGCCGATGCGGGTGACTACCGGATCTGCACGGGGAATGCCGGCGACAACTTCTGCGCACCGATCCGCATCGGCGGCTGAGCCCTCAGTCCTCGGCGGGCAGGTAGCTCCCGCCTGCGTCGTGGGTCTCGCGCCCGGTGAGCGCCGGGTTGAACACGCAGACCAGGCGGAGCGGTGAGGTGACCCGGATCGCGTGTCGGTCGTGCTCCGGCGAGTACGCCGAGCCTGGCCCGATCCGGTGTACGGCGCCGGTGTCGCGTTCGGTGATCTCCGCCTCGCCCTCGATGCAGTAGCAGGCTTCGAGATGGTGTTTGTACCAGAGGTCCATCTCGGCCCCGGCCTCGACCGTGGTCTCCGACAGCGAGAATCCGAGGCCGTCATCGCGGACGAGGAGCCGCTGGGAGCGCCAGCTCTCCCCACGGACGTCGCGCTCGGTTCCCTCGATATCGGCCAGGGTGCGAACGATCATGCGTCACCTTCGTGGGGTATGGCGTCCCATGGTAGTCACATCGAGGCAACCGCCATGGGCGCTGGTGCAGCGTCGCCGGTATCATCCTCGAGATGGCGATCTACCTCGATCATGCGGCGACCTCGCCCCTCCGACCGGCGGTCCTCGAGGCGATGCGGCCGTACCTCACGACCCACACCGGCAACCCGTCGAGCCTCCATGCCTCGGGGCGGCGGGCGCGGCAGGGGATCGACGAGGCGCGCGAGAGCATCGCCGCGCTGATCGGCGCCCAGCCGCGAGAGATCGTGTTCACCGCAGGCGGCACCGAGGCCGATAACCTCGCCATCAAGGGCGCCGGCTGGGCCGCCACGTCCCGCGGCCGGCACATCGTCACGACCGCGGTCGAGCACAAGGCCGTGCTGAATGCGGCCGCGGTCCTCGAGCGCAGCAAGTTCGAGGTCACCATCCTCCCCGTCGACGCGCAGGGTCGCGTCGACCCGCTCGACGTGGCCGCAGCCCTCACCGAGCGCACGACCCTGGTGAGCGTGATGGCCGCCAACAACGAGGTGGGCACCACCCAGCCGATCGCCGCCATCGGCGAGATCGTGCGCGGACATGGCGCGCGCTTCCACGTGGACGCAGTGCAGTGGGCGGCGCACGAGCCCGTCGACGTCGACGCCTGGCAGGCAGATCTCGTGAGTCTCTCCGCCCACAAGCTCGGCGGGCCACAGGGCGTCGGCGCGCTCTACGTCCGCCGCGGGACGCAGCTTCTTCCCCAGCAGCAGGGCGGATCGCAGGAGCGTCAGCGTCGCGCGGGCACGGAGAACGTGGCAGGCATCGTGGGTTTCGGCGCGGCGTTTGCGCTCACGCATGCCGATCATGCCGCCCGAACGGCGGAGACGGATCGGCTCCGGATCCTGGCCGATCGGCTGCGGGATGGCCTCATGGAGCTCGGTGACGTCGTGGTCACCGGCGATCCAGTCGATCGGCTGCCGAACAACGTGAGCGTGGCCTTCGACGGCGTCGAGGGCGGGGACCTCGTGGCGGCGCTGGACCTCGAGGGCGTCGAGGTCTCCACAGGCAGCGCCTGCACGTCCGGGAGCGCCGAGCCGAGCCACGTCCTCCTGGCCATGGGCCTCGATCCACACCTCGCACATGGATCGCTGCGCATCACGCTCGGCCCTGAGACGACCGACGCCGATATCGACGCCGCGCTGGCCGCCGTCCGGCTCGTGCTGCCGCGCCTGCGCGCGATGCCGGGCGTCCGGTCCAAGGCAACGGTGCCGGCATGAGCCGCATCGTGGCCGCCATGAGCGGCGGAGTGGATTCATCGGTGGCCGCCGCCATCCTGGCGCGCGAGCGCGGGGACGCGGAGGTCATCGGCGTCTGGATGCGTACCCACGGCGAGATGCCGGAAGGCTACGAGCTATCGCGCTCCTGCTGCTCGCCTGATGCCGCCGACGACGCGCGGCGCGTAGCCCAGATCCTGGACATCCCGTTCTTCACGCTCAACGTGGAGCGCGAGTTCGGCGAGCGCGTGATCGACAGCTTCGTGGATTCCTATCTCGAGGGCTCAACCCCCAACCCGTGCCAGGCCTGCAACCAGTACATCAAGTTCGACGAGCTCCTGAAGCGCGGGCTGGCCGCCTACGGCGCCGATGCGGTCGCCACCGGCCACTATGCGCGTCTGGAGCATCGCGACGGCCGCTGGCGCCTCATGCGCACCGCCGATGCCGACAAGGACCAGACCTACTTCTTGTGGGTGCTCGACCAGGAGCAGCTGGCGCGTACGAAATTCCCGCTGGGCGACCTCACCAAGCCCGAAGTTCGGGCGATGGCCGCCGAGCTGACGCTCCCCACAGCCCAGAAGCCCGAGAGCCAGGAGATCTGCTTCGTGCCCCTCGGCGACTATCGGGAGCTGCTCGAGGAGCGGCGGGGCTACGCCGGCGATCCCGGCCCGATCGTCGACGCCGACGGCACCACCGTCGGCACCCACACTGGCTACGCGCACTACACCGTGGGGCAGCGCCACGGCCTCGGGGTCGCCCTGGGCGAGGCGGTCTACGTGCGCGAGGTTCAGCCGCGGACCAATACCGTCGTGATCGGGCGCCGCGATGACATTGCGCAGCGCACCTTCAGCGTGGCCGGAGCGCGGTTCACGGCGGGCGATGCTCCCTCGGAGCGGTTCCGTGCCTCGATCCGAATCCGGCATCGCGCGCCGGACGTGCCGGCCGAAATCACCATGATCGGCCGCGACAGATTCGCGGTCGAGACGGCGGACCCGGTCTGGGCTCCGGCGCCAGGTCAGGGGGCCGTCCTCTACGACGGCGACGAGTGCCTCGGCGGGGGACGCATCACACGCACCGAAGCCTGAGCTGATCGTGCCTCCGTGGCTTGTCTGGGTGCCCCTGCTGTCGGCGATGAACCTGCTCGTCTTCGTCGCGATCCGAGGGCGATGGGGTCGCTCGGTGCTCGTGTTGGCCCTGGTGTCGGTGATCGGCGTGGTCGTCGGCGACCAGGTGGCCGGTCGGACCGGCCTGGAGGTCGTGCGCATCGGCGACATGCACCTCGTCGCGGCGTCCGTTGGGGCGCAGCTCCTGATGCTGGCCGTGTCGCTGTTGAGCGCGCTCGGCCCGATCCGGGTGCAGGAGTGAGTGTAGAGTCGGGCGCATGGACCTCGCCCTGGCGATCTTCAACATCGGCGCGGGGATCGGCATCCTCGCCACGGGTGCGGCGCTCGCCTACCTGGCCTGGCAGACGACCCCGCTGATCAGAGAGTCACGCGCGCTGACCGCGGACCTGCGCCGCCTGGCTCGCACGACGGACAGCGAGGTCCGGCCCATCCTGGCATCGGCGCGGGAGTTGGCGAGCAGCGCGGAGGTCCTCTCCGAGGATGCGGCCGTCAAGCTGGATCGGCTCAGCGATCTCATGAATTCGCTCCAGCGCAGCCTCGATACCGTCCAGATCACCGCGGGTCCACGACGGTCTCCGGAACCCTCGGTAGAATCGTGGGAAACACGAGAGGATGAATTGCACCCATGAAAGATTCCGGATTCGGCAGCTTCTTCGCCGGCGTCGTGATCGGGTCGCTCGTCGGCGCGGCACTGGGACTGATCCTGGCCCCGCAGACCGGCGACGAGCTTCGCGAGCAGGTCAACGACTTCGTGGAGAGCAAGCGCGCGGAGATCGGCGATGCCGTCAACGAGGGCAAGGCCGCGGCGGAGCAGGCGCGCGCCGAGATGGTGGGCGAGCACGAAAACCACGCCAGCGCGGCGTCCGAGGGTGCGGCCTCCTGACCAGCGACCCGAATCCGACCAGCACGCACGCTCGAGAGCCGGTGGGTCGCCGGCTCTCGTCGTGAGACGAAGGTGATCCGATGCAGCCGTTGAGCGCGGCCGAGGTCCGCGAGCGCTTCCAGCGCTTCTTCGAGGAGCGGGGTCACACTCGCGTGCCCTCGGCGCCCCTGCTCGCCACGGACGACCCGACGCTGCTCTTCGTGAACTCGGGCATGGCGCCGTTCAAGCGGGTGCTCACCGGCGAGGAGAAGCGCGATTACGTCCGCGCGGTCGACGCGCAACTCTGTCTGCGCGTGGCGGGCAAGCACAACGACTTCGAGGAGGTCGGTCGCACGCCGCGCCATCAGACCCTGTTCGAGATGCTCGGCACCTGGAGCTTTGGCGACTACTTCAAGCGTGAGGCCATCCACTGGCACTGGGAGCTACTGACCGGAGAGTTCGGCATCCCCTCGGAGCGCCTGGCGGCGACCGTGTACACCGACGACGACGACGCGCACCGCGTGTGGACCGAGGAGATCGGCCTGCCGCCCGAGCGTGTCGTCCGATGGGGGAACATCGCCGAGGGCGACGAGAAGAACTTCTGGCGCATGGGAGACACCGGGCCCTCCGGCCCGTGCAGCGAGCTGCACTACGACCGTGGCGAGGCATTCAGTGAGGGTCCGCACTGCATCCCCGACCATTCGGAGACCTGCCCCCGATGGCTCGAGGTCGGGAATCTCGTGTTCATGCAGTTCGACCGCGCCGCCGATGGAACGCTCACCCCGCTGCCGATGAACAGCGTCGACACCGGCACCGGCCTCGAGCGTCTCACCTCGGTTATCCAGGACGTCGACTCGAACTACCGGACCGATCTGTTCGTGCCGATCATTCAGCGCCTGGCAGAGTTCATCGGCCACGATCCCGAAACGGTCGAGAGCGAGCGGTTCAGCTACCAGGTGGTCGCCGATCACTCGCGTGCCATGACGTTCCTGCTGGCGGAGGACGTGAAGCCGTCCAACGAGGGACCCGGCTACGTCCTGCGACGCATCATGCGCCGGGCAGTTCGCCACGGCCGACTGCTCGGGATCACGACGCCGTTCCTGCGCGAGACCGCATCGGTCGTCATCGACATCATGGGCGAGGCTTATCCTCAGCTCCACGACCGGCGTGACGCGATCCTCGACGCCATCACCTCCGAGGAGGAGAAGTTCGCCCGCACCCTCGAAGCCGGCAGCGCGCGGCTCGACGAGCTGGTGACCGCGGGTGGCACCGTCTCCGGAGCCGATGCGTTTCGACTGCACGACACCTTCGGGTTCCCGATCGACCTGACAGTCGAGATAGCGGCCGAGCATGGTGCCAGCGTGGATCGGGCGGGGTTCGACGCCGCGATGGCCGAGCAGCGCGACCGATCGAGAGGCGAGAAGCGGCGCGGCCTGGAACTCGAACCCGAGGTCGCCGCACTGCGCAGCGAGTTCATCGGCTATCCGAACGAGACCGCGGCCGACGACCTGCGAGTGCTGGCGGTCGTGCCCGGCAGCCCCGCGGCGGTGATCCTGGACCGAACACCGTTCTACGCCGAGGGCGGCGGGCAGATCGGCGACCGTGGGGTGCTGATCGGCGCCTACGGCCGCATGCCCGTCGACGATACGCAGCGCTCGGGCGACGCCATCGCGCACCTGGGCGAGCTCAGCGGTGAGCTGGCCGTCGGCGACGTCGTCCGGGCCGAGGTCGACGAAGGCCGGCGCCTGGGCGCCGCGCGCAACCATACGGGGACGCACCTGCTCCACCGCGCCCTGCGGGACGTCCTCGGCGACCAGGCCAAGCAGGCCGGCTCGTGGGTCGGTCCCGATGCCCTTCGGTTCGACTTTCCGGCGCAGGCCGCCACCGCGCGCGAGAGCCTGCGCCATGTCGAGCGGATCGTGAACGCGCAGATCCGGCGCAACGCCGCGGTCCAGCCCGAATGGATGGCCATGGATGCGGCCCATGCCCTGGGCGCGGACATGTTCTTCGGTGAGAAGTATCTGCCCGAATCGGTGCGCGTGGTGCAGGTCGACGGATACAGCAAGGAGCTGTGCGGCGGGACCCACGTCGCGAGCACCGGGCAGATCGGCCAGCTCGTGATCACCGGGGAGTCGAGCATCGGTGCCGGTCTGCGACGGATCGAGGCGGTCACCGGCGAGGCGGCGGAGGAGTTGGTGGCCACGCGACTCGAGGCGCTGCACGCCGCCGCGCAGCTGCTGGGCGAGCGCGAGGAGAACGTCCCGCAGCGGGTCGAGACCCTTCTCGGACGGCTTCGCGAGGCGGAGCGCGCCGCCAAGGCCCCACGCAGAGCGGAGACACGCCTGGACGCCGCCGCCGTCCTGCATGGCGCCCAGCAGGCGGGGGAGACCAAGGTCGTGGTGCAGTCCTTTCCTGACGCCGATGCGAACGCGCTGCGCGCGCTCGCGGACGACCTCCGCGGCATGACCGGCCGCTTCGTCCTTGTCGCGGCGGGGGTGTCCGACGGCAAGCCATCGCTGCTCGTCGCCGCGAGCCGCGACCTCACGGCAGAGGGCTTCGATGCCGGTGCCGTGGTGCGCGAGGCGGCGCCGATCATCGGCGGCGGTGGTGGCGGCCGCGCGGACCTCGCGCAGGCCGGCGGTCGTGACGCGGCCCGGATCGATGATGCGCTGCGCGAGGCAGGCCGCCTTGCGCTCGAGGCGCTTCAACAGATCGAGACGGCCTGACACGCCGCGGTGACGGTGGTGCAGCAGCTCTGGGGTCGCGTCGCGGATCGGCTGCGTTCAGCCGGGCGCGCTGGCGCGAGCCCGGCGATCGCCGCGCTCGACATCGGCACCGAGTACGCCAAGGCGCTCGTGCTATCGGTCGAGCGTGATCCGGGCGGTCGCCTCTCGGGCCTCGTGCTGGGCACCGGGCGCCAGCGACAGGGCCTGGCGCACATGCAGTCGGGCACGGTCAGCGACATCGACGCCGTGGTCGACAACTGCCGAACGGCGATGGACGAGGCGCGCGCCATGGCCGGGCGGCGTCCGACCGCGGCTGTCATCGGCATTGCGGGCGAGCTCGTGAAGGGCGCGACCAGCACGCTGGTCATGCGGCGCGATGCTCCGCGCCAGCCTCTCGACGAGGACGAGCTGCAGCGAATCGTGTCTCGCGCGCAGAAGTCGGCGCTCGACGAGGCGGAGGAACTGATCCGCTGGGAATCGGGGATGGAACGGCTCGACGTGCGTCTGGTCCACGCGGCGATCGTCGAGATGAAGATCGACGGCTATCCGGTCAGCAACCCGATCGGCTTCACCGGCGCGCAGGTCGAGCTTCACCTGTTCAACGCCTTCGCGCCGATGGTCCACCTCGGCGCCCTGCAGTCCGTCGCGAACGCCCTGGATCTCGAGCTGCTCGGCGTGATCGCCGAGCCGTATGCCGTCGCGACATGCCTCGACCCGGGCGAGCTCGGTGACGCCGGGGCGGTCTTCATCGACATCGGCGGTGGGACGACCGACGTGGCGCTGGTGCGGGGTGGCGGAATCGCCGGGACGAAGATGCTGGCGCTCGGTGGCCGCGCATTCACGAAGGGCGTGGCGGAACGTCTCGGCATCTCCTTCGCCGACGCCGAGTAACGCAAGATCGACCACGACGAGGACTCCGAGGTGGCCGCTGCGCTGCTGGAGGACGCCCGGATCTGGCGCGACGGCGTCGAGCTGATGATCGGCGACCTGGCCGCGGGAGACCTGCTGCCGGCCCGCATCCTCCTGTGCGGCGGGGGTGCCGACCTGCCTCAGGTGCGGACGGTGCTCGAGGAGGATGGGTGGTGGAGTGCGCTGCCCTTCGCTCGACGGCCCACGGTGCGTCCGATGGCCCCGGACGAGGTCCTCGGGTTGCGCGACGCGACCGGGCGGCTCGGAACGCGCCAGGACGTGACGCCGTTGGCACTCGCTCACCAGGCACTCATTCTGGACGCCGGGACATCGGCCGTCGATCGCGCCATGCGCGGCGTGGTGCGGGAGATGGCGCTGTGAGCGAGCCGCTCGCCCTGCTCTACCTGGAGAGCGACGACGAAGTCACGACCGTGGTGCGTCGGATCCGGGCCACGGATGCGGAGCGCATCGTGATCGTCGCGCCCGGGCGGTCGCGCGCCACGTCGAGCGTGGTCGCCATGCGCCTGATGGCTCGATCGGCGCAGGAGAGCGATCGCGAGCTCTCGGTGGTCGGTGACTCCCTGACGCGATCGTTGGCAATGGAAGCGGGGCTCAGCGCGTGGGCGAGCATCGAGGACGCACGCGCCGCGTCGCCCGTGGCGGAAACCACGCCGGCCGCGCGCGCTCCGATCCGGGTCGTGCGCGGCGACGTGACGACGGAGAGCGACGAGACGGCTCCTCTGGCCGCGGCTCTCGCCCCTCCGGCGCGCACCACCGATTCGGACGAGACGCGGGCTGTGCCGCTGCCGCGTCGCCCATCGCCGGGACCGGGACCGGCTCGCGCGCGGCGATCGGCCCCGCCCGCGCTGCTCCTTGCCGCGCTGGCGGGCCTCGTCGTGGCGGGCGGTGTCATCGGTGCGGTCGTGCTTCCGGCAGCGACAGTGACGATCGTGCCGCGCGCCGAGCCGATCGGGCCGACGACCTACGAGATCCGCGTCGACCAGCCCGACCGCGCCCAGGGCTCGGTCGCGGCAACCGCGGTCGTGACCGCCACAGGCACCTATCCGATCCAGGTCGCCGCGACCGGCGTGGTCGCGTTCCGCAACTTCAACACGGTCGATATCGCTGTGGGCGCGGGCACGCTCGTCGCGGCAGGCGAACAGGCCTTCGCTACCACCGCGGACGTGGTGGTGCCGGCCGGGACGCTGACCGGGGAGGGGACGATCCGCGCCGGCGAGGAAGCGGTCGGCGTCGAAGCGTCGGCCATCGGGCCCGGCGCAAACGTTCCCGCCGAGGCGATCGACACCATCCTGAGCCAGAACGTCGCCGCGCGACTGCGGGGATTCCCGAACAATGCGCAGCGGCTGGTCCTCAACCCGGAGCCCACGAGCGGCGGCGTCGACGACACCGGGCCCGAGATCACGCAGGAGGACGTCGACGCGGCCACCGCCGCCCTGGTGGCGGAGCTCGGGTCGGAGGTGGACCAGCGGCTCGGCGCCGCCGACGGTGCGCTCGTCGCCGATGGGCTTGAACCCTCCGCGCCGCGGATCGAGGGGCTCGACGGCCTGGTGGGAACCCGTGACCAGCCCACCGTCGAACTGAGCGGCACGCTCGATTATGACCGGATGACGGCCTCGCGGGACGATGTGATTGCCATCGCCGAGGAACGGGCGCAAGCCGATCCACCTCCGGTGCCGGTCGGCCATGAGGTGATCCCTTCGAGCCTCACCGTGACCCTGGGATCGGCCACGCGCGATGGCGACGCGCTGCTGGTCAGTGTCGCGGTGAACGCGGCGTCGACGCCTACGATCGATCGCGCGCGGATCGTCGCGACGATCCGCGGCCTCGGCGAGGAGGAAGCACGGAC
>JBDSJJ010000016.1:0-15416 GCA_039917415.1 Candidatus Limnocylindria bacterium | reverse complement strand
TGACGTTCGGATCGGCGGCGAGCGACGGGTAGCGATCCGCGTTCCACGTCCGGATCTGTTCCGCGGTCGTGCCGAAGGAGCGGGCGATGGCCGAAAGCGTGTCGCCGCGCTGCACCGTGTAGGTCGTTCCCGCGACGGGGGTCGCCGTCGGATCAGGCGTCCGGGTGGGTGGGGCCGATGGGGGCAGCGACGGATGCTCCGCTGTGGCCGACGGCTGCTCCGACGGCGTGAAGGTCCCGCCTGACGCCGACGGGCCGGATGACGCCGTCGGCGACAACGCGGGAGTCGAGCACGCGGAAAGCGCAAACAGCAGACAGGCGATCGGGGCAAAGAAGCGCATCGGCCTAGTTCGGGTGGTAGCCGAGGTCGCCGGGAGGGATCGGGGGCATGGCCCCGTCGTCGAGGAACCGCGCCTCGCGCCGGAGGAGATCGAGCTCGGCCCGCAGGCGGCTCGCTGCATCGGGCAGCTCGAGCAGCTTCTGCTTCCTCACCAGCTCCACCTGGAGCATACCGCCGACCGCGTAGCTTGCCGCCACGGGATCATCGGGCAGCTGAATCGGCTTGAGAACCTGGTCCAGTGATGCTCTCATGTCGGGGGACTCCTGCGATACGTCACCCACGGACGCCGTCCGGGCCACGAAACGTTTCACGGTGGCGAGATACCTGTCCAGCGCGACTTGGACACGCGGCAGGAGTGCGGCGGCATCGGCGCCGACCGCCTCGTCGATGGGCTCGACCTCGACCATTGCGTACGGGCCCGAGCGGTCGATCGCAGTCACGCGGACCCGTCCCACTCCCACGACGAGCAGCAGCCACCGCCCGTCGGGGAATCGCTCCGCGCTGTGGACCTCGCACATCGTCGCGATGACCTGGCTATGCGCGTCGCCGCCGACCTCCTGGCCCTCGGTGATCATGCTCACCACGAACCGGCCGCCGAACGTGGAGCCTTCTGCCATCACGTCGGCCGCCATGGCCCGGTACCGGTCCTCGAAGATGTGGAGCGGCAGCGGCAGATGCGGGAAGAGCACCGTGTGAAGCGGAAAGTGCGGTAGGCGCATTCCGGGCATGCTCCCACGCCGATGGTGATGCCGGCAACCGGCGTCAGGCCTCCGCGGGCTGGGGCTTCCCTGTCCGACCCGTAGCGGCCTACTGCTCGTCGATGAACGTCGTGTCGATCTGCGCTCGCTGCAGCTTCCCCGAGTAGTCGATGTAAACGCTCTTCCACTCGCTGAAGAAGTCGAGCGCGGCCTGGCCCACCTCGCGGTGGCCGTTGCCGGTCGCCTTCGTGCCACCGAACGGCAGGTGCGCCTCGGCGCCGATCGTGCCGTGGTTCACGTACCCGAGCCCGGATTCAAAGTCACGGATGCTGCGGAAGGCGAGGTTGACGTCCTGCGTGAAGAGTGACGTGGAGAGGCCGTACTTCACGCCGTTCACGATCCGCACCATCTCGTCCCAATCGGTGACCGGGATGACCGAGGCGACCGGGCCGAAGATCTCCTCCTGCGCGATGCGCGCATTCGGCTTCACCTCGGTGAAGATCGTGGGCTGGAAGAACGACCCCTTCGCCAGCTTTCCCTCGCGTGCCGGCTCACCACCGATCACGAGGTCAGCCTCGTCGCGGCCGATGGCCGCATAGGACGCGATGCGCTCAACGGCGGAGTCGTTGATGACGGGGCCGACGTCCGTCTTGGGGTCGAGCCCATCACCGAGAACGAGCTTCGCGACACGCTGCTGGAGCCGATGCACGAAGTCGTCGTGGACGTTGCGATGCACGATGAGGCGCGACGCGGCGGTACAGCGCTGACCCGATGTGCCGAACGACGACCACACCACGCTGTCGAGCGCGAGGTCGAGATCGGCGTCCTCCCAGATCACGATCGGGTTCTTCCCGCCGAGCTCAAGGCTCACCCGCTTGAGGGTCTTCGCGGCGCGCGTACTGATCTCGAC
Source organism: Candidatus Limnocylindria bacterium (assembly GCA_039917415.1). Taxonomy (GTDB): domain Bacteria; phylum Chloroflexota; class Limnocylindria; order QHBO01; family QHBO01; genus JACDBZ01. The sequence goes on along the minus strand of JBDSJJ010000016.1, from coordinate 13,469 downwards.
GCCGGTGTCGGTGTGCCCGGTGAAACTGATGACCCGCACGTCGGAGTGGTCGACAATCGCGTTGCCGACCTCCGCGCCGGACCCGGTCACGACGTTGACCACGCCGTCCGGGATACCGCCCTCCTGGAGCAGCTCGACGAAGCGTACGAGGCAGGCCGGGGTGTCCGACGCGGGCTTGATGACCGCGGTGTTGCCGCAGATCAGTGCCGGGAACAGCTTCCAGGCCGGAATGGCCACCGGGAAGTTCCAGGGCGTGATGATCCCGACGACGCCGATCGGGCGACGGATGGCCATGGCGAACTTGTCGGGCATCTCCGACGGCACCGTCTGCCCGAACAGGCGACGGCCCTCCCCGGCCATGTAGTAGGCAACGTCGATCGCCTCCTGGACGTCACCACGAGCCTCGGGCAGGACCTTGCCCATCTCCCGCGTCATGAGCTTGCTGAGCTCCTCCTTGTGCTCGGCCAGTAGGCGGGCGATGCGGAACATGATCTCCCCGCGCTTTGGTGCCGGCATCGAGCTCCATGCCGGGTAAGCGCGGCGCGCGGCTGCAACCGCCGCGTCGACGTCGGCCGGGCTCGAGGCCGGGAACTCGCCGATCACGTCGCCGTGGTCCGCCGGGCTGACGCTGGTGAAGGTCGCGCCGGACTTGGCGGCGACCCAATCGGCGCCAATGAGGTTCTGATACGTCTTGGTCACGGAGGATGGATCTCCTGGAGGGCAGGGCGCGCTCGGTCGGCGCTGCTCGGCTGCTCGCCTGATTCTACCGGCCCCCCTGAGAAGCGGCGCCGCGTGCCCTTCGCGAGCGCATGGCAAGAAGCTCGGTGTCGTCACCGAGAGCGTGTCCGCTGATCCCGGGTCATGCGGGACATTCGACACTGGGACCGCACGCCCGCACAACGCATGATCAGGTCACAACCGAACAACCGGCGCGTCGGGATCCTGTGATCCATAGAGAACGGGGCTGAAGTAGTGGCACCCCGGCGCGGCGTTCGTGAGAGGGCCGGCCCGGAAACGGGCTGGCCCTCTTGCATGACGGACCCTGGCGCGATAAGCCGGCCGTAAGCGGGCGGTACGACACTGCTCGGCAGCATGACCCTGACGCTATTGAACACCGGCTCGCCTCCAACGAACAGGAGGTGCCCCCGTGTTCAGGAGAACGACCGCGCTTGCCGCCATTGCCGGCGTCATGTTGACGGCCACCCTCGTCGGTCCGGTATCGGCGGCGAAGCCGACGAAGCCCCCGGTGTCCGATCCCCCATCCGAGCGTCCACTGACGCCGGAGGAACAAGCCGCCGCCGAACGCAAGGTTGCGGCGTCCGATGCCTATCTCGCCTCGATCGAGGCCACGGGCGCGGACCTTGCGACCCTATCGTGTCCGACTCCGACGGCCACCGGACCCCAGGCCACGACGACGGGGACGTGCAGCGTCCCGCAGGGCTATCTCGCGGTCGAGGCGCGAGACCAGATCAAAGGCACCTATTGCGGGCCCGCCACCGGTCAGGTAATCGCGAACTACAGCTGGGCCATCGGGCCGGGAGCGAACAAGTACACCCAGGGCGTGATCGCCGGATGGATGAAGACCGATGCCAACGGTATGACCAACGCCCCGGAGCTCGAACGTGGGCTGGAGCTCGCCACGCAGGGTTCGCCACGGCGACCCGCCACCTGGGACTGGGTCATCTTCGACCTGCGGGATCGCGACAACGATGGCGCCATCGGCGACGAGCTGCAGGGATACGTCCGCAGCAACGTCAGCAATTCCAAGATGCCGCTGGCCATGCCGGTCAAGCCGCACGATCCCGCATCGCAGTATTACCTCGTCAGCTGGCCGAAGGCGGTGAAATCGGTGGGACACTGGATCGCCGCCTACGGGTGGTACGGCAATTGGACCGGCACTTCGTTCTCCCGCATCTACTACACGGACTCCTCCAAGGACGAGGGCGGCAGCACCGGGAAGTTCTGGGACCCGACCCGCGACATCGCGGCGCTCATCGACGAGCACACGCGGCGGATTGTCTGGTGACCGATCGCGGACGACGACGCGCGGCCATCGTCGCGGTGCTCTCGTTCGGAGTGGCGGCCTGCACGGCCGCCACTCCGCCGTCACCCGACCGCGAATCCCGGGTCCCGAACGCCACGACCCAGCCATCGGTGCCGGTGTCCCCTTCCCCCTCCCAGGCGCCGCGCACGGTCCGGCCGAGCTCGAGCCGGATCGACCTCGACATCGGGCAGATCGACCCCGAGTGGCTCTGGCCCATGCTCGACTTCGCGAGCGACAGTTACGGGATCATCTGGTCGTCCGGCGTGCTCGATGGGCCCGATGGACACACCGCGCCCGACCTGTGGCGCTACGTGCCCGGCCGTGCTCGACCCGACCTGCTGTGGCGCAATCCCGACCGCGACCGGCAGCTGGCCAAAATCGGCGGCGACACCGACGTATGGGCGTTCGCGGAGATCAGCTCGGGCCAGGAAGGCTGGTGGAAGCTCTGGCTCCTGTCCGAGGCAGACGGATCATTGCGGATGCTCGACTCGAAGGCGGAGGACTCCAGCGTACCGAGCCTCGTGCCTTCATTCGACGTTGATGCCGGGCGCATCGCCTGGACGGTGTTCCACCGTGGAGCCCAACCTGGAAGCGCGACATCGCAGCTCTGGATGGCACATGCCCCTGATTGGGCGCCGCGGCTGCTGGCGGAGCGCGACGCCGCCGACCACGCCCTGTGGCTGCCGTCGTTGTACGGTGACCGGCTCGCCTACGTCGAGGTCACGATCGGCGCGGATCCGAGCCTCGACGTCAGACACGTGATGCTTCTCGATCTGTCGTCCCCGACCACCGACGCGGTGCAGCTCGACACATCGGGAAACGCGACGATGCCGGTCATCACCGACGATGGAGTCGTGTGGAAGGAGCCGGAGGTGGGCTTTGCCATGTTCAACTGGGGAACGCTGCACCGCTATGCATTCGACACCGGAAAGGTCTCGGGCGTCCGCATGATGCCGCAGGTGGATGTCAACTATCCGTCGGGTGGCGGTCGCTTCCTCGCCGCGTGGGGCGCCAACACCTCCGTGTTCACCGTCCACGACCTCCACCGTGGCAGGAGCCGACTCATCGAGCTGTATGACAACACGGTCGACAGCATCGTGCGGCCGCACCTTGCCGGCGACCTGCTGGTGTGGATGCATCGCACGGAGGCCGGCGCCGGGGTGTCTCCGCCAGCACCCCTCGAATACGCCTGGTTACCCGAACGCGGCCGCGACTGACGTCAGGGGCGCGTCATGCGATCGACATCGAGGGCCTCGTCGAGCTCTGCCTCGGTGAGGTGGCCTGCCTCCAGATGCCCTCGCTCGACCACGACCTCGCGGATCGTCTTTCGCTCGGCCAGCGCCTGCTTCGCGATGCTGGCCGCCTCCTCGTACCCGAGATGACGGTTGAGTGGCGTCACAATCGCCGGCGAGCTCTCCGCCAGCTCGCGCAGCCGTTCGACGTTAGCCGTGATGCCATCGATGCAGCGATCGGCGAGGAGACGGCTCACACTCGCCAGCAGCCGAATCGACTCGAGGACGTTGCGTCCGATCACGGGCAGCATGACGTTGAGCTCGAAGTTGCCGGCCGCCGCGCCCCACGCGATCGCGGCGTCGTTCCCCACGACCTGCGCGCAGACCATGAGGGTCGCTTCGGGAATCACGGGGTTCACCTTGCCCGGCATGATGCTGCTGCCAGGCTGAAGGTCCGGGAGATTGATCTCGCCCAGCCCGGCGCGTGGGCCGGAACCCATCCAGCGCAGGTCGTTCGCGATCTTGGTCAGGCTGACCGCGATGGTCCGCAGCTGTCCGGAGAGCTCGACGAGTCCATCCCGCGCGCCCTGCGCTTCGAAGTGGTCGCGCGCCTCCGTCAGCGGAAGGCCCGTCGTCGTGGCCAACAGGGCGATGACGCGCGTCCCGAATCCGGGCGGCGAGTTGATGCCCGTTCCCACGGCCGTCCCACCCAGCGGGAGTTCCGCGACACGCGGCAGGGTCGCGCCGAGGCGCTCGACCCCCATGCGGACCTGGGCGGCATATCCGCCGAACTCCTGTCCCAGCATCACCGGGGTGGCATCCATGAGATGGGTGCGCCCCGCCTTCACGACGCCTGCGAACTCGTCGCGCTTGCGTTCGAGCGCCGTGGCCAGATGCTCGAGAGCCGGCACGAGGTCGCGAACCACGCCGGCGACCGCGGCGATGTGGATGGAAGCCGGGAACATGTCGTTGGACGACATCGGATGGTTGACGTCGTCGTTCGGATGCACGCTGCGACCGAGCGCATCGGACGCGAGGGTCGCCAGCACCTCGTTCATGTTCATGTTGCTCGACGTGCCCGACCCGGTCTGGAATACGTCGATCGGGAACTGGTCGTCGTGTTCGCCCCGGGCCACGGCTTCGGCGGCGAGCCTGATGGCCTGCGCGAGGTCCGGGGCGATCAACCCGAGCTCTTGCTTGACCGATGCGACGGCGGCCTTGATCCGCGCCAGTGCCTCGATCTGCGACCGTTCGAGTCCGCGGCCGGAGATCGGGAAGTTCTCAACCGCGCGCTGGGTCTGCGAGCGCCACTTCGCGTGCGCGGGCACGTGCACCTCCCCCATCGAGTCGCGCTCGACCCGGTCCGCGCTCATCGACTGAAGTCGGGCGTCTGGGTCTCGGTGAAGCGGATGACCGGCGGGATGAGATACGGCAGGTGCCCCGCGTTCAGGTCGGTGAGCAACCGGCCCGCCTCGCCGACCAGCTCGTTGACGAAGACGCCGTGGTAGGCGGGCTGGTAGCGCCGCAGCTTGTCCAGTCCCTCGCCGAGCTTGTTGCGGGCGCCGCGCACGTTGCGACGTTGAAGGTGGAGCAGGCCCGCGGCAACCTGGATCAGGCCCTGGTAGAAGTCGCGATCGTCGTCATCGGCGGCTCGCCACAGGGTCTCCCATGCCTCGTGCGCGTGCCAGTAGCGAACGCCGTTGAACATCGCGACAGCCTGTCCGAACAGGCGCGCCGCTTCGCGGTCATCGAGTGGCGTGGTGCGTCCCCGCCCGAGCGGCGGGTCGGCGGACGGCGGCTGGACGGCGGATTCGGTCATCGCCGAGCGATCCTAGCAGGCCAAGCACGAACCCCGTGCTGGTCGACCATCATCCAGGCGGCGTTCCGGCTAGCCTGAGTGCATGAAGTCGAGCGCCGAACGCTGGTGGCACACCGGCGTGGTCTACCAGATCTATCCGCGCAGCTTCGCCGACTCAGGTGGGGATGGCACGGGTGATCTCGCGGGGATCATCGAGCGCCTGGACTACCTGGCCTGGCTCGGTGTCGACGCGATCTGGATCTCGCCGTTCTACCCATCGCCCATGGCCGACTTCGGTTACGACGTTGCCGACCACACTGATGTAGACCTCCTGTTCGGCACGATGGCCGATTTCGATCGGCTGCTGACCTCGGCGCACGAGCGCGGCATCCGCGTGCTGATCGACTACGTCCCGAACCACACCTCGGATCAGCACCCGTGGTTCATCGAGTCGCGCTCGTCGCGCGTCAACGCACGCGCCGACTGGTATTTCTGGCGTGATCCCAAGCCCGACGGTGGGCTTCCGAACAACTGGATCAGCATGTTCGCAGGCCCCACCTGGGAATGGGACGAGCGCCGTGACCAGTACTACCTCCACACCTTCCTCGCCTCGCAGCCCGATCTCAACTGGCGCAATCCTGGGGTCCGAGGGGCGATGTTCGATGTGGCCCGCTTCTGGCTGGATCGCGGAGTCGATGGGTTCCGCATCGACGTGGCGCCGATGGTGATGAAGGATCCCGAACTGCGCGACAACCCGCCGAATCCCGACCCGGGATGGGAGCACTCCCGGCTGGGGAGCTGGCTGACTCAGCTTCACCTCAACGATCTGAACCATCCGGACATGCACGAGCTCTACCGATCATTCCGGGCCATGCTCGACGGGTATCCCGGCGATCGCGTGAGCATCGGCGAGCTCCATCACCCCGACTTCGCCACATGGGCGAAGTACTACGGAGAACGGCAGGACGAGATCCACGTCCCGTTCAACTTCCACGTGATCAACAGCCCGTGGACGGCCGATGGCGTGCGCCGTGCCGTCGAGGGCGTCGAAGGCGCGCTGCCGCCCGGGGCCTGGGCCAGTTGGGTGCTCGGGAACCACGACCAGCCTCGCTTCGCGTCGCCGGAACGTGCCGGGCGCGACCAGGCCAGGGTCGGCATGCTGCTGCTCCTCACGCTGCGCGGCACGCCGACGATCTACTACGGCGACGAGATCGGCATGGTCGACGTGCCCGTGCCCAGCGCCGATGCCCGCGATCCGCTGGATCGACGTGAGCCGGGCCGCGGCCGCGATCCCGAACGCTCACCCATGCAGTGGGACGCCTCGCCGAACGCGGGATTCTGCCCGCCGGAGGGGACTCCCTGGCTCCCACTCGCCGCCGATGCGCCGCTCGTAAACGTCGCCGCCCAGGCCGAGGATCCGGACTCGCTGCTCACGCTCACGCGGGACCTGCTCCGTTTGCGTCGCGAGCACCCGGTCCTGCGTCTCGGCGACTTCGAGCCGTTCGAGCCGACCCCGGACGGCGTGGTCGCCTTTCGCCGCCACGGTCGTGATGGGCGGCGGCTGCACGTGATCCTCAACCTGACCGCCATAGCTCGCGAGGTCCGTCGATCCGGACCCGGGCGCGTCGTCATCGGCACGCACCGGGACCGCGACGGCCAGGCCGTTGGCGGCGACGTGGAGCTCCGACCGAACGAAGGGCTCGTCGTCGAGCTTCAGGGCTGATCAGAGGGAGCGCAGCCCGGGCCGCTGATCGCGACCACTGCCATCGATTGGCGTCAGCCGACGCGGATCAGCTTCTTGTTGGTGAACTCATCGGCGCCGAAGCGGCCGAGCTCGCGGCCCGAGCCCGAGCGCTTGATCCCGCCAAACGGGAGCTCGGCGCCGTCGGCGAGCACGACATTCACGAACACCATGCCGGCCTCGATGGCGTCGGCGACGCGGAGCGCCTGGGCCGGGTCGGTCGAGTAGACGTACGAGCCCAGGCCGTACGGGGTGTCGTTCGCGATCCGCACGGCGTCGGCTTCGTCCTTGGCGCGGTACACCTGTGCGACCGGACCGAAGAACTCTTCCTTTGAGGCGGGGTTGTCAGGCGTGACATCGGTCAGCACGGTCGTCGGGAAGAACGCGCCGTTGCGCGTGCCCCCATGGACCAGCTTGGCCCCGTGCGCGACCGCGCGCTTGACTTGCTCGTCGAGACGCTCGGCGGCCTGCAGCGAGGACAGCGGGCCGAGCGCCGAGTCGGCCGAAGTCGGGTCGGTCGCCTCGACCTCGGCGAGCTTCGAGGTGAGCGACTCGAGGAACGGCTCGTACAGCTCGTCGGCGATGACGAAGCGCTTAGCCGCGTTGCAGGACTGGCCACTGTTGTCGAGGCGGGCGTCGACCGCGGCCTGGGCGGCGGCGGCCACGTCATCGGTCGACAGCAGAATGAACGGGTCCGAGCCACCCAGCTCGAGCACGACCTTCTTCAGCTGGCGACCCGCGATCTCCGCGACCTCGGCCCCCGCCCGCTCCGAGCCGGTGAGCGAGACGCCCTGCACGCGGGGGTCCGCGATGACGCGCTCGATCTGGTCGTGCGCGGCGTACAGGTTGACGTACGCGCCGGCCGGGAAGCCGGCCTCGCGGTAGATCTGCTCCATGGCGGCGGCCGACTCGGGGCACTGACCAGCGTGCTTCAGCAGGATCGTGTTGCCGATGATGAGGTTCGGGCCGGCGAATCGGGCAACCTGGTAGTAGGGGAAGTTCCACGGCATGATGCCGAGCAGGACCCCCAGCGACGAGCGGCGGATGATCGCTGAGCCCTCGCCGGCGAGAAGCTCGATCGGCTCGTCCCTGAGGAAGTCCGGCGAGTGGTCGGCGTAGTACTCGTAGATGTCCGCGGCAAAGTCGACCTCGGAGAGTGCCTGGGCGATCGGCTTGCCCATCTCGCGCACGATGATCTCCGCCAGCTCCTGGCGACGCTCACGGTGGAGCTCGGCGACGCGGCGGATGAGCGCCGCGCGCTCGTCGAGCGTGGTCGACTTCGACCAGGTCCGATGCGCCCCGTCGGCCGCGGCGATCGCGGCCTCGAGCTCGGCATCGGTGATCGTGTCGTATTCCTTGACCGTCTCCCCGGTGGCGGGGTTGGTCACGGCATAGCCCATCGTGTGATCTCCTTCGGGTTGCCGATAGTTACGCTCTGGTTCGGACCGGCTGGAATCCCCCGTCGGCGGCTCGCGCCGCGACGAATAGTAGATCCGCCAGCCGGTTGAGATACGGCACGACCAGCGAGTTGGGCAGGCCGCCATCGGCGGCCAGCTCGACGCAGCGTCGCTCCGCCCGTCGCACCGTCGTCCGCGCGAGGTCGAGCGCGGCGCCGGCCATCGATCCGCCGGGCAGGACGAACTCCTTCGGCTGATCGACCAGCTCCTCGAGCTCGTCGATCTCGCGCTCGAGGGCCGTGACCATCTCGTCGGTCACGCGGGTCACCCCATCGGAGAGCCGATCCCGCCGCTCGATGTGGGTGGCAAGCTCTGCGCCGACGACGAACAGCTCGCGCTGGAGCCGGACGACGAGCTCGCCGAGCCTGGCCTCGGTCCGGTCGGTCGCCGTGCCGATCGCGGCGCGAGCCATCCCGAGCGCGGCCACCGCCTCGTCGGTCGTGCCGTACGCCTCGGTGCGCAAATCGGCCTTGCTGACGCGGTCGCCGCCGAAGAGCAGGCCGGTGGTTCCCCCGTCCCCCTTGCGGGTATAGATCCGCATCTAGAACAGGCCGGGCGGAGGCTCCCAGCGATCGGCCAGCAGCGTCACCTTGACCGGTGGCCCGACCACTTCCTCGGCCTTGGCCTTCACGGTCTGGATCAGCTCTCCGGCCCATGGGCAGAACGGCGTGGTCAGGATCATCTTGATCTCGGTTGGTGAGCCGTCCGAGCCGAGCTCGACGGCCTTGATGAGGTCAAGGTCGACGATGCTCATCCCGATCTCCGGATCCTGGATGTCGTAGAGCGCGGTCATCACCTCGTCCACCTTCGCGAGGTTCGAATCGATCGTCATGCCGACAGTCTACGCCCTCGGTGGGATCGTGCCTGCACCGTGTCAGAGGAGCGCCGTGTCGAAGTCCGGGTGCGGGCTCGGAACCAGTGGGCGGACGCGATGGTAGCCCTCGTGGATCGGCTCGCCGCTTTCGATGGCCGCCTTCAGCGCCGAGAGCTCTTCGCTGGCGTCGGTCTGGCTGCCGTGGCAGCCCAGCGCCTCGGCCTTGCGCGCGGCGACTTCCGTGATCGGAATCCGGTGCGTGGCCGCCTGCTCCTCGCCAGAGAGGTCATATTGGGTGCCGCTCGGATCGAAGATCGGGCTGATGACATACACGGCGTTCGGGGCGATCCCCCGATCGGCCAGGCGTTCCACCGCCCAGCGGGTCGCGTTTCCCACCGCGACGTGGTCGGGGTGACCGGTCACGCCGTGTGGGCCGAACGTGATCACGGCGGCCGGTCGCCGGTCCGCCAGCCACGCGGCGATCTCGTCCACCAGCCGCTCAAACGGCTGGTCCGCCACGCCCCCGTCGGGATAGCCGTCGAGAAGCGACACCTCGTCAAGGCCGATGGCGCGCGCGGCGCAGATCAGCTCAGCCTCACGCTGATCGCCGGTGGCAGGGTCGGACCCGCCATCGGCCGATCCTGCCTCGCCACGCGTGACCACCAAAAGCCGGGTCGTGGCGCCCGCGTCGTGCGCGATCGCGAGGGCTCCGGCGCAGCCGAAGCTCTCGTCGTCAGGATGAGCAAGGATGGCGGCGAGGCCGCCGGGCGCGATCGGATAGGCCACCGATTCTCCTCGGTCAGTCGTGTTCGGCTTCGTCGTCCGAGAGCAGGGTCCATCCCCGTCGCTCGACGCTCGTCCTCATCGTACGCAGGACGACGAGCTTGCCGCCGGCCACCTCTGCAATGAAGCGTCGCGCGCCCTCATCATCGAGCGCGGTCCCGGGCGGCGCGCTGCCGCGCCCGACGTTGAGCCAGGCGAGGTGATAGCGATCCATCTTTCCCCACACGCGCTCGAGAAGGTAGTCCGATTCCAGCAGCCACGCGCGGAAGGCGTCCCAGCCCGGATCGGCCTCGAGTGCCTCTCCGCTCCGGATGAGGGCATCGGTTGCAGCCAGGAAGGCCGAACGGGTCATGACGGCGGGGCGAGCGTGCATCGCCGCCGGAGTATAGGCGGCCTCGGAACCGAGAACCCTTCGTACCATTGTTCGCGGCGGGCCAACCTTCGACACTCGGGCCGTGCATTGGCTGTTCGAGTCACCCACCAGCCGCACGATGCTCGTGCTGCTCGCCATCGGCGCCGCGGTCGTCCCGATCGGCGTGCTGCGCGCTGCGCCAGCGGCCGACCTCGCGGGGGCCGGCCTTGGCTGGCTTCTTCCACTGCTCGCTTCTGCGCTCATGCTCCTTTCGAGCGCCATGACGGTTGCGGCGCTCGCCGAGAGCCTGCAGCGAGGTCGGCTTTCGTCCATCCTCGTCGCCGGAGCGGCGGCGGCGATCGCGGGCGGCTCGCTGAACGTGCTGGTCGGCGCCGGCACCCTCGTCATCTCGGTGGCCTTGGCCGCGCTCGTCATCGTGGCGGTGCTGGTCGCCGAACGGACCCCGATCACGATACGTGGTAGACGCGAGCGACTGCTCGCCGTCGGGGCGATGCTGCTGGTGGCCGAGGGCGCGGCCGTGGTGGAGCTGGTGGCGGGCGGTTCGGCGTGGCTCGAGGCAGCCGGGGCACCGATCCTGGGGATCGCCGCTGTTGCCTCCGCCGTCGTTGCAGCCGCTTCCAGGGCCGCGGTTGTCAGGACGGCCGGACTACTGGCTGTCGCCGCGCTCGCGCTGGCCGGCTCACGAGGTGACGCCGACCTGGTCGTGGGCATGGTGCCGCTCGTCGCGGCGGTACTGCTCCTGCCCGCACGGCACGGCGATCGCGCTGAAGATTCGGCGACCGACCTCGATCGGCTCCCGCCGCTCGCCATGCACCTCAGCGAGGGAGTGCTCGTCTTCGACGGGCTGCTGCGCCTGCGCTCCTGGAATCCGGCCGCATCGGCCCTCCTCGGCCTCCAGGACGATGCGTGGCAGATGCGGCTCGAGGACCTACTGGGCATCACGCTCCCCGAGCTGCCCGGCACGTCGGAGACCGTGGCTCGTCAGACGCCTGTCGGCGGCATCGACCTGACCATCCATCGCGCGGCAGATCAGCTGACCGTCGTCCTCCACGATCCGAGCGTGACTAGCGACGCCGAGCGCCTGGGCCGTGAGCTGCGTGGCACGATCGAAGAGCTGCTCCAGGCGCGGCGCACGGTCGAGCTGCAGCGTTCGGAGCTCGAGCGCGCAATGTCGACGGATTCGCTCACGGGGGTCGCCAGTCGACCGGCAATCCTCGAGCGCCTTCGGGTCGAGGTGGCCGAGGCGCGCCGATATCGCCATCCACTCGCCGCGCTCATGCTCGACATCGACGGCTTCGCGACCATCAACACCGAGCATGGCATCGGCGCCGGCGACGCGCTCCTGCGCGAGATCGCCCTGCGCATGCGCGTCCGCGTCCGCGAGGCCGACGCGCTGGGCCGCGCGGGGAGCGACACCTTCCTGGCGCTGATGCCACACACGGACGCCGCCGGAGCCACGGCGTTCGCCGACGCACTCAGGCGTCGGATCGGCGAGCGGCCGGTGCAGTTCGGGTCAACCCCGCCGATGACGTTCACCGTGAGCATCGGCGTCTCGGTCATGCATCCCGGCGACGACCTCGACCCGGACGATCTGCTGGCGAGGCTGGTCGAGGCGCTGGCCGGCGCTCGGCGCGCGGGCGGCGACCGGGTCGCGCTGGATCGGCTGCATGGCGTCGCCCGGGTGGGCCAGGCGCCAGGCGTGAGCGCCCCCGAGATCGGAGATGCCGCGAGCGGATGAGACGGATTGTGCACAACATATGCACATTCCGATGCGCCGACCACCACATGTTGTGGATAAGCCAACGCCGGATGGCAGGCCGCTGGTACACTCCGACGACCATGCCGTCGACCTCCACGGACCTCTCAGCCAAGCTCATCTTTCCGACCAAGGAGATCGTCGAGGAGTACTACCTCCCGATCATCTACACGGCGTGTCGAACCTGCTATTCCGAGCAGGTCCCCGACCAGATCTGGGACAAGGCCGTGAGCCGCCAGATCGCCGATGAGAAGCAGCAGAACCTCGTGCGCAAGGTGATGGAGTCGGGTCATGGCTCCACGATCGAGCACGTCAACTTCACGTTCGCCATCAGCGGCGTGACCCGCACGCTCAGCCATCAGCTCGTGCGGCACCGCGCGGGAACCGCTTTCGACCAGCAGTCGCAGCGCTACGTCAGCTTCAAGGGCCGCGACAACTACACCGTGCCCGACTCGATCACCAAGGGCGATCTGCCCGATGACCTGGCCGGACGCTTCAGCCAGGCGATCGACGAGAACCTCGAGCTGTACGGGCAGCTGCTCCAGGCCGAGGTGCCGGCCGAGGACGCGCGCTTCATCTTCCCGAACGCGATGCAGACCAACCTGATCATGACGGTCAACCTGCGGCAGCTCATCCACATGTCGGGCCTGCGCCTGTGCACCATGGCCCAGTGGGAGATTCGCCAGCTCTTCAAGCAGATCCGGCACGAGGTCTTCCGGGTCAGCCCGTTCTTCGGCAGCTTCCTGGTCCCGAAGTGCGTCCCGCTCGGCTACTGCGACGAGATGGGCAACCGCGACGAGCATTGCCGCATCCGTCCGCATCGCGACACGGTGATGGCGGTGTGGGAGGCCTATCGCGGCGGATCGCTCGATGAGACCGATGGCCCGGTGGTCCCTGAGACGAGCCCGTTCCGGCCGAAGCCGCGTCGCATTCCGCTCCCGGTGGCCGAGGGCGATGTCGCGCCGCGTCGCGGAGAGCCGACCGGTGCCGCCGTTGGCCAGGCCGCCGACGCCGACCGCATCTGACATTCCCCCCGCGGCGCCGTCACGTGGCGCTAGAGTCAACGGCGTGAAGCGCCGACGAAGCTCCCGGTGACCGTCCGGGGCAGCAGACCGGGCGATCAGCGCGTCCGCGTCCAGCGCACCCAGCCCCAGGAGTTCACGGTCCGCACGCCACGGCGCATCCGCAAGCCGCCATCGCCCGCGCCAAGTCTGCTGGCGGCATTCGCCGTCCTCATCACGATCGGCACCGTGCTCCTGATGCTGCCGTTCGCGACACGGTCGGGCGTGCCGACCGCCTTCATCGATGCCCTGTTCACCGCGACGTCCGCGGCCTGCGTGACCGGCCTCGTGGTCCTGGATACCGGCACGCACTGGAGCCCGTTCGGCCAGGTGGTGATCATGCTGCTCATCCAGGCCGGTGGCTTCGGAATCATGGCCGGCTCGACCCTGTTCCTTTCGCTCGTCGTCGG
>JBDSJJ010000015.1:0-4230 GCA_039917415.1 Candidatus Limnocylindria bacterium | reverse complement strand
GGCCTCCCTCGGCGCGGCCAGCGTGGAGCTGTGGCCCGGCTGGGTGGACGCCGTGCCCGAGCTGGACTGGCGCATCACGGTCATGGTCGACGTGGACGCTGCTCCATCGACGTCGACGGCGCCGAGCACGCCGTGACGACGATCATCGGCCTGGATCACGGGACTCGGCGCATCGGCGTGGCCGTCGCGGAGGTTGAGACACGCATGGCCTTCGCCAGGGCGGCGATCCAGCGGCGCAATCTCGAGGACGATTTGGAAATCATCCGTGCGCTCGCCGTCCGGGAGTCCGCGGAGCTGCTGGTCCTCGGCCTTCCGCTGAACATGGACGGCAGCGAGGGATCACAGGCCGGGCTCGTGCGCTCCTTCGGGGAGCGGTTGGCCGCCTCCGGCATGGCAATTGCCTATCAGGACGAGCGACTCAGCTCGTGGGAGGCGGGGGAACGCCTGGTCGAGGCTGGGACGCGCCCGCCGCGTCATGGTGGGGAGCTCGACTCCGCGGCCGCACGCGTGATCCTGCAACAATACCTGGACGCCCAGCCGCCTGAGGAGACCGAATGAGCCGACGCCCAGCGCCCATGGGGGAGTACGAGGATCGACGGAACGCGCGGATCCGCCGCCTGCGCGAGCAGCGCGAGGGCCCGGTCCGCCGGCGCCGCCGTGTCGAACCTCTGCTCCTGGTCGCCTGGATCGCCGGATCGATCGCGCTCCTCGTGTTCCTCCTCGTGTTCGGCTTCAACACGTTCTTCGCCCCGCGCGTCATGGCCTGGGTCGAGGACAACCCTGGGGCCATCGAGCACGGCCTCGTCGAGGATTTCGTCAAGTGGTACAACCCCGAGATCCTGGCCGACGAGGCCGCCAGCAGCGCGCAGCGGCGCGTGACCATCACCGTCGAACAGGGCGCGACCGACACCTCGATCGGGCAGCTGCTGTTGGAGCAGGGCCTCATCAACAGCGAGATCGCGTTCCAGTACGCCGTCATCACCTCGGGTCGCGAGGGAACCCTCGCGGCGGGGGTCTTCGACCTGTCACCCACGCTCCGACCGAGCCAGATCGTGGCCGCGCTTCAGGGTCAGGCATTTGGTGAAGTAACCCGCGTCACGATCCGTGAGGGCCTGCGGCTCGAGGAAGTCGTGGCGGCGTTTGCGGCCAGCGAGATGACCATGAACATGGAGGAGTTCGCCGCGCTGCTCCAGGCGCCTCCCGCCGACATCCTCAACGAGTTCGACTTCCTGGCCGATCTTCCGGCCGGCCGCTCGCTCGAGGGTTACATTTTGCCCGAGACGCTGGAATACGAGATCAGCGGCACGAACGCGACGCCGCGCGCCGTCGTCCGCCGGCTTCTCACCGAGTTCGGTACCTCGTTGACGCAGGAGATCCGCGACGGCATCGCGGCCAAGGGCCTGAGCATCGACGAGGCAGTGATCATCGCGAGCATCGTCGAGCGCGAGGCGGTGGTCGACGAGGAGCGGCCGCGCATCGCCGCGGTCTACACCAACCGCTTCCTCCAGCCGGAGAATCCGCAGACCGTCGGCCTGCTGAACGCCGACCCGACGCTCCAGTACGGCCTGACCACGGGCGAGCAGCGTCCTGTCGGACATCCGCTCCTGAGCGAGGGCGGCGGCACCCTCGCAGTGGATGAGTGGGGCGCCGTGGACTGGTGGCCACAGCTCCAGGTCAGCGGCGGTGAGGTGCCGCTCGACGAGAGCCTGCTCGGGTTCCAGACCTACACGCGACCCGGTCTGCCGCCCATGCCGATCGCGGCCCCCCGCATCGGATCAATCGAGGCGGTGGCGACGGCACCGCTGGACGAGGGGTACCTGTTCTTTGTGGCTGGCTGCCCGGACGGCACGCGGGACGGCTCGCACTACTTCTCGACGACGCTCGACGAGCACAACGCGAACATCGCGCGTGCGAACCAGGAGTGCGCCGGGCAGTGAGCGATGAGCGACTCGCGCGACTGCGTGCGCTGCTCGACGCACGTTCACTCGACGCCGTCCTGGTCAGTCGCAACGCGAACCGACGCTACTTCAGCGGCTTCCGCCTGGGCGATGCCGAAGGGCCGACCTCGGGGTGGTCGGGCTCATTGCTCGTCACGCGGGATGCAGCCCTGATCTTCGCCGACTCGCGCTACACCGAGCAGGCCCGACAGCAGGCTCCCGGGTGGGACCTCGTCTCCACCACGGGGCCGATCGCGGGCGAACTGCCTGATGTGCTGCTGCGCCACTCGGTCGCGAGCCTCGGCGCGGAGGCCGCGGTCATGAGCCATGCGGATTGGTCGGCGCTGGCGGCGGCGGCGCCGGGCACGGAGCTGCATGCCATCGACGATGAGCTGATCCCACTTCGCGCGATCAAGACCACGGACGAGATCGACGCCATCGGCCGAGCCTGCATCCTGACCGATGCCTGCTTCGACCACCTCGTCAAGTTCGTGCGGCCCGGGATGACGGAGGAGACGGTCGCGCTCGAGCTGGAGCGCTTCTTCCGGACCCACGGAGCCGAGGGTCTCGCCTTCGAGCCGATCGTCCTCGCCGGCGCGCGCGCCGCGATGCCGCACGGGCGTCCCTCGGACACTCCGATCGAGCGGGGGAATGTCCTGCTCATCGATTTCGGCTGCGCCATCGACGGATATCGATCCGACATGACGCGCACGCTCTTCGTCGGCGACGTGCCCGACCAGGTGCGTCGATACCACGACGCGGTCCGCGAAGCGCAGCAGGCGGCGATCGACGGCATCACCATCGGCGTGAACGGGCAGGACCTCGACGCCCTGGCCCGCGCGCGGATCGAGAGCGAGGGCGTCGAGAGCTACGGGCACGGCCTTGGCCACGGCATCGGCCTGGAGACCCACGAGGCGCCCAGCCTGCGGAAGTCGGTGGCTTCGACGCTCGAGGCGGGCATGGTGTTCAGCGTCGAGCCCGGAATCTACCTTCCTGGCGTGACGGGCATCCGCATCGAGGACATCGTGGTGCTCGAGGCGCGTGGTCCTCGATTACTCACCACCTCTCCTCGCGAGGCGCTCGTCATCGGCTGAGCCGCGGCGTATATACGGGATATACGCGTGACCACCAAACCTCCGGACCCGGCCTAGCTCAGGCCGAAGAACCGCTCGAAGAAGTCACTGAGCTTCATGTCGATGGCTACAGATTTCATCGTTGCGTCATCTCCGCGTCAACCGTGCGTCACATGCCGACCCCACAGTCCTTCCATCGCCGTCGGCTCGGGCGGCGATCACCCCATCAGCGTCACCATCGGCCATGGCCTCGTGTACGTTGTCAACGACGGCGGCAGCGGCGGCATCGCCGGATTCCGCTTCGACGGAGGGCAGCTGGAGCCCATCTCTGGGTCGCAGCAGCCGCTCAGCAGCGGCGCGTCGCAGCCCGCGCAGATCTCGCTCACGCCCGACGCGCGCAGCCTCGTCGTGACCGAGAAGGGCACGAACCGCATCACGACCTACGCGGTCGGTGCCGACGGAGCTGCAGGCGCCCCGCAGTTCGTGACTTCCGCGGGTGAGACCCCGTTCGGCTTCGCGTTCGACAAGCGCGGGCATCTCATCGTCTCCGAGGCCTTCGGTGGCGCGCCCGACGCCAGCACCGTCTCGTCGTACGCGGTGACGAGCGCGGGCAGCGAGCTCATCGACGGCCCGGTGGCGACCACCGAGACGGCCGCTTGCTGGGTGCTGGTCACCGGCAACGGGAAGTACGCGTACGCGACCAACACCGGCAGCGGCACGCTCAGCGGCTACGCCATCGGCAACGACGGCAGCCTCACCCTGCTCGACGCCAATGGCGTGACCGGCGTCAGCGGCGGCAGCCCGACGGACCTCTCGCGCAGCGCGAACAGCAAGTTCGTCTACGTGCGCACCGGCGGATCCCTCGTGACGTTCGTGATCGGGTCGCATGGCGACCTGACGAACCTCGGCACGACCGCGGTCGGCGCGGGGATCGTGGGGCTCGCCTCGAGCTGAGGCAGCCCACCCAATTCGGGACCGGGAGCGGCGTGCCTGTTCCCGGTCCCACGCGTCCGCAGACCCCGAGGATCCGGGCCGGAGCGTGTATTTACCGATATACGCTCCACCACCCCTACTACCGCCGCGCTATCCTGTGGGCCGCATCGGCCAGCCCACCAGGAGTCACGATTGATCAGCACCGGCGACGTCAAGAAGGGCGTCATCATCGAGCTCGACGGCCAGCTCATGAAGGTCCTCGACTGGAGCCACATCAAGATGGCGCG
>JBDSJJ010000014.1:0-27125 GCA_039917415.1 Candidatus Limnocylindria bacterium | reverse complement strand
TTTCGGCTTCGGCTTGAATGGCGGCCCGATCGGGCCGACGACGCTCAGCCGGCCGAGAGCCGTCCGGTCCTCGACCAGCTCGTCCGGCCCCATCCCCATGCGGTTGAAGAACTCCCAGTACGCGACCTTCGCCTCGCGCCGATGCCAAGACAGCAGCTGGGCGAGCAGCCAGGCCGCATGCTCTTCCTCCGTGCGGTCGATCCGGTCGGCGGGGACGCCCTCCGCGAGGCGATCTGCCACCTCCTGCACCTCGGCCGCCGATTCGGACAGGCTCGCGGGAGCCTCGGGTGACACGGCTGCCGGGCGTGGGACCGCCGCTCCGATCAGGTTCGCCAGCTCGTGGCGCCGTTCCTCGAGCCAGTCGCGCAGCCGGAGCGTGCTCACAACGTCGTCGCGGTTGTAGGCCGCGATCGAGTCGAGGATCTTCGAGGCGGGCCGTTCCCCGTCACCCAGCTGGAGCCACTGCTCGAATTCGACGATGCTCGATCCCGCATCGCGCAGGCCCTCGGTCCGTACGAAGTCGTACATCGGCTCGAGCTTCTTGATCGAGTAGCTCTCGACCGAGGCGCGCAGCCCCTGTCGCACCGCCCGATACAGGTCGATGAGCACGTTGCCGCGCAACAGCCGGTCGACCTGCTCCTCGCGCGTGCCGTGACGGCCCATGAGGCGCTTGAGTGCGGTCGGTTCGTACGGGGCGTAGTGGTAAACGTGCATGTTGGGATACGCGTCGAGCCGCTCCGTGAGCACATCCATGAGCTTCTCGAATGCGGCCTTCTCCCCGGCCAGCGTGATCTCGTCGGAAGCGACGGGATCGAACGACCAGATCGGCGTGAAGTTGCCCGCGGTATCGAGCAGGCCGAAGAGGTAGTCGATGCCGTCGTCGAAGGCGAATGGATCTCCCTCGAGGTCCAGGAAGAGGTCGCCCTCGTTGGGTTCGGGCAGGGTGGCGAGCCCGCGCTCGGCCTCGATCGGCTCGCCCGGAGCCGGCTGGAGGAGCTCGTAGATGGGCTTCTTGAGGCCGCTGCCCTCGACCTGGATGCGGGCCTGCTCGCGCACTCGCTCCATCGACGCTGCACCAGCGCCGTCGAGCGGGGGATTGAACGGGATCGGGGCCGCGGCGAGGCGCTGCACCGTGTCGATCTCGCGGGCAACCAGCGACTTGCGCTGCCGCGTGCTGATTCCCGCCACGAGCGAGAGGTGATCGTCGTCCCGGCGGCGCTTCACACACAGCTCCGTCCAGCGGCAGACGTTGCAATGCTCGACGGGTTCCGGATACGTGTCTGCCGGGGGATAGACGGGAGCCGCGACGGCCCCGAGCACCGTCTCCTCGAATCGGCGCTTCGCGGCACGGTAGTAGGACATGTAGTCGGCAACCCGCAGCGACGCGACCTCGCGGGCGCTCCCGCCGAGCACGACCCGCATCGTCTCGGGTTCGACGCCCTGGAGTGCCGTGAGCTGCTCGACGTAGCTGCACATCTGGAGCACCGCGCCCGCCTTGACGTGGCGGGCGAGCTTCGTGTCCGCCACCTCGTAGTGGTACGGCCCCCAGGTGGACGGCCGCTCCGGGGACTCGACGCGCAGCAGGAAGTCGGCGTAGCCCAACCATCGGCCGTCGAAGAAGGTGGCCTGGAAGATCACGTCCGCGCCCGATGCCATGGCGGCCACGGTCTCGTCGGCCTGGCGCCGGATGCGATCCCCCCGATCCTCATCGACGTTGCGGACGATCTCGACCACGGCTCGGCCATCGGCGGCAAGCTCGTCGAGGTAGCGCTTCTCGTGGCGGAAGCCGCGCACGCGGATGACGTCGAGCTCGGGATCATCCCGGATAGGCTTCTTCACCAGCCCGGCAAGCGCCGCGCGCTCAAGTGCGGTCAGGTGCTCGCAGGCCAGGTAGCCGACGAGGTCGGTAGCCGAGAAGACGGGTTGGCCGTCGATCAGCTGCAGTGGATGGTCCTCCCCATGCGTGAAGCCTAGCGGCTCGACGTGACAGCTCGTGCGTCGCTTGCGGTCGGGCGCACAATCACGGCATGCGGGCGTTGTGGGTCATCCCGGTCGTCCTGGCGCTGGCGGGTTGCGCGAACGCGTCCATCCGATCGCCGGACCTTCCCGGCTGTGACCAGACCGAGGACTTCACCTTCGCCGGCGAGACGACACTCGCCTCGCTCGGCCTGCGCGAGTTCGCGGGCGGCCAGGAGTCGATCCGCACCGGCATGATCTGGGTGACGGCGGGGCCGGTGTCGATGGGCGAGCCACCGATGGGCGCTGGTGGCGTTCCCGGCGCCGCGCCGCTGTCGCGCATGGTGTGCGTCCAATGGCCCGATGGCAGTGGGATGGCGGGTTCGATCCCGGATGATTGGCGTCCACCGGTCGGCCTGGTACCGTCCACCTTGGCGGCGGACGGATTCCCACCGCTTCTCGGGCTGGCACTCGTCGTGGGAGTCGTGCTGGCCGTCTCGTTCGTCGCCTTCCGGCAGGAGAGACCCGCCTAGTGTGGCCCGCCGCAATGGCGATCCCGGTATTCCGCATGCGATCGCGACTACCACGACACGATGGCAGCATCCCCAGCCTGCCTCGTATATACGGAAATACTCCCCGCCCTTGGCATGAGCGCATATGGCGAGGCGGGGCATTAGAGCTCCACTCCTTCGGGCGGGACATCGGCAATCGCCTCGTTGGAGATCGGGTCGGATGATGCCTTCTCGCGGCGGGCCAGGAGGATGAACGGGATCGCCAGGGCCTGGATGCCGCCCGCAACGACGTAGGACGCGGCGTACCCATTGAGGTCTGCCACGCGCCCCAGGGTCGGCTGGATGACCACGCCGCCGGCCTAACCCATGAGCGAGTCGAACGACAGAACCGTGGCTCGCTGCTGTGACGGGATGAGGCCGTTGAGGAAGGCGCGCCGGATCGGCTCCTCCATGGCGATGACGAGCGCCCAGGTGATGAGCAGCAACAGCGCGACAAGGAAGACTGGCATGACGCCCAGGGCAACGAGGGCCGCAACGCTGCCGATGGCGGCGACCAGCATCGCCGTCGTGCGCCGATGGAACAGCCGCCGAACGCGTCCGACGCTCCAGCCGCCGAGCATCTGGGCGCCGGCGATGATCGCGGCGGCCAGCCCGGCGATGCCGTAGGCGCTCGGGTCCCCGTACAGCTCGAGGAGGTAGGGCTGAAGGGCGTAGAAGGCGTAGAAGCCGACGCCCGTGGTGAAGGGCGCCGCCAGCATGAGCCAGCGCACCGGACGGTTGCGCAGTCCGCCGTTCACGGCGCCGGTGACCACCGTGCGCACAGCCGCCACCGGGGACGCGTTGCGGTCCGGGGTGAAGCCGATGTCGCGCATGAAGCGCCAGGCGATCACGACGGTGAGCCCGAGCATGGCCGCCCGCACGATGTACGGCACCCCGAGGTTGGTCAGCTGCGCGATGAACCCACCGGCAACGGAACCGACCAGCATCGATGCGCCGCCCACGACCTGCGCCCGACCGAAGACCGTCTCGAGATCACCCTCGTATCCGGTCGCGGTCAGCGCATCCACCAGCCACGCCTCGGTGGCGCCGGAGAAGAACGTGAAGCCGAGGCCGAGCAGCGCCGATGCCAGCGCCCAGCCGATGAACGGCGCCTCGATCTCCCACATCAACAGGTAGAGGAGCGTGGACGCCAGGAGCGTGGCCGCACCGAGGATGAACGAGAAGCGTCGTCCGCGGGTGTCCGCCAGCACGCCGGTCGGGACCTCGAAGATCGCCTGTCCGACGGCAAAGAAGGCGTTGGCGGCGAAGGCCTCGGTGTTCGACAGGCCGGCATCAAGCAGGAAGAGCGTGTTCACGCCCCAGATGAACGACGCAGCGAGCGTCGTGAGGAGGGTCAGGACCAGGTAGGTCCTCTGGACGAGTCGGGCAGCCTCGGGCATCACGGCCGCGACTCAGTCGTCGCCGGGCACGGCGAACTGGTCGTGGGCGAGGATGAATGCCGCCCGCTCCTCGTCGCTGGCGCGGGCCATCGGGGCAAGGCGTGCGGGCAGTCCAAAGAGCGGGAACCATCGCGCCGTGTCCAGGAAGAAGGTGATGCCGCCGATGCGGTCGCCGTCGAGCTCCAACACTTGGAGCGACCATGGCTCGAACCCGCCGCCCTCGGCTGGCTTGTACTGGGCGAATGCGGGCGAGCCGTTGGCCATGACCGGCACGAGCCGTGATCCCTGGCAGCCGATGCCCGGCCCGAGGCACCACTTCACCACGTCCTCGTGGGTCTGGAGCCAGAGGTCGTACGGCGGCATGTTCCAAACTGCATCCTTGCGCAGCAGCGCGGTCAGTGCGGCCATGTCGTAGCGCTCGAACGCGTCGACGTATCGGCTGAGCAGCGCCCGCGCGTCGTCGTCGATCGGCTGTGATGGCGCATCGACGCTGATCGCGTTCGCATCGAGGGTGGCTCGCGCGCGTTGGAGCGCGCTGTTGACCGACGCGACCGAGGTGTCGAGCAGCTCCGCAACCTCCGATGCTCGCCAGCGGAGGACCTCCCGCAGGATCAGCACCGCCCGCTGCTTCGGGGGCAAGTGCTGGAGCGCGGCCATGAATGCGAGCTTGATCGACTCCCGCGCGACCGCCGTTTCCGCGGGATCGACCGCCGACGGCACGACCCGAGCGTCGGGGATCGGCTCGATCCAGACGCTCTCGGTCAGGGGTGGCGGAAGTGGCGTGTCGGCCGACTGCGCCGGTCCCATGTCCATCGGCCGCGCGCGGCGCTGGCGGCTACCGAGCATGTCGAGACAGACGTTCGTAGCGATCCGGTACAGCCACGATCGGAGCTGCGAGCGTCCCTCGAAACGGTCGAGAGCGCGCCACGCTTTCACCATGGTGTCCTGGACGGCATCCTCGGCTTCGAACGAGGATCCGAGCATGCGATAGCAGTACCCGAGCAGCTCGCAGCGGTAGAGCTCGAGCTGGGGCTCCAGTTCGGCAGGGGACTCCCGAGTGGCGGCCGGTGTGAAGGTGCGCGCGTTCGTCTCTGTCATTCGCTCGATGCTACTCGGCGATGTTTCGAGGGTGTCAATTCAGCGCGACTCTCCGTCGTGAAGGGCGGCGACGGACTTCGCGATCCGCCGCTGTCGCGTCTCTTCCGTCTTGGCGCCGGTGATGGACTCCACGTGCCAGCGCTTGTTGCTGTACGAGAGCGAGTCGAATGTGCGCCGGGCGTCGGGATCGGCGTCGAGCGCTCGCGCCAGGTCATCAGGGACGATCACCTCACGTGGTGCCGTGTCCAGGCCGACCGTGACCTCGACCTCATCTCCGGCGGCCACGTCCGCCGCCGCGCGGTTCGCGGCGCTGACGCCGATCATCGGCTGGCCGTCGACGGTACCGACGCTGCTCCGATACGTGTGATGGTGGATCGTAACGGTCACGGCTGGCCGGCGACCACTCCCGAGAGCCTCCATGACCTCCTCGGGGACGTGGATTCCGGCAGTGTTGACGCCGGTTCCCAGGATCCTGGTGCGGAACTTCACGATGTCGATTCTCCTGTGGGACGCGTGGAACGCGAAGCGTGCGTCTGGTTGGCGAGGCGGACCACCGTGAGGCGCATCTCCTCGTCGCCGCAGTTTCGCAGCGCGCGAACCGGAAGGCAGCCGAGCGCCAACAGATTTCCCGGGGCGAACTGCTCCGTGCCTCCGCCGATGCACTCCACCTCGAGCGTTCCCTGCTCGACGACGACGAGTGCGCCGGCCCACTCGTCCGGTCCGGTCGGCCTTTCGATTCCCGGCAGCAGGGCGAGCCTCCAGCGCTCGATGCCCATCGGCAGATCGGCACGACGCAGCGCCTGGTACAGGCCGTCGTCGCTCACGGCCGAGGCGGGACATTCTGGTTGCGACGGAAGAGGTTGGTCGGGTCGAGCACGATGCCGCCCTCGACCGTTCCGTACCCCGGACCGGAATGCCCGCCGCAGCGGACGGCCAGCTCCACGTCATGATCGCGTGCGAAGTTGACGACCGCGACGACATCGTCGGTGCTGCGAGTGCGGGCGATGGCCACCGGTCGATGATCGATGTCGCCGGCCACGACGACGCGCAGGGCGTCGTAATCGGTGTCATCAGGTTGGATGAGGCGGCCGGTCAGTCGCTCGCGCAGCGTTGCGAGGGCGGCGGGGCTGTCCGAGATCACGGGGAGGTATCCGCTGGTTCGAGTTCCGTTGCTGATGAGACGGCGTGACGGCCCCAACGTCATCGGTCAGCGCAGGGCCGCGGCCAGCACGGCGATGCCGGGCTCGATCCGAGCCTCGTCGATCGAGCCATAGCCAAAGATCAGGCCCGCACGAGCATCGGGCAGGTGGCAGCTGACGGCAACTCCGTACAGGCCGATGTCGCGCTCCGCGGCGGCCGCCACGACCCGCGCTTCGTCGCAGCCATGCGGCAGCCACGCAAGGACGTGCAGTCCTGCCGACGCTCCGATCGGCGTCCACTCCGGCAGGTGACGATTGAGCGCATCGAGCAGCGCATCCCGGCGATGCCGATACAGCACGCGCATCCGTCGCAGGTGGCGGTCGAGCTCGCCACGCTCGATGAAATCGGCGAGGGCCAGCTGGTCGATGGCGGATGATCCCTTGTCGGCGTTGAGCTTCGCGCGGGCGATCGGGTCGCGGAGCCGCGGAGGAACGGCCAGCCAGCCGAGGCGCAGGCCCGGCGCCAGCGTTTTGCTCGCCGTGCCGGCGTAGACGACGCGGTCCGCGCATAGACCCTGCATCGCGCCGACGGGCACCCGGTCGTAGCGGAACTCCGCGTCATAATCGTCCTCGATCACGACCCCATCGTGCCGATCCGCCCAGCTGATGAGGGCGGCGCGCCGCTCAGGCGACAGGACGGCGCCGGTGGGGTACTGGTGGGCGGGCGTCACCGCCACCGCGTCTACCCCCGCGGCATCGAGCAGGTCCACCCGCAACCCGTCCTCGTCGACCGGGATGGCCGTGACTGCCAAGCCGTCGTCCTCGAGCAGTTGGCGGTACTCCGGATGGAACGGC
The DNA here is from genome assembly GCA_039917415.1 of Candidatus Limnocylindria bacterium. GTDB lineage: Bacteria > Chloroflexota > Limnocylindria > QHBO01 > QHBO01 > JACDBZ01. The sequence goes on along the minus strand of JBDSJJ010000014.1, from coordinate 20,126 downwards.
TCCTCCAGGCCGATGCGCCGTGCGCCCCCGGCGCGCAGTGCCTCGGCGACGAGGTGCATGCCCTGCGCGACGCCCGTGGTGATGACGATCGAGTCGGCGGAGGCAAACGTGCCGCGCACGCGGTTGAGGTACGTCGCGAGCGCCTCGCGCAGCTCCGGCATTCCGCCACCATCCAGGTAGTTCAGGCGTTCGGCCGGAGCGTGGGCCATGACGCGCCGCAGCGACCGCAGCCATTCGGCGCGCGGGAACTCGGTCACGTCGGGACGGCCGGGTCGGAAATCCGTCCCGAACGCTCGCCGAAGTTGCGCCGGCCGAGATGCCGGGGCGGAGGGAACCCGGGCTACCCGCGTGCTGCCGCCCGGTCGGGTCACAAGGTACCCCTCCGCCGTCAGCTGTTCGTAGGCTGACACCACCACGCCGCGGGTGACCCCGAGCTGCGAAGCCAGCGCGCGCGTCGAGGGCAGAGGTGCATCGGCCGGCAGGCGGCCGTCGCGTACGGCCTCGCGCACCGCATGCTCCAGCTGCTGGTAGAGCGGCGACGGCCCTTGACGGTCGAGTGGAAGGTAGAGCTCCGCCGCGGAACTGGCCCTCGAGATTGTCATCGAACTGGACCTTAGCAGGGTACCGGCAGACCTGTCAGCATGGCGTGCATGGACCGCGCGAACCGACTCAACTGGCTGATCTTCCTTGCCCTCGGCGTCATGTGGGGCAGCTCCTACCTCTTCATCAAGATCGGGATCGAGACCCTGACCCCGCTGACCCTGGTCGCGCTGCGGCTTGCTGTCGGCGGCGCCCTCCTCACAGGACTCGTTCTGCTGGCGCGCGAGCCGATGCCACGTCGGGTCGCCACCTACGGCCATCTCGTGGTGATGTCGATCTTCAACATCGTCCTGCCGTTCACGTTGATCACGTGGGCAGAGCTGACCGTCGCGTCTTCGCTGGCGGCCATCCTGACCGCGACCGTGCCGTTGTTCGTCATCGTCATCGCCGCCGTCGCCCTGCGCGACGAGCCGATCACCGTCGGTCGCGTGGCCGGATTGATTCTTGGCTTCGCGGGCGTGGTGATGCTGACCGGGGGCGGAACGTCTGAGCCGGGAAGCCTAGTCGCCCAGCTGGCGCTCATCGGCGCGGCCATCTCGTACGCGATCGGGGCGGTTTACGCGCGACGCAACGTCAAGGGGCTGCGCCCGATGGTGCCCGCCATGCTCCAGGTCACCATCGCCTTCGCCATCAGCGCAGGACTGGCGCTGGTCTTCGAGCGACCGTTCTCGCTGTCCTACCCGCCGCAGGCCATCGCATCGGTCCTGTGGATCGGCCTCCTGGGATCCGGACTGGCCTACCTCGCCTTCTTTCGCCTGCTGGCGACCTGGGGCGCGACGCGCACCTCGATGGTGGCCTACGTCCTCCCTGCGGTCGGAATCGTCCTCGGCGTGGCCTTCGCGGGCGAGGCAATCGATGCTCGGATCATCGGCGGGTCGCTCATGATCGCTGGCGGCATCGGCCTGGTAAACGCTCGGATCACGTTGCGCCGGCTGGCGGGCGCACTGCGCCGCGCGAAGGAGGTGCCGGCATGAGCTGGGCCACCTTCAGCGCCGATGCCCCCGAACTCGCCGAGGCCGGGCGCGCCCTCATCCATCGCGAGGCGATCGGCCAGGCGTTCCTCGTCACGATCCGAGACTCGTCGACTCCGCGCATTCATCCGGTCTACGTGGCCGTGCGCGATGGGCGGCTCGTGACATTCGCGGATGGTGCCAAACGGGCCGACCTCGAGACCGATGGGCGCTACGCCCTCCATACGCACATCGACTCCGACCAGCCGAGCGAGTTCTCCGTGCGCGGCCTGGCACGAGCGGTCGAGGGACCGTTGCGCGACGAGCTTGTCGCCGACTGGTACTTCGACGCCGGGTCGGCGTACGGCGTCTTCGAACTCTTGGTCGAGCGGGCCGTGTTCGGACAGCGCCCCGATTCCGATGCGTGGCCGCCGGTCTACCAGTCGTGGAAGGCCGGACCCTCCACTACGTAGTTCGACCGATGACTTCCCGGCCGCCCATGCGTCTCAATGGGCAATCCGAACCGAGAGACCGACCCGAATGACCGCTGCGCCGAATACTCCCCAGATCGGACCGAAGGCCACCCGCCGCGAGTGGATCGGCCTGGGCGTGCTCTCGATCGCCACCCTGCTCTACGTGATGGACCTCACCGTCCTGCACCTCGCGGTGCCCGCCATGAGCGCCGACCTCAAGCCGACCAGCACCCAGCTGCTGTGGATCATCGACATTTACGGCTTCTTCGTTGCCGGTGCGCTCGTCACCATGGGCACGCTGGGCGACCGAATCGGTCGCCGCCGGCTGCTCCTCATCGGGGCGGCCGCGTTCGGGGTCACGTCGCTGCTTGCCGCCTTCTCGACGAGCGCCGAGATGCTCATCGCCAGCCGGGCGCTGCTCGGGTTGGCCGGGGCCACGCTCGCGCCGTCGACGTTGTCGCTGATCTTCCACATGTTCAATGACCCGCGGGAACGGACGGTCGCCATCGGCGTCTGGATCGGCGGCTTCTCGGCCGGCAGCGCAGTCGGCCCGGTGATGGGCGGGATCATGCTCGAATTCTTCTGGTGGGGATCGGTCTTCCTGCTGGCGTTGCCGGTGATGGCCGCGCTCCTCATCCTCGGTCCACGCGTGCTGCCCGAGTACAAGGATCCGAACGCGGGACGGCTCGACCTGCTGAGCGCCGGCATGTCGGTGGTCGCCCTGCTGACCGTCATCTACGGCCTGAAGCAGATCGCCCAGGACGGCCTGGGACCTGTCCCCATTGGCGCAGTCGTGATCGGCCTCGGAGTGGGCTGGCTGTGGGTTCGCCGCCAGCAGCGACTGGCCGATCCGATGATCGATGTCGCACTCTTCCGAATCCGGACCTTCAACGCGGCCCTGACCGTGAACTTCCTCGCCATCTTCGTGGCGGTGGGTTACTTCCTGTTCGTGGCGCAGTACCTCCAGCTCGTGGCCGCGCTCTCGCCGCTCGAGGCTGGGCTGTGGTCGTTGCCGTCGGCCCTCGGCTTCATCATCGGCTCCCAGATGGCGCCGCGGATCGTGCCGTTCGTGCGGCCGGCGTACCTGATCGGCGGCGGGCTGGCCGTGGCCGCGGTGGGGCTGGCGATGCTGACCCAGGTCGGCACCACGAACGGGCTCATCACCCTGGTCGCGGCGTCCGTGGTCATCTCGCTGGGGTTGGCGCCGGTCTTCGGTCTGACCACCGAGCTGATCGTCGGTTCGGCGCCGCCCGAGCGCGCGGGCGCGGCGTCGGGGATATCGGAGACGGGTGCGGAGCTCGGCGGTGCGTTGGGGATCGCGATCCTCGGCAGCATCGGCGTTGTGATCTACCGTGGCGATCTCGCCGCGCGCCTGCCGGCCGCCGTGCCGCCCGGGGCCGAGGCGGCAGTCCAGGACACGCTGGGCAGCGCGGTGGCAGTCGCCGGACAGCTTCCGGCGGAGCTGGGAGCAGTGGTGCTCGAGGCGGCGCGTGCCGCGTTTGTCCACGGGATGCAGCTGACCAGCGGGATCGCCGCCGTCGTGGCGGTCGGCCTGGCCATCCTCACGGTCGCCCTGCTGCGGAACCTCGGCACGCCGCCGAGCGAAGCCGAGCCTGCCTCGGATGCTCTGGCTCCGCCCGAGGGCGTCGCGCACATCGCGCCCGTGCGTCTCGGGGGCGGCGCCGAAGGCTGAGGGCGTGGGGCTCGGTTCTCCGGTGCGCCCACCGACAGGTCGTTGCGCCGTTGCGCCCAGCGCACGCAACTACGAGGTTGGGCCTGACTCAGCCGATTTCCGGGCCGACATTTACCCGCGGGCGCAAATAGGACCCTGGAAATGCTCGGCCCGCTCGTGAATGGCTCGCATCGATCCAGACAGGTCCTCGCTCAACAGCGGGACCTGCCATTCGGTCACGGTTTGCGACGTCGGGATCGCCGATCGATCGCAGCCGATGCTGACGATGATGTCGGCCCGATCGGCATCGTGGGCGGTCACCAGCCGAGGCTCCCATCCGACCTCGTAGCCCTGCGCCTCCAGCGCGGCGACCACCGCAGGGATGTTCTTCTCGTCGGGCTCCGGCCCGGCGACATCGATGAGCACGTCGAGGCCGGACCGGACCACGGCGGCCTGGAAGTAGGTCGCGGCAATCAGGCTCTTCCCGGCGGCATGCGGGCACAGGAACAGCACGGTCGTCGTCACGATCCGCCCCGGGTGTAGGTGGCGGTCAGCGTCGCCTCGCCGAGGGTCGTCGAAGCAACTGCCTCGCGGAGCTCGTCGACCCCGAAGCCCGGCGCGAGTCCCGTCGGCGACGACAGGGCGTAGAGCGTGATTGCGTAGCGATGCGTCCCCGATGGCGGGCACGGGCCGCCGTAGGCACTGGCTCCGAAGCCCGTCCGACCCTCGACGCCGTCCACGGACGCGTTCTCGGGCAACGAGGTCACGTCGCGCGGAACGTCAGCCACCAGCCAGTGCACGAACCCGCGGGCGTCGGGGTCGTGGACGATGAGGGCGAAGGCCTGCGTGCCGTCCGGGCTGTTGGACCAGGCCAGGGGCGGCGAGCGGTCGTCCCCGTCACAGGTGAAGGGGGTCGGGATCGGATCTCCTTCGCCGAAGGCGGTGCTCGTCACTATCAGGTCGGTTGCGCTCATCGATGGATCCTCGCTCGGTTCGGCCGATGCGCAACCTGCAAGGAGGGTCGCCACCAGTCCGATGACAGCCACGCGACAGGATCCGGAGCCGATCAACATGCCTCCATCATGCCGCCGCAGGCAAGTCGCGGGAGCGTGGCATCATGCCGGCATGGATCCTCGATGGCTCCTGGCCCTCGCCTGGCTTGCCGGCTTCACGCTCATCGACTCGAGCATCGTCAGCCTGGCGCTACCCGACAGGGCGTCGCGATCCCGGCGGTCGCATTCGAGTTGGTCGCCACGGGAAGCCGGACCGCCGATGCATCGCTCGTCGGAAGCACGGCCGCGTTCCTGATCCGGACGATCTTCCTGGCGGTCGCGCTCGTGCTCGTCATCTGGTCTGGTCACCCCGGCGTGGCAACGCGTCCCGAGGTCGCGTGACCGGAGCCGAGCTCAGGTGCCCGGCGGGCTATAGGTCGGCGTCAGCTTCGCGGCGTCATCGAGGTCTCCGGGCTCCATGAGCACCACGCTGCGACCGCTGATCGCACCGCTCCCGCCGATGGTGAGCGCCACCGCTGCCATTGCAGCATGGTTCGGCATGTCAGCGATGACGTAGAAATCGTCGGATCCGAAGCCGAAGTACATCTGGTCGAGCGTCCCACCAACTGATCCGATGACGTCGGTGGCGACCTGGCGGCGCTTGCTGCCCCCGTCCCTGAGCAGTCCTTTGGCCCCCTCGGCGGTGTAGGTACCGACGTACAGGTACTTGGGCATGAGAAGTCCTCCGATGTTCATTCCTGGACTCCGAGCCTACACCCTCCGGCAAACGCTCGGTCGGTCAGTACGTGACCACCTGATCGGCCTCCAGAATGAGCTCGACCAGGCGATCCGGCGGCGCCAGCTCGACCTTCTTGTCGCCCATCCCTGCGGCGTCCAGACCGCGCGCCTTGCTTGACATCCCTGACGCGTAGATCGGAACTCCCACGTCGGCGAGCGCCGTGTAGTGCTCCCGGATGCTGCCGGTGCCGATGCCCTGCGCGGCATCCATGGTGGCGTCGCGAAGATATCCGACCGCGTCACCCGCCAGGAAGATGGTGACGTCGTGGCCGGCGCCTGTGGCGGTCCGGGCGACGAGGAAGGCAAGCGCGCCCCGCGTCGGGTTCTCGGGTCCGGTGACGAGGTGAACGAGGAGCTTGCTCACGAATAACTCCCTTCAGCGAAATGGGAGCTAAACGTATCATCCGTCGTCGGCACGAAGATCGCGACGACTACGTCACCCACGAACTTATCGACGATCGCTTCTCGCTCGATGAGCCGATCCGAAGCGATGCGATAGAAGTCGTCCATCCGCGACCGGAACTCGCTCGGACGCATCCGTTCCACCATCTCGGTCGATCCCCGGCTTCCAGGCGGTGGCCTGCTACCGTCCTCGGGTGGGTACGGAAGGGCAGGTCGTCGTGGCCGTGTACGGCACATTGCGCCGCGGCGAGCGCAACCATGCACTCCTCGAAGCCGCGGAGTACCTCGGCGTCGGCTGGGTGGCGGGCACCCTCGTCGACGTGCCGGCGGCCCCATATCGACCCTATCCGTATCCCGCGCTCGTCGAGCAGCCCGAGCAGCGGGTCGTCGTGGAGCTGTGCCGGATCCGCGATCGCGACATGCTCGACGCCCTCGATCGGCTGGAGCGTTACGACCCGGCCGACGAGGAAGGTTCCCAGTACGTCCGCCGCACGGTCCGCGTCGGCGACGGGCCAGAAGCGAGGGCGGACGTGTACTTCTATCGGGGCGACCCCGATGAGCTCGGCGAGGTCATCACATCCGGAGACTGGGTGCACTTCACGGCTCCCTGACGCCGTCCCAGGTCCGAATCAGGCCGACGGCACGCTCTCGGCCGCCGACTTCGGTGCCCGTTCGACCGCTGGCGCGGTGCCGGCCCCCGCGAGAGCCTCATCCAGCTGGGCGAGGTACGCCTTGGCCCCCAGGCGCTCGAACGTTGTTCGTACCTCATCGGCAACGCGGGCCCGCTCCGACGGATCAAGGACCCCCGCCACGACCGCATCGAGTGCCGTGACGGCGTGCGTCCAGGCCAGGTCGATCTCACGGAATCCTCGCAGCGCCTCGAGGTATTCCGCGCGGGCGTCGGCCCGGTTGCCGCCGAGCGCCGCGATCGCACCTCGGATCGCCGCACGATCGGCATTCGTGCGCCGCCCCGGCCGCGCGGTCATGGAGACCTCGAGCAGTCGCTGGGCGGTGTCCACGTCACCCAGGCGCAGTGCCGCGCGAACACCGATCGGCGGTACTGCGTCCGCCGCACCCTGCTCGATCTGGAGGGCAGGCTCGATCATGGCCGCGAGCTCGCGCCAGCGCCCCGCAGCCTCGGCGGCGGCCATCGCCGCGATCGTCGCCGTGCCGAGGTACTGCGGGTCGTCGGAGTCGGCGGCAAGCGCCGTGAGCTCGGCGACCTGCTCGTCGACCATCTCGCCGCGCGCAGCATTGATCTGGACCGCGATCGCGCCGAACCAGAGCCGCTCGGCGGGCTCGGGATCCTGCCCGATCTCTTCCGTCACGAGTTCGAGCGCCCAGTCCCAGTCGCCGATGCTGATCGCCGAGTCGCAGGCATTGCCGATGAGATAGCGCAGCCCGCGCCGCTGACCCCAGCGCCGCGCCTTGTCGATTCCGTTGCGGGCGGCCTCGTGCCCCGCCTTCGGGTCATCCGGCTCAAGGACGTGCGACAGGTTGATGAGCGTCCGCAGCACGGAGTTCGACAGATTGTGCCGCTCCGCCAGGGCCAGGACGCCGGTCAGGGACGAGATCGCCTCGACCGGCCGTCCCACGTTGGAGAGCGAGACGCCGCGCGTGATGAGCAGCTGGATCGTCTCCTCGATCAGGCCGTGTGACTCGGCCGCCGGCAGTGCTCGCTCGACGAGCTCGATGGCCTCGGGATGCCGGCCCATGCGCATGCTCAAGAGCGCGCGAGCACCGGCCAGCTCGACGTAGCCATCGTCGTCGGGAGTGAGCCCTGGCTCGGCCAGGGCATTCGTCACGAGCTCGAGGCCACGCTCCTGGTGGCCCTCGAGCATCACCTGGGCGAGACTGGCCGTGGCCATGCGACCGGCCACGGCGTCGCCTCGCTCGCCGGCCACGACCACGGCCCTCTGCAGGTGCGCAATGGCGGCCTCGATGCGGCCGGCGTTGGAGGCGGCCCCGCCGGCGTCCATGCGCAAGGTCAGCTCATCCGCTGAGTCCACGGCGACCTCGATGGCCAGCTCGAGGTACGTCAGCGCCCGCGCCGGCGATCCCAGGGCCTGTGCCTTTGCGGCAGCACCGCGCAGCGCGACCTTGGCCTGGGCTGCCACCGCGGCACCCTCTTCCCCCTCCGGCTGTGCGCGGTAGGCCTCGACGTAGTGCTGCGCAAGGACGCCTGCCAGATCGTCGTCGTCGATCGTCTCGAAGTGGCGCGCCGCCGCGAGGTGCCGCGCTCGACGGTCGCGCCTAGCCAGCGTGCCGTAAGCCACCTCCTTGATCAGGCCCTGGACGAAGCGGTACTGGCCGCGCTCGGGCGACCGCGGATCATCGTCGAGCATCACGAGCTCGCGCTGCGCGAGGTGCCGCAGGTGCCGCTCGACATCCGCGACAGAAAGGGCAGATACCGCGGCCAGGACGTCCACCGTGAACGAGAGCCCGATGACGGCCGCGTCCTGGAGCAGCGTCCGCTCACCCGGATGGAGCCCGTCGAGCCGAGCGGCGATCAGCGCGTGGAGCGTGTCGGGCACGGCCAGGTCGGCAAGGTCGCCGATCGGTTGGTACGCACCTTCGACCTGGGCCAGCCGGCCGTCGTTGAGGAGCATGCGCACCGTCTCGACGGCGTACAGCGGAATTCCCTCGGCGCGGTCCACGATCGTGCGTGCCGCGGTCGCGGGCAGGCCGGGCACCAGGCCGGACAACAGGGCGAGCATCTCCTCGTCGGCGAGCGGCTCGATCCCGAGCGAGGTGAATCCGCGCTGGCCCGCGCCCCAGGTGGGGCGCCGATCCAGCAGCTCAGGCCGGGCCAGGGTGATGACATAGATCGGCTTCCCACGGGACCAGGCAAGCAGGTCCTCGATGAAGTCGATGAGACCTTCATCGGCCCATTGGAGATCCTCGAAGACCATCACCACCGACCCCTTGTCGGCGATGCGCTCCAAGAACGTGCGCCAGGCGGCGAACAGCTCGCCGCGCTCCGCGCCGGCTCGGCCGTCATCGAGCCCGAGCAGTTGAAGGAGCGGGCCCTCCAGCCGGCGCTGGTCGTCGACATCGGGGACGAATTCGGCCAGCGTCGTTCGCAGCGCGGCGCGCGTCGTCTCGTCATCGGCTCCCTCACCGATGCCGAGACGCATGCGCACCATCTCACGCAGCGCCCAGAAGGTGATCCCTTCGCCATAGGCGGGGGAGCGGCCCTGGTGCCAGTACACCGTCTCGGTCACGCCGTCGATGTACTTGAGGAACTCCCACGCCAGTCGGCTCTTGCCGATCCCGCCCTGGCCGATCACGCTCACCAGGCGCACGCCACGCTCGCGGGCGGTGCCGTGATAGAAGTCCTTGATCAGCTGGAGCTCGGCCGCGCGTCCCACGAACGGTGCCTCGAGCTGCTCGCTGCGTCCCACGCCGCCGCGCTGCGCCACCACGCGCAGCGCGCGCCAGGCCCCGACGGGAAGCTCCTTGCCCCTCAGGGCGTGGTCGCCCGCCGGCTCATAGGCGATCGCCTCGCTCGATGCGCCGCGAGTCGAGTCACCGACCAGCACTGTCCCCGGCGCCGCCACCGACTGCAGCCGCGATGCGGTGTTCACGAGGTCACCGGCCACCATGCCCATATCGCTGGCGCCGATGGTCACCGCCGCCTCGCCGGTCAGGACGCCGGCCCGCAGAGCCAGGCCAGGGCTGTCCGCGCCTTCCCCGATGCGGCGCACGGCCTCCACCAGGTCGAGCGCGGCGCGGACCGATCGTTCCGCGTCGTCCTCCTGCGCGATCGGCGTGCCCCACACGGCCATCACCGCATCGCCGATGAACTTCTCGATGGTTCCGCCGTAGCGTCCGACGATCTCGCGGCACGTGGTGAAGTAGGCGTCGAGCAGCTCGCGCACGTCCTCCGCGTCACGCGACTCGGAAATGGTCGTGAAGCCCACGAGATCGGCAAAGAGGACGCTGACCAGCCGTCGCTCGGCGACCACGCTGCTCGGTGCCGCCGCGACGGGCGAGACAGCAGGCGCCGGGCCACCTTCGGTCGCAAGACCCGCCCCGCACTCACCGCAGAACTTGCCGCTGGGAGGGTTCGGGGTGCCGCATGTCGGACATGCCACCGTCAGGCGGGCTCCGCACTCGACGCAGAACTTCCTCTTGGCGTCGTTGGCGGTTCCACAGGTCGCGCAATTCACGTGGGCGTGGCCTCCTGGTGGGGGATCCAGTATCACCGCCGCGAGCGTGAACGGTCAACGATTCGCCGTTCGCCGTTCGCCGTTCGCCGTTCGCCGTTCGCCGATCGCTGGTCCGGCCGGTGTCGGCTTACACTACGCGCGGCATGCCGCAGCAGCTGCCAGCGACAGCACACGGTGTCGGCGCCGGCGCTTCGGGGTTTACTAGTGACCGATCCACGTACCCACCGCGGCCTCCAGGTCATCGGTTTCGGCATGCCCGGCAGCGACCTGCGTCGCGAGCTCGTGCGGCTTGTCCTTGCCGGCACCAAGACGGCGACCGCCGGCCTGATGATCGAGATGGAGCTGGACGACGAGATCGTCCCTACCCCGGGTATGCGCGAGGCCGTCGTGGACGCTGACGGCGCTATTGCCGGCATCATCGAGACCACCGAGTGTCGCGTCCTCCGCATGGCCGACGTGGACGACGAATTCGCGATCGATGAGGGCGAGGGGTTTGCCGACGCTCGCCATTGGCGCTCGGCACACGAGACCTACTTCCGCTCCTACCTCTCCGAGATCCGCGACCGGCTCGGGGAGCCAGAGTGGTCGCTCGATGACGACACTCTGATCGTGTGCCAACGCTTCCGCCTGTTCGAGGCCTACCGGAAGCCGATGCCGCCGGAGCCCTGATCGACGCCCTCGGGGATCTCGGGGAGAATCCGCAGATGACCCGGAAATCCCGGCTGGTGCCTGCCTGCCTGATCGTCCTGATCGGCATGGCGACGGGGGCCTGCGCCGCACCCGTTCCACCGCCCTCGGTCGCCGAACCCTCCCGGACACCGGTGCCGACGATGACGATGACGCCAACGCCCGTTCCCCAGCCCTCGACGCCGACGCCGAGCCCGGAGCGTGCCGACCTTTACCTCATCACGGCGTTTGCCGATGCCCACCTCGTGCTCTTCGATCCGGATCGCGGCGAGATCGCGCGGATCGAGGTCGGGCGCGCGCCATGGGGCGTCGCCGTCGCGCCCGACGGCCTGGCGTACGTGGCGACGCTCGACGGCGTGGCCGTGGTCGACGTTGCAGCGCGCGAGCGCATCGGCCTGATCGGCTACGCGTCCGACCTGGCGCTCGGACCCGAGGGTGGGGAATACCGGGCCGGCGGCCTGGGCATCGCGGTCGCGCCGGACGGCGGACGGGTCTACGTCGGCGTCACGACGCACTTCCCCGATCCGGGCGTTCTCGAGGTGATCGACACCGCAACGCGCAGCACGATTGCGAGCCTTCCGCTGGGGATCCGCCAATTCGACATGGTTGTCAGCGCTGATGGAGGCGAGATCTACGCCATCAACCACGACTCATTCGACGTCACGGTTGTCGACGCCGATGCTCTGACTATCCTTCGGACCCTTCCGGCGGCACCGCTGGGCGACGAGCTGGGGCTCGGGTCCTGGAACAAGCCGCACTACGCCGCGTTGACCGGGGCCGGCACCCTGCTCATGGCGTACAAGGGCGTCCTGCTGCTGGAGCTGGATCCCCGGACCGGGGAGGTGAGCCAGCGTCCTCTGCGAGCCTCGACCCATTCCCAGGGTGTGGAGTTGACCCCGGATGGCGTCCGCCTGCTGGTGGTGGGGGACGGTCCGAACGACACCTCGCTGGCTGGACCCTCCCTCGAGGTGGTGGATCTCGCGACCGGAGAGTCGACCGTCACTCCCCTCAGCGGCTCGCACAACGATGCGGCCATGTCTCTTGACGGGAAGCATGTGTACCTCACGGGCGGTTCATCGCGCGAGGGTGCGCCTCGCCCCGACGTCATCACCCTCGTGGACCTCGATTCCTCGGAGGTGATCTCGGAGGTGGACGTTTCGGGCAATCCGCTGATCATTGTTCCATGGCCGGCGCGCTGACCCGGGAGATGGCGCCGCCGTGCGAACTGCGTCGTGTCCGCCTTGTTGGGCATACGCGAAGCCGATGCCACCGGAGCCCCTGATCGATGGTGGTGGTCCCTTGGCGCCTCCCATACGTCAAACGTCGTGTAGCCAGGGTGGACTGCCGGTCCTATGATCCGCGGGCTGGAGCCCTCGCATGAATCGGTGAGCAACGATCGATGACGAGCCATCCGTCTGCGGCGGCGGCGCCTGTGCCGGCACATCACGACAGTGCCGTGGGTTCCGCCGCGATTCGCGCCATCTTGCCGGCGGTCGGTGCCGGTCTTCGCCTGGCCAGCCTGCACTACGGCGCGATGCGCTGGACCCTGGAGACTGTCCCGCCTTCGGTCACGGATCGCCTCTCCCGCGAGCGCGCCACCGTAACGGCCCGGCACGCCGCCGACCATGTGCCCGCCTATCGGGCCCATCTCGTCGAGCACCGCGTCGACCCACGACGGCTCGGCGCGTTCGGCGAGCTGCCGGAGACCGATAAGGCGAGCTACGTCGATCGCTGGTCGATGGCCGAGCGTTGCCTCGACGGCCGCATCCCGCTGCATGGCACCACCATTGACGAGTCATCCGGCAGTACCGGCACTCCCTACAACTGGGTCCGGTCAGCTGAAGAACGTCGTCACGTGCGGCGCATGATCGGCTTCTTCGCGCGCTACACCTTCGGCGACGCCCCGCTCGTCATTCTCAACGCGTTCAGCATGGGCGCCTGGGCCACGGGCATGACGACAGCCATCGCGCTCGAGGCGAACGGCCTCGTCAAGGCTACGGGACCCCAGATCGAGAAGATCCTGGGGACGATGCGCGAATTGGGAACCGGATACCGCTACCTCATTGTCGGCTATCCGCCGTTCGTGAAGCTCCTGCTTGACGAGGCGGAGGCGGCAGGGTTCCCGTGGAGCGACTATGAGACTCACGCCCTCCTCGGCGGAGAGGGGAACTCCGAGGCGCTGCGCGACTACCTTCTGCGCCGCTTCCGATCCGTCTTCTCCGGCTACGGCGCGACCGACGTCGAGATCGGGCTCGCGGCCGAGACGCCGGCCTCGATCGGCGTGCGGCGCCTGGCGGCACAGCGTCCGGAGGTCGCGCAGGCGCTCTTCGGAGAGGTCGGCCGCAGTCCGATGGTGTTCCAGTACAACCCGCTGCTGCACCACGTCGAGACCAATGCCGGTGGGGAGCTGCTGTTCACCGTAACGCGCCACGCCACCCTGGCCCCGAAGGTCCGCTATAACGTCCACGACGAGGGCGGCGTGATCCGTGACGACGACCTCCGCCGCCGCCTGGCGGCCTTCGGGATCTCGCTCGAATCGCTGGCCCCGGGGTCGCGACGCCTGGTCCGCATGCCGTACCTGTACGTGTTCGGGCGCAAGGACTCGACCGTCTCGGTCATGGGGGCCAACATCTATCCATCGGATATCGAGGCCGGCATCTACGCCGATCCCGTCATCGCGGAGCAGGTTCTGTCGTTTCGGCTCTCAATCCACGAGCAACGCCCGGGCGAGACCCGTCCTCATATCGCGATCCAGCTGGCGCGCGGCGAGCCCTCCGCGGCTCTCGCCGACGCGCTCGGCGCAGCCATTGAGGGCCAGCTCGCCGCGCAGAACGCCGACTATCAGGAGGCCATGCGGGAGTATCCCGACCTCTTGGTGCCGATGATCGAGCTCCACGCCCGTGGGGCCGGGCCATTCGCTGGTGACGGCGACCGGATCAAGCATCGATACATCGGCACCTGAGCGAGATCGTTCCAGCCGGGCGCCCCAGCGACCCCTCTGCCGATCGCCTATCGCTTGTATCCTCTCGCCCTCGGCCCACTCGCGGGCCCGAAGCGTCGGCTCTCGCCACGGGATTCTGTCAGCGAATATATCGTTAATGCTATATCGGCTGAAGGATCCAGGGAACGGCTGCGCGGGCCGCGCATGATTCTTTCGGATGAGGCACGGCGCCGGCCCGGACCTACCATCCGCGGCGGGCACCGATGACTTTCGGCCGCATCAGCCGTCAAGACACACGACGAACGAACCGCCGAAAGGGACTCCGTGACCGCTGAACCCCGAGCCCATGACCGCGCGCCCATCGAGCTGCCACACCGCGTCCGGATGGAGATCCTGGGCGCGGTGCTGCTCGGCATCTTCCTCGCCGCGCTGGACCAGACGATCGTCGGCACTGGCTGTCGCATTCGTATGGGCCGAGTCACGCGCAGACGAGCCGATCGTGCCGCTGGGGCTCTTCCGCAACCGGACGTTCACGGCCAGCGTGACCGCGATGTTCCTGGCCGCCATGGGCTTCTTCGCCGCGATCGTCTTCCTGCCGCGCTGGTTCCAGGTCGTGGCCGGCAGCTCCGCGACAGAATCGGGCTACCAGATCCTGCCGCTGCTCGGCGGACTGATCATCTCGGCCATCGCGGCCGGCCAGCTGGTGGCTCGCACCGGCCGCTATAAGGCATTGATCGCCAGCGCGCTCATCCTCCTGGCGCTCGGCCTGCTGCTCCTGACGAACATCCGGCCCGATACGCCGCGCCCGCTGATCTGGCTCTGGATGGCCATCGCCGGCCTGGGAATCGGACCGTCGTTCGCGGTCTTCACCCTGGCAGTCCAGAACGCGGTGCCGATTCGCCAGCTCGGCACGGCGACGGCCAGTCTCACAATGTTCCAGCAGGTCGGCGGGACAATGGGCCTCGCCATCACCGGGACGCTCTTCGCCTCGACGCTGGTGGAGGAGATCCCGAACCAGATGGTCCGGGCCGGCGTGCCCGCGCAGTTCGCCGATCAGTTCGCGTCCGGGGACTCGTCCAGCTTCAACGACCTCACCAGCGTGGGCGACCTCGGGACCACGATCCTGTCGCAGGTGCCGGAGGCCTTTCGCGCCCAGGTGGAGCCGATGATCCCGGCCATCGCGAGCGGCATCCACACCGCGTTCTCGATAGCGACCGGGGCCACGTTCCTGGTCGGGATCATCACCGCATTGCTCGCGGCGCTCGTGGTGCTGGTCATCATGCCGGCCGGCAAAGTGGGGGAGCCGGTGGAAGCCGTCACCGGCACCGAGCCCGGCGCCACGCCCGAGGCCATCGCGGACTGACGCCGATGGTCCGCCTCGGCGCCACGGTGCATGCGGTCCTCGACCGCAGGCGCTACGATCGCGCGAATGACCTGCGCGAACTGCGGGGCAGAGAACCCCGACGGGAAGAAATTCTGCCTCGAGTGCGGCGCCCGGCTCGGTGCTGCCTGCGCGGCCTGCGGCGAGGCCCGCGTTGGTGACGCGAAGTTCTGCGGCGAATGCGGCACCCCCTTTGCCGCCGATGGCGCAGCGACGAGGGGCCCTTCGGCCCAATCCATTGACGCCCCGGTCGCGGAACGTCGACTCGTATCCGTCCTGTTCGCCGATCTCGTTGGCTTCACGCCGTTCGCCGAGGAGAGTGACTCCGAGGACGTGCGCGAGGTCCTGACCCGCTACTTCGACCTGGCCTCGGACGTGATCGGCCGATACGGCGGAACCGTCGAGAAGTTCATCGGCGATGCCGTCATGGCCGTGTGGGGCACGCCGATCACCCAGGAGGACGATGCCGAGCGCAGCGTGCGAGCCGCCCTCGAACTGGTCGAAGCGGTGAAGTCGCTCGGGCCGGGGATCCAGGCGCGCGCCGGCGTCCTGACCGGCGAGGCGGCGGTGACCCTCGGTGCCACGAACCAGGGCATGGTCGCCGGCGACATCGTCAACACCGCCGCGCGACTCCAGTCGGTTGCGCAGCCCGGAACGGTCCTGGTCGGTGAGTCCACGATGCGTGCCGCCGCGGCTGCCATCGCGTTCGAGGACGGGGGGAGTCACGAACTCAAGGGCAAGGCCGAGCCGATGCTCGCCTGGCGCGCCATCCGCGTCGTTGCCGAGCGTGGCGGCCGCGGACGGAGCGACGCGCTGGAGGCGCCGTTCGTCGGTCGGGAGGACGAGCTCCGCCTGCTCAAGGACCTGTTCCACGCCACCGGGCGCGAGGGCCGGATCCGCCTGGTGAGCATCATGGGCAGCGCCGGCATCGGCAAGAGCCGACTCTCCTGGGAGTTCAGTAAGTACGCCGATGGTGTGACCGAGCCGGTGTGGTGGCACATCGGCCGCTCGCCGGCCTACGGCGAGGGGATCACCTTCTGGGCTCTGGGTGAGATGATCAGACGGCGAGCGGGCCTGGCGGCCGACGACGACGATGCGACCACCCGCCAGCGCATCGGCGAGACGGTTCGCGAACACGTGCCCGACGATGCTGAGCGCCGCTGGATCGAACCCGCGCTCCTTGCTCTCCTGGGTGTCGGTGGTGAATCCAGTGGGGCGGAGCAGCTCTTCGCGGCGTGGCGCACGTTCTTCGAGCGTATGGCCGCCACCGGGACACTGGCCCTCGTTTTCGAGGACCTGCACTGGGCCGATACCGGAACGCTCGACTTCATCGACCATCTGCTCGAGTGGTCGCGCTCAAGCCCGATCTTCATCGTCACCCTGGCTCGCCCCGAGCTCCTGGATCGGCGGCCGGACTGGGGCGCCGGCAAGCGGAACTTCACGTCCCTCTACCTCGAACCGCTCGGGGACGATGCGATGCGCCAGCTGCTCGACGGCCTCGTGCCGGGGCTCCCGGATGAGGCGGTGGCCGCGATCGTGGCTCGCGCCGACGGCATCCCGCTCTATGCCGTCGAGACCGTACGCACGCTCATCGCGGAGAAGCGGCTGGCCCTTGACGGGAACCGGTACGTCCCGGCCGGTGACCTCACCAGCCTGGCCATCCCCGAGACGCTCCAGGCGCTGATCGCCGCAAGGCTCGACGGCCTGCCGCCGGACGTTCGGACTCTCGTCACGCATGCCGCGGTGCTCGGCCAGAGCTTCACGGTGGCGGGGATGGCCGCTGTCACCGCGAGCAGCGAGGAAGAAGTCGAGCCCAAGGCCCAGGACCTCGTCCGTCGCGAACTGCTGGTCCACGACGTCGACTCGCGCTCGCCCGAGCGGGGGCAGTACGCCTTCGTGCAGGGTCTCATCCGAGAGGTCGCCTATGGCATGCTGGCGCGTCGTGACCGCAGGGCGATCCACCTCGCCGCCGCGCGCCACTTCGAGACCCTCGATACGGATGAGGTGTCCGGCGCCCTGGCCGCCCACTACGTTGCCGCCCACGAGAACGCCGCTCCGGGTCCCGGGACCGATGCGCTCGGCGCCCAGGCGCGCATCGCTCTCAAGGCGGCAGCGGATCGGGCATTGGCCCTCAATGGCCATGCCCAGGCCATCGCCTACCTCGAGCAGGCGCTTGCGTTCACAACCGATCCGGGCGAGCAGGCAGATCTTCTCGAACAGGCCGGACGGTCGGCATCCCGAATCACGCGTCACGAGGAGGCCGAGGCGCTGTTCGAGCGCGCGGTGGCCCTCCGCCGCGACACCGACGACGGGGTCGGCCTCGCCGATGCGCTGGCCGGCCTTGGCGCTGTGCTGCTCGAAGCGCGGCACCTCGACCGCGGCCGCGACATGCTCGAGAGGGCGGCCGCCGAGTTCACCGATCTTGACCGCCCCGGCGTCGCGGCTCTGCACGGCCAGCTCGCCCGCGCACTGGGTCTGCTCAACGACTTTGCGGCGGCCCTTGTCGCCTCCGAGCCGGTGCTGGCCGCGGCTGAACAGCAGCGCCTGGAGAACGTGGTTGCCGATACGATGATCACCAAGGGGATGTCGCTCGTGTCTCTCGGACGGATGCGTGAAGGCACCGCGCTCGCGATGGCCGCTCGCGAGCTGGCCCGCCAGAACGGGCTCGCGCCCACCGAGCTGCGAGCGACCATCAACCTTGCCATCTCCATCGGCCGTTCGCGCCCGCTGGAGGCCATGCGCCTGACGCGCGCGGCGCTTGAGCTCACCGAACGGATGGGTACCCGCGATCACCTTCTCGCCGCGAACGCGTGGGAGATTGCGCATCTCGTCGGGGATTGGGAGTGGGCGAGCGGTGTTCTCGAGTCCAGCATGGCCGCTGATCCGGAGGGGATCGACCGTGTCCTGCTCGGCTACAGCATGATCACGCATCAGGCCCTTCGTGGAGAGGACGCTACCGACCTGCGAGCGGATGTCGACCGATCGGCATCGGGTTCGGCGGATTCCTATCTGGGAATCTACGTGCGAGGGCTGAGCGCCGATCTCAACTTCGTGGAGGGAGACCTTAACCTGGCTCGAGAACAACTCGAATCTCAGGCGGCCACGGATCCTCTCAATGCCGCGACGGTCCTGTCGAACGCTGGGCGCGCCGCAACTTGGACTCGGGACCTCGCGTCGCTGGAGCGGATCCACGCCCATTTCACCAGGGTGCCCGACGTCGGCGACTACGTGGATACGCTGCGGCGCATGCAGGCGGCAGGGATAGCTGCCTTGCGGGGAAACCTCGACGATGCTCACGCGCGATACCGTCAGGTCATCCGGGAGCTGGATGAGCTCGGGGTGGTCGTCGACATCGCACTCGTCGCCATCGACATGGCCGCGGTCATCGGCCCGGAAGATCCCGAGGTCCGCGCGCGTGTCGATGAGGCCCGCGAAGTTTTCGAGCGGCTCGGCGCACGTGCTTATCTCCGGCGGCTCGACGCCGTCCTCGACGCCCGGAGTCCCAGCCGTCCCGCCGCGGTGGCCTCAACCGCGATCGCAGAGGTCGAGTCCCGCGGCTGACCCCAATGCGGGGCGGCCGGAC
Organism: Candidatus Limnocylindria bacterium; assembly: GCA_039917415.1. Lineage (GTDB taxonomy): Bacteria > Chloroflexota > Limnocylindria > QHBO01 > QHBO01 > JACDBZ01. The sequence continues at coordinate 1,475 of JBDSJJ010000014.1, read as the reverse complement.
GACCGCAGGCCCCGGCATTTGGGCTGGCCCTACGGGATGGATCATGCAGAACCAACACTGACACGACGCTCTCGACGAGACCCGCACCCGCAGGGAGGAACTGTCTCCGCCGATATATCGGCTCTGGAGTGGCCCGGGACCACCGTCCGTCGCGCGTCACGCACGGTGCTCGCCGATTTATCGTGGATTCGGAGCCCGATCGGCACATTGGGCCACGGTTCGGCCGATCTATCGACGATACCCAGCGTGCGCAGCGTCCGGCACCATCACTCGGGCCACATGACAGCCGATGTATCGGCGCCACGGCGCCACGGCGTCACGGCGCCACGGCGTACGGCGCCACGGCGCACGGCGCACGCCACGCGCGGCCGGTCGTTGACCAGACTCTATGAACCGATCATCTGGTGACGGCCGATGCTCACCTTGCCGCCGCGGCCGGTAGCCGCGGGCTCCTCATCGGCCCGACCACGCGCATCGGCGAATCAGGCGTCACCTACGACGCGCTTCCAGCCTGGCCGCGCTGGCGCGGGGCGAACGACTACCTGGCCGAGCTGCGTTCGGCGCTCGGCTGATCGGCGCGGTCGGGTCGCCTACGACCCGCCGAAGAACTTGTTGATGCGGTCCGTATCGTCGCTGAACGCCCAGCGCTCGGTGACCTTGCCGTCCTTCACGTGGTAAATCTCGGCGGTCCGATAGACGAGCTGCTGATCGCCCATCGTCGCCGTGGCGGTAACGAGCTGAATCGTGTGCTCGTCGTTGGCCACCACATCGTGGGTCTTGGTGGTGATGCTTGCGCCCTCCGGCATGGCGCTCCACCGCTCCATGAGAGCCTGCTTGCCGCGGACGGGCTCGTCGGATCCGATCTCGTGCCATACGACGTCATCGGCAAGCATGTCGGCCAGGGACAACAGGTCCCCGCCCTGCTCCATTCGCTCTGCTGCCTGACGCGCCATTGCGGCGTTGGGGTGGTCGGCCATTGTCTTCTCCTCGGGTGGAATGTGCCGGCCAAGCGTACGCCCAGACACCAAGAAGGAAACCTTCGGCGTCCTACACTTCCATCATGGCATTTGACGTCGCCGCCGAGGCATATGACCGATTCATGGGCCGCTACTCCCAGCAGCTGTCGCCACAGCTCGCCGATCTCGCGGGCATCACCGCCGGGCAGCGCGCGCTGGATGTCGGCTGCGGCCCAGGATCGTTGACCGAGGAGCTGGTGGCGCGGCTCGGGGCCGATCGCGTCGCGGCGGTCGACCCATCGGCGCCGTTCGTCCAGGCGGCAGCCTCCCGCCATCCCGGCGTCGACGTTCGAAAGGCATCCGCCGAGTCTCTCCCGTACGAGGACGACACGTTCGACGCCACGCTGGCCCAGCTCGTCGTGCACTTCATGGACGATCCGGTGGCGGGGATTCGGGAAATGCGGCGCGTCACCCGGCCTGTCGGCGTCGTGGCCGCCAGCGTCTGGGATCACGCGGGAG
>JBDSJJ010000013.1:0-29658 GCA_039917415.1 Candidatus Limnocylindria bacterium | reverse complement strand
CGACGAGGTTGCTCTCGTTGTCCTTGCGTACCGAGGCCATTGCCCGGTCGGTAGCCGTCGTCATCGAAGCATCTCCTGTTCGGCTGCTGGCCTACGACCAGGTCTTCTGGTGGCCGGTGGTGAGCTCGGGGCGGTTGTGCCTCCACTTCGGCTCCTTGTCCACCGTGTTGAGCGTCATGCCGCGAAGGCCGCGGATGAGTGAGCCATAGGCCCCGCTCGCCGCCGTTGAGACACGAGCGCCCGGAGGCTCGTCCATGAACGGCATGAACTTGTCGGGGAAGCCCGGCATGGTGCAGCCGATGCAGATGCCGCCGACGTTCGGACAGCCGCCCACACCGTTGATCCAGCCGCGCTTCGGCACGTTGCACTTGACGACCGGGCCCCAGCAGCCGAGCTTCACGATGCACTTCGGCGATCCGTACTCGGTCGCGAAGTCACCCTGCTCGTAGTAGCCGGCCCGGTCACATCCTTCGTGGACGGTGCTGCCGAAGAGCCACGTGGGCCGGAGGGCCTCGTCCAGCGGGATCATCGGCGCCTGACCGGTCGCCTGGTACAGCAGATAGAGGATCGTCTCCGAGAAGTTGTCCGGATGAGTCGGACAGCCAGGGATGCAGACGATCGGAATGCCTGCGCCGGTCTTGAAGTCCCACCCGAGATAGTCCGGCACGCCCATGGCGCCGGTCGGATTGCCGGCCATGGCGTGGATTCCACCGTAGGTCGCACACGTGCCTGCAGCGACGATGGCCAGTGCCTTTGGAGCGAGCCGATCGAGCCACTCGTTGGTCGTCATCGGCTGGCCGGTCTCGGGGTTGTTGCCGAAGCCGGACCAGTAGCCCTCGCCGGACAGGTGCTCGTTCGGGATCGATCCCTCGACCACGAGCACGAAGGGATCCAGCTCCCCGCGCTCGGCCTTGAAGAACCACTCGATGAAGTCGTTGACGCCGCCGACCGGGCCGTTGTCGAAGTCGATGAGCGGCCAGTGGACGGCCACGCGCGGAAGTCCGGGAAGCGCCCCCAGGACGATCTCCTCGATGCTCGGCTGCGTGGCTGCGGTGAGCGCGACGGAGTCGCCGTCGCAACTCAGTCCTGCATTGATCCAGAGGACGTGAACGAGCGGCGCTTCCTCGCGCTGAGCAGTCCCCTCCACGCGATGCGCGGGTGTCGCCATATCAACCTCCTTCAGGATGTACGCCTAGCCGATGTGATCAATGCCTCCATGGGGAGCCCGAGCTCCAGGCACGCAAACTCCGCGCACCGAGCTCCCGGCTCGAGATAGGGGCGAACGCCACCGGACGAATGCCGGCGCGTGTGGGTGTCAGAAGGAGATCGGCGAAGAAGGCGAGAGGCCCGCGGCGGGCCGCAGGGTCCGACTTCGGGCTCTGTGTATGGCCCCGGAAGGTGCGCATACCGTTGGTCATCGCCGTCCGATTTGGGTGAGCGGCAAGGCTACAGCAGCGGCCCGCGGCAATGCAACGTTTTTCGCACCGGGCGGGTGCTGGTTGCTGGTACGACGCATGCATTGGCTTCGACGAGTGCCGATCCCACCGCCGGCCGGGATCGAGCCGGGAGGAGGTGCGAACCCGTGGGCCACGACAATGGCAGGGTCACCGAGGATGACGCGTCGCCCCGCGGACCTCACGGCGTGGAAGAGATGCTCGCTCACCGACGCTGCAACCGAATCGCAACCTCCTCTGGACGGCCCGCGGTACAATGCCTCCCGTCGTTCGCAGCTGATCGATTCACCCGACGACCGTGAAAGCCGACTCCCGGAACATTCCGGTGACGCGCGGCCGGTCGACTCACATAGGCGACCCCAACGGCCTTCGGGCGCCGGGGTCGGACGTAAGGAGGAGACCGTGGCCATCACCCGGTTGCGCAAGCCGTCGGCATCGCTCGACGCGACGTATTCGAACCTCTCCACTGCCGAGCTGTACGAGCACGCGGCACGCAACGGCGAGGGCATCATCTCGGCCCACGGATCGCTGGTCGTGCGGACCGGTAAGCACACCGGCCGGTCGCCGCGCGACAAGTTCATTGTCCGCGAGCCAACGAGCGACGCCGACGTGTGGTGGGGACCCGTCAACCAGCCGATCTCCGAGGAGCACTACGACACGCTTCGGGCGCGACTCCTCAAGCATCTCGGTGATCGCCCCTTGTACGGCCAGGACCTGCACATCGGCGCGCACCCCGACCATCGGCGCTCCCTGCGCGTTTTCACCGAGACCGCCTGGGCCAGCATCTTCGCCCGGAACCTCTTCCGTCGGCCGCCGACGCAGGATCTCATCGGCTTCACGCCGAACTTCACGATCATCGACGCGCCTTCCTTCAAGGCGGATCCGTCGACCGAGGGCGTCCGCAGTGAGACGGCCATCCTCGTCCACCTCGAGCGCATGGAAGTCATCATCGTCGGCACCGAGTATGCCGGCGAGATCAAGAAGTCGGCGTTCACGGTGATGAACTACCTCCTTCCGGGGGAACACGCGCTGCCGATGCACTCGTCGGTGAACGTCGGCCGGGAAGACGACCCGGTGATCTTCTTCGGCCTCTCGGGCACCGGCAAGACCACGCTCTCGGCCGATCCCGAGCGCTCGCTCATCGGTGACGACGAGCACGGTTGGGCTGCCGACGGCCTCTTCAACTTCGAGGGCGGCTGCTACGCCAAGACGATCCGCCTCTCCGCGATGTACGAGCCGGACATCTTTGCCACCACGCGCCGCTTCGGCACGATCCTCGAGAATGTCGACCTCGATCCGACGACGCGCGAGCTCGACCTCGACTCGCAGCGCTTCACCGAGAACACGCGGGCCGCCTACCCGCTGGAATTCATCGGCAACGCGGATCCGACGGGGATGACCGGGCATCCGCGCAACGTGATCTTCCTGACCGCCGATGCGTTCGGCATCCTGCCACCGATCAGCCGCCTGACGCGCGACCAGGCGCAGTACCACTTCATCAGCGGCTATACCGCCAAGCTCGCCGGGACCGAGATCGGCGTCACGGAGCCGAAGGCCACCTTCTCCGCCGGCTTCGGTGCACCGTTCCTGCCGCGACATCCCGGCGTCTACGCGGCAATGCTGGCGGAGCGCCTCGAGGAGCACGACGTTCCCGTGTGGCTGGTCAACACCGGTTGGAGCGGCGGGCCGTACGGCACCGGCGAGCGAATGGCGATCGACCACACGCGCACGATGGTCCGGGCGGCGCTCAGCGGCGCGCTCGATGACGTCGAGTATGAAACCGATCCGGTGTTCGGCGTCGACGTTCCCACGTCCGTCCCGGGCGTCCCCGGTGACATCCTCCGCCCGCGGGCCACGTGGCCGGATCCCCGCGACTATGACGCGAAGGCGCGCCAGCTGGCCGCGATGTTCGCCGACAACTTCGCGTCGTACGCCGATGGCGTCAGCCAGGCCGTCCGCGAGGCCGGGCCGAGCACCGAGGCCTGATCGCCGGCGTGGCCGGCATCAAGCTCGTCTACATCGGCGGCGGTAGCACGCGTGCGCCCGGCACGGTGGCCGCGCTCGTCGAACGCGGTGCCGCATTCGCCGGCTCCGAGATCGTCCTGGTCGACCTGGATGCCGATCGCCTTGACGTCGTGCGGCGGCTGGCCGTGCGCATGGCGGTCGTCCGGGGCCACGACCTGCGCATCTGCGCCACCACCGATCGCCGAGCTGCGCTCGAGGATGCCGACGTTGTGCTCACCAGCTTCCGACCCGGAGGCTTCGAGGGGCGGGTCCTCGACGAGACGATTCCGCTGCGCCATGGCGTCATCGGCCAGGAGACGCAGGGGCCGGGCGGATTCTTCATGGCCCTGCGCTCGATCGCGGTGATGCGCGAGATCGTCGAGGAGATGGAGGCGCGCTGCCCGAATGGCTGGCTCGTCAACTACACCAACCCCGTGAACATCGTGTCCGAGGCGATCACCCATCACTCCAACGTACGCTGCGTGTCCCTATGCGAGGGGCCGCTGACCTTTCCCGCGGATGTCGCGCGTACGGCCGGCCTCGATCCGACCAGGCTCGAGGCGACGATGGTCGGCCTGAACCACACCGGCTGGTCCGTGCGCCACGACTACGCCGGCGCCGACCTCATGCCGCTCATCGAGGAGGCCGCGGATCGCTTCGGGCGGCCGGCCATCGGCGTGACCCGGGACGATCTGATGCTCGGTCTCGCGGCCACGATGGGTGCGCTCCCATCGGCGTACCTGTACTACTACTATTTCCACGACCATGCGCTCGACGCCGCCCGGGCGGCGGCGCGAACCCGTGCCCAGGAGATCATGCGGCACCTCGATGACTATTGGACGCACTACCGCGACCAGGCCGGCGCCGTTGATCCGCATCTCGATCCCGCGCGGTCTCGCGGCGGGATCCTCGAGCTCGAGCTGGCCGTCGACGTGATCGACGCGATCGTCAACGATCGGGGCACGACGTGGCCGGTCAACGTGCCGAACCGCAGAACCGTGCTCCCGGGCTTCCCGGACGATCTCGTGGTCGAGGTGCCGGCCCGGGTCTCCCGTGGCGGGATCGATCCCCTGCCGGTGCCCGCGCTGCCGGTCCACCTTCGCGGCCTGATCGAGGCGCTCGGCGCGTACCAGGCGGCCGCGGCCGAAGCCGGATGGTCCGGATCCCGCCGCGACGGTGTCCGGGCCCTGGCCAGCCACCCGCTGGTCGGCACCCTCCCACGCGCCGAGGCAATCTACGACGAGATGGCTGCCGCCCACCGCGCCGATCTGCCAGCCAGACTGCTCGCCTGATGACGTTGGAGCTCGTCCAGGTCGAGGACGTGGACGCCATTGCGCGCGAGGCCGCGGACATCATCGCCGACACCATGGGGTCCCAGCCGGACGCGCTCGTCCTGGCCGCCACCGGGGATACGCCGATGGGCACCTACGCCGAACTGGTACGCCTGGGGACCACGGGCGAGTTCGACAGCTCGAGGATGCGCATCGCGCAGCTCGACGAGTACCTCGGGATCCGGCTCGACGATCCACGATCCCTGTTCGGCTGGCTGGATCGCGCGCTCCTGGAGCCCCTGGGGATCGGGCACGACCGGGTGATCCGCTTCGATGTCCAGGCACCCGATGCCGTGCGATCCGCCCGCGACTACGACGCTTGCATCCAACGGGGCGGTGGAATCGACCTCGCCGTCCTGGGGCTCGGGTTGAATGGGCATCTCGGCTTCAACGAGCCGCCATCCGACGCGCGTTCACCGACCCGTGTCATCGACCTCTCGCCGGACACCCTGGCGAGCAACGCCGCGTACTGGGGCGATCGTCCGGTACCGACCAGGGCGATCACCGCCGGCATGGCGCTCATCCTCGCGGCGCGTCGCGTCCTGCTTCTCGTCTCGGGCGGGCACAAGGCGGAGGTGGTGGGACGATTGCGCCACTCGGCTCCGGATCCGCAGCTGCCGGCATCGGCCCTCGACGCACATCCTCGGGCCACGCTCATCGCGGATCGCGCCGCACTCAACGCGTGAGCCTCAGGCTCGGCGTCGACGGCGGGGCTAGCAAAGCGATAGCGGTCGTCGCGACGGCCGAGGGCGACATCATCGGCGCGGCCCGACAGCTCGGCACGGCCGACATCTACGCGCCCGGTGGCGAGACGGAGCCGATCGACCTCGTCGCGGGAGTCATCGACGAGGCGCTGGCACAGGCGCACTCCCACCGCTCCGACGTGGCGCACGCCGTTCTCAGCCTGGCCGGGGCCGATTGGCCCGAGGACTTCGCGTACCACGAGGAGAGTTGGAGCCGGTTCGGCTTCGGCGGGCCTGCTGTCGTCATCAATGACGCCATCGGCGCACTGGTCGGAGCTGTGCCCGCGGGTCCGGCCGTCGTCGTCGCCATCGGCACCGGTGCCGCGACCGGCGCCCGCGGGTCCGATGATGCCCAGTGGCACTCGAGCTTCTGGCAGTTGACGCAGGGAGCGGCCGAGCTCGCGACACGCACGCTCGACGCCACGGTCCGCGCGGAGCTCGGCATCGGTCCTCCCACGGCGCTGCGCGGCGCAATCCTCGAGATGGCCGGCGCCGAAACGGTTGAGAGTGCCCTCCACCAGTTCACGGCGCGTCGCCGTAAGCCGCTGCCCGCGGGCGCCGTGGTGCGCGCACTCTTCGCCGCCGCCCGTGCCGCGGATCCGGTGGCGACCCGGCTCCTCGAGGACCACGGAAGCGGACTGGGCGAGGTGGCTGCCGCGGCGGCACGACGCGTATCGATCGCAGCGATCCCATTTGCGCTGTCGTTCACCGGCGGCCTTGCGCGCGCTGGAGCGGAGACGCTCGTGCGCTCGGCGGTGGCGGAGGTCGAGTCCAGTGGCCTGGCCCCGCGCGTCGTGCCCCCACGCTGGGAAGCGGCCATCGGCGCGCTGGTGGTCGGGTTCCAGGCCGAGGGATCGTGGTCCTTGGCGACGGGCGAGCGGCTGGACGCCACGCGCCCTCCACCCAAGTTCTACGAGATCCTGTCGCCCTGACCTCGCTCCGCGACCGGGCGATCGTCAGCCCGAACCACGGTCTCGGTCAGGGGCGGGCGCCGGGACCGAAGAACAGGTCGATCCACTGCTCGAGCATCGGCTTCGGAAGCTCGGTGGCCGCGGCGAGCTCTTCGGGCAGGGGCTCCTCCGCACCCGGCGGGATGATCAGCACCTGCTCCCCCGCCGCGCCAAGGTTGGCGAGACGGCGAGCCTCGGCGCTGATGTAGGCGTCGCTCTGGAGGTAGGCCAGCTCGCGTCGCAGATCGGCGTTCTCAGCGTCGGTGTTCGCGATCTGAAGCTCGATGGCGGCGGCCCGCTGGCCGATCTCCCAGTTCGCATAGACCTGCCGGCCGAACTGAACGGCGAGCAGGACTCCGATGATCACGACGACCGCCATCCAGGCCAGCGATCCGCGGGATGCCGGCAGACGCCAGCGCGCGCGACCATGCGGCGCGCTCGGTGCAGGGGCGGAGAGATCGATCCCGGTCATGGGTTGAAGAGTCTACCGGAGGCGGTCCACTCGCCACGCACCATCACGCCGGCGACCTCGAGTGCGTCGTCGAGGACGACAAGGTCCGCATCGCGGCCCGCGGCGAGTGCGCCGGTCACATCGCCCAGCCCGAGGACGCGCGCCGGCACGCCCGAAGACGCGTCACTCGCCTCATGCGGTGAGAGGCCGAGATCCGCCACGACGCGGCGGAAGGCCCGATCCATCGTCAGCGTGCTGCCAGCCAGGGTGGTGGTGCCGGACATCCTGGCAACGCCGTGGCGGATCGTGACGCCCCGCGTCCCGAGGACATGCTCGCCGTCACCGAGACCCGCGGCGGGCAGGGCATCCGTGACCAGGGCCACACGGCCGGGCGCCGCGGCGAGCGCCAAACGAGCGATGTCGTCGTGGAGATGGATGCCGTCGACGATGAGCTCGCTGCTGACGCCCGCGCGCGTCAACGCCGATGTCGCCAGAACCGGCGCCCGGTGATCGATTGGGCGCATCGCGTTGAACAGGTGGGTCACCAGGGATGCGCCGAGGTCGAACGCCTCCTCGGCGGTCGCACGGTCGGCTTCGCTGTGGCCGAGCGCGACGATGACCCCCGCGGCCACGGCTTGGCGGATGAGGTCCGGCGCACCGGGCAGCTCGGGCGCGATCGTGATCACGCGCAGCGTGCCGTCCGCGGCCTCGAGCATGCGAGCGAACGTGGCGACATCGGGCGCGAGGAGGCAGTCCGGGTCGTGCGCACCGCCACGGTCCGGGTTGATGAACGGACCTTCGAGGTGACTGCCGAGCACGACGGGCCTGCCGGCCCCGCGGTCATTCGTCGCGTCGCGGACGGCGGCAAGGCCGGCCAGGGTCGCGTCCAGGGGGGCGCTGACCAGGCTGGCCATGATCCGGGTGGTGCCGTGGGATGCGTGGAAGGCGGCAGCGGCCACGACCTCGGCGGGATCGCGCGTGAGCATCGACGCCCCACCGCCGCCGTGGACGTGGAGGTCGATGAAGCCCGGCACGATCCAGCGGCCGGCGAGCGACCGCTGCTCATCGACAAGCGGCGGGGCTCCGCTGCCGATGGCGTCGATCGCTGACCCGCGGACCCGCACCCAGCCCGGGTCGAGGATGCCGACCGGCGTGACGACCCGGGCGTCGGAGAGCAGCAGATCCACGGACCGAAGCATACGGGTCCGGCCGCTCGCGACAGTCGAGGTGTCGCGAGCCCCGGGTTCCCTTTCGAACGCGTGTGCTATGTTGCCGATCAGAACAGGTGTTCTGTTTGCTCATCGTGAACGGAGCTGGAGGACCGAGGATGCTGACCGCCCCACCCGGAACGGCCGACGACGCGATCGCGGCACTGCTCGGCGACCCGGCCATCGGTCGGATGATCGTCGCGCACCGCATCGTCGAGCCGCGCGCCCCGCGCCTCGCTCCTTGGCCGGAGACGATCGATCCGCGCGTCGTCGCCGCGCTGCGTGCACGCGGCATCGAAGCCCCCTACACCCACCAGGCGGCGACCTTCGAGGCCGTGACGGCGGGGCGCAACGCGGTCGTCGTGACCCCGACGGCGTCTGGCAAGACGCTCTGCTACAACCTGCCGGTCCTGGATGGCATCGCCAAGGACGAGGCGGCCCGCGCGCTCTACCTGTTCCCCACCAAGGCGCTCGCCGCCGACCAGTTGGTCGAGCTGCGTGCGCTGGCCGACGCGGCCCGCATCGGCCTGAAGACCCACACCTACGACGGCGACACGCCCGCGAGCATCCGCTCCGTCGTGCGCGCCGCCGGGCAGGTGGTCATCACCAACCCCGACATGCTCCACGCGGCGATCCTTCCGCACCACACGAAGTGGTTCAAGCTGTTCGAGAACCTGCGCTACGTCGTGATCGACGAGCTCCACACGTACCGCGGCCTGTTCGGTAGCCACGTCGCAAACGTCATTCGCCGGCTGCGGCGCATCTGCAACCACTACGGCGCCGATCCGATCTTCATCTGTGCCAGCGCCACGATCGCGAACCCGCGCGAGCTGGCCGAGCGCGTCATCGAGGCACCGGTCGACCTGATCGACGACAACGGTGCGCCATCGGGTCGCAAGCACATCATCATCGTGAACCCGCCCGTGGCGAACGAGGAGCTCGGCATCCGGAGCTCGGCCCTCCTCACCGGGCAGCGCCTCGCGGAGCGCCTGATCGGCAGCGGCGTGCAGACGATCGCGTTCTCCCGGTCACGGACCTCGGTGGAGGTCCTGACCAGCTACCTGCGCGAGACGTTCGCTCCCCCGCCCGGACATCCGCACGCGATCCGCGGCTACCGGGGCGGCTACCTGCCGAACGAGCGCCACGAGATCGAGGCCGGCCTGCGCGATGGACGGGTCCGTGGCGTCGTGGCGACCAACGCCCTCGAGCTCGGCATCGACATCGGCTCGCTGGACGCGGCCATCAGCATCGGCTACCCCGGCACGATTGCGAGCACCTGGCAGCAGATGGGACGGTCCGGGCGGCGGTCGGGCACCAGTCTCGGCGCCCTCGTCTGCTCGTCGGCCCCGATCGACCAGTTCCTGGCTACCCATCCCGAGTATCTGTTCGACGCGTCGCCGGAGCACGGCCTGATCAACCCGGACAACCTTCACGTCCTCCTCAACCACCTGCGGGCATCCACCTTCGAGCTGCCGGTGCCGGCCACCGAGCGGTTCGGGATCGCCGAGACCCCGACCCTGCTCGAGGTCCTCCAGGAGGACGGCTGGATCCGTCGGGCCGACGATCGGTACTACTGGAGCCACGAGAACTTCCCCGCCAGCGATTTCAGCCTGCGGAGCGGGGCGCCGGAGAACGTCGTGATCATCGACACGAGCGGCGACCGCAACCGAGTGCTCGGCGAGGTCGACCTGTTTGCCGCGCCCCTCCTCGTGCACGAAAAGGCGATCTACATCCACCAGGGCGTCCAGCACCACGTCGATCGTCTCGACTGGGAGGAGCGCAAGGCCTACGTCACGCGCACTGACGTCGACTACTACACCGACGCCGACCTCGGCATCACGCTGAAGGTGCTCGAAGTCCTGGAGGAGGCCGATCCTCCACCGGCCGGGCTGCGTCAGCGGGGCGAGGTGATGGTCGCCTGGAAGGTGACCATGTTCAAGAAGCTCAAGTACCACACCCACGAGAACGTGGGGTGGGGCTCGATCAGCATCCCCGAACAGGAGATGCACACCACGGCCACCTGGCTCGTCCCGCCCGCCGTGGTGGTGAACCGCTACGACCGCGACACGCTCGATGGTGCGCTCATCGGCCTGGCGCGGATCGCGCGCACGACCGGGGCCCTGCTCCTCATGTGCGACCCGCGCGACCTCGGCGTGCTGGCCCAGGTCCAGTCACCGTTCACCGGCCGCCCGACGCTGTACCTCTACGACGCCACGCCCGGTGGAGTCGGCCTGACCGAGCGCCTATTCACCCTCGTCGACGATCTGTTGCGCGCGTCACGCCAGGCCGTCGAGTCCTGCCCGTGCGCCGATGGCTGCCCCGCCTGCGTCGGCCCGGCCATCGAGGTCGGTGCCCGCGGCAAGACGACGGTCGTCGAACTGCTCGCGGCGCTGTCCTGACCGATGCTTCCCGCGCGAAGCCTCGCCGATCGGATCGCCAGCGCCAGAACCTTGGCGGTGGCCGCGCCGGGCGCGGCCGCGTCGGCCGAGGACCGGCTTGCGCGCCTCGCGCGCTGGTTCGACGCTCGGACCGACCATGCGCAGGGCGGAACCGTCCTCGTGGTCGAACGCAGCGTCGCCGTGCCCCACGGGACGGCCGAGGCGCTGTCGGGACTGCCCTCCGGCGCGTACTTCGACACCGAGACCACAGGCCTATCGACCGGGGCGGGCACGGTGATCTTCCTGGCTGGCATCGCGCGGGTCGTGGGCGACCGGATCCATGCTCGGCAGTACCTGCTTCCCGATTTCCCGTACGAGCCCCCGCTCCTGCGTGCCGTGGCCGGCGACCTCGCCGCGTCGCCTCGCATCGTCACCTACAACGGTCGCGGATTCGATCTCCCGATGCTCGCCGCGCGACTCACCTTCCACGGCCTGTTCCGGGAGCAGGCGGCGCTGCCCCAGGCACATGACGACCTGCTTCCCGACGCGCGCCGCCTGTTCCGTCGTCCCCTCGGCGGGGCACGCCTGGCTGATGTCGAGTCGGGAGTCCTTGGCGTGCGGCGAAGCTCGGACTGTCCCGGCAGCGAGGTCCCGACCCGGTACTTCGGCTACCTGCGGGGTGGTTCGCCCGACATCCTGGCCGAGGTCCTCGACCACAATTTCCAGGACATCGTCAGCCTGGCCCTGCTCGAGGCCGAGCTGTGCCGGCTGCGTTCCGGCGCGTGGCGGCATGCCCGAGTCCTCGACCCTCGGGGGATGGCCCTGGAACTGCTGCGCGCCGGAGCGGTGGACGATGCACTCGAACTCGTGGAAGCCGCCCAGTCGACGGCGGCCGATCCGGCCGAGGCGAATGCCCTGCGACGCGTCGCATCCCGCCTGCTCATTGCCCTGGGCCAGGTCGATCGGGCCGAGGCCCTGTGGCAGCTCGGCACGCGAAGGGCGTCGGTCGACGCCGCCGCCGCCTGGATCGAGGTCGCCCGCATTCGGGAACGCCACCGTGGGGATCTTGCCGGTGCCATGGCTGCGACGGCGGCCGCGTCCCGGGTGCTCGACGTCGCCTTCGCCCTCGGGCGGGGCGGATCGATGGTCGAGGTTGGTCGCACGCGCCTCACCGTCGAGCGACGCCTTCGTCGCCTGCGGCGCTGGCTAGCCGCGGCAGACCGTCGCCGCGAGCGCGCGGAACGCCGTCGGGTCGCCGTCGCCTAGGCCAGCCGGGACTCGAACAGGCGAATCACCGCCTCGCCGGCCGCTCCCGCCGCCGCGGCCGGCGTCCGGCCGCGCGCAAGGTGGATCGCGAAGACGACGCCGAACGTGTCGCCGGCGCCCACGGTCGGCACGCCCTCGACGACGCGGCGCGGCATCACGGCCGTCACCGCGTCGGCGGCCGGGTCGTCGAGCAGGTAGCCGTGGACACCGAGGGTCAGGACGACCGCGGGCTTCGTCCCGACGTGCCTGCGCAGGGCGGCCGCCTGCGCAAACGGGTCGTCCAGGTTCTCGGCGAGGTCCTCTGTCGAGAGCACGACGGCATCGGCGTCGGAGAAAACAGACCACAGGTCGGCCGAAACCGAGTCGAGCGGAATCGCCTCCACCACGCGGCCGACCTCCAGGCGGCGCAACCACCCCTGGACCAGGAACACGGTAGTGGCCGGGCGGAGCCGGCCGCGCAGGCCGGCGATCGTGGCTGCCGGCAGCTCGCCGGCGATCGGCGCCAGGAGGGCAACCGACGGCGGAGATTCGGGCAACCGAGCATCGGCGGCAATGATGTCGGTCGCTGCCTCGAGACGCAGGACGCGCCGTCCGTCGCGCTCGTCATGGCGATAGGTCGTCGTTGCGGGCGCCGGCTGATGGAGCAGCATCCCGAGGTCGGCCAAGGTGCCGAGCCCGAGGCGTGCCTCCGGCTCGTCGCCGGCAACGGTCAGGAACGCGGTCGTCGAGCCCTCGGCCACCGCGGCCAAGCCCGAGTGCATCACCGATCCGCCCGGCGCGGAGGTGCCGTCGGCGAAGCGATCGATGGTCAGGCCGCCGACGATCAGGGTCTCGGCCATCGGTCTATCATCGGCGCATGTCACTCCACTTCTATGAGCTCCACGAAGGCGCCACCGACCTCCTGACCGATGCGCTGCTGGTGTCCGATCGGGACCATACCCCACCGCAGTTCGCCGCCATGGTGAACACGGCCCGTCGGTCGATCATCGGCACCTTCGAGGAAGAAACGCTGGTCGAGGCCATCGCTCGGGAGCTGGAGCGCAGCCACGGGTTCACCTACATCGGGGATGAGAAGCTGCGGGCCAGCATGAGTGTCGGCATGGAGGACGCGGACACGTACCTCGTCGAGCAGACCGACGAGTTTCGCAGCATCGTCGCGGAGATGGAGACCTCGTAGCGAACGCGGTCAGCGCGCGACGTTGAACAGGATCTGGAGCACGTCGCCGTCGCGGACCTCGTAGCCCTTGCCCTCCTGGCGCAGGAGGCCGCGCTTGCGCGCCTCGGCCATGGTTCGGCATTCCATCAGGTCCTCGAAACCGATCACCTCGGCGCGGATGAAGCCGCGAGCCAGGTCGGAATGGATCGCCCCGGCGGCGTCAACGGCGGATGACCCCGTTCGCAGCGTCCAGGCCCGGCACTCGTCCTCCCCGGCGGTGAAGAAGCTGAACAGGCCGAGCAACGCGTAGGTCAGTCCGATGACCCGGCCGCGCGACGGCTCCTCGATCCCGAGGTCGGCCATGAAGAGGCGCGCGTCCTCGTCGTCGAGCTCACCGATCTCGGCCTCGATCTTCCCGGCCAGGGCCGCAACGTCGGAGTGCGGCTGCGCATAGCGCTCGCGGCCCGCAGTCTCAAGGGCCGGCGCCTCGGGCAGGCGGCCCTCATCGATGTTCAGGACGACGAGCACGGGCTTCTGGGTCAGGAAGCGATAGCCACGCAGCAGGAACTCCTCGTCATCGGTCAGCCCGAATGAGCGAATCGGCTTGCCCTCGGACAGGTGCGGCTCGATGCGCGCCAGGATCTCCTGCTCGCGCTGTGCCAGCTCACGCTCGGCCTGGGACCCATGCCGCCCCTGCGTCGTGAGCTTCTCGAGGCGCTTCTCGATCACCGTGAGATCCGCAACCGTGAACTCCAGGTCGAGATCATCGACGTCACGCCACGGGTCGGGTGGGATCGGGCTGGACGCGTCGTCGAACGCGCGGGCTACGTGGAGCAGCGCGTCGGCGTTGCGGACCAGGGCCAGGACATCGGGGTTGATGGTCCCTTCGCGAGCCGCCCCGGCGGGGATCGCGACGTCGACGTACGTGACGTCGGCGTAGGTCGTCTTCTTCGGGTTGAACAGCGCGGAGAGGCGGTCGACCCTCTCGTCGGGCACCTTCACCACGCTCATGTTCGGTGCGGCCCGCCCCCCGGAAAAGCCGCCGGTCTCTGCGTGACCGCCGGTCAGGGCGTTGAACACGCTCGTCTTGCCGCTGGCGGGGAGCCCGACGATGGTGACCTGCATCAGACCTCAGTACCCCGCGTCGAGATCGACGATGTTGCGCATCGGCTCACCGGCGCGGAACGCCCGCAGGTTGTCGATGAACAGGTCGACCGTGCGCTCGGCGACGCGGTCCGACGCCCAGCTGGTGTGCGGGGTGATCACGAGGTTCGGCGTGTCGTAGAGCGGTGAATCCGGCGCCAGCGGCTCCTCGCTGAACACATCGAGCACCGCACCGCCGATCCAGCCCGAGGCGAGCGCGCGGCGCAGGGCGATCTCGTCGATCAGCCGGCCGCGCGCGATGTTGATGAGCCAGGCGTCTTCGCGCATGAGCGCCAGCTGCTCGGCGCCGATGAGCCCGGCAGTCTCGTCGGTGAGGGGTGCGGCCACCACGATGATGTCACTCTCGGCCAGGAGGTCGTTGAGCCGATCGAGCCCGCGCAGCTCGACATTCGGCGCGTCGCCCGCGCCCCGCTCGGGGTGCCGCCGGGTGGCAACGATGCGAGTCCCGAACGGCCGGAGCAGGGCCGCCAGCTCCGTGCCGATGCTTCCATATCCCACGATGCCGACCGTGAGCTCGGAAAGCTCGCGTCCGCGAAGCGGCTGCCAGGTACGTTCGCGCTGCAGCTCGAGCAGCTGGCGCAGCCGCCGCGCGATGGCGAGTGACATCATCACCACGTACTCCGCGATGGGGCGTGAGAAGACGCCGCGGGCATTGGTGACCGTCAGGTTTCGATCGCGGACCACCGAAGTGGTGACCCGATCGACGCCGGCGGCCGCGGAGTGGATCCAGCGCAGATGCGGCGACCGCGACACGACGTGGTCGAGAACAGAAGCGGTCGTCGAGCCGAGCAGGAGCACCTCGGCCTGATCGAACGCGGTCTCGTCCGCATCTCCATGGATTCGCCCGTCAGCGGCGATGAGCGCACATCGCACGCCGTCGACCGCTTCGATGCGACCGACGAGCTCGCGCGTCAGCGCAGAGCCAAGGATCGGCGTGGCCAGGACAGTGAGGGGCGTCGGTGCCGTCAGGACCCCGCACCCTCGATGCGGTCGATCCACCGCTCGGGTGCGCGGATCTCCTCGAGGTTGGGAAGATGCTCGGGCCCGGTCCACACACGATTGAGGAACTCGCGCCCGCGCTCACCGATCACGTGGTCCGCGAACCGCTCCCCCGCCGCGTACTGCTCCATCTTCAGGTCGAGCCCGGTGAGACGCATGATGGCCCGCTCGACGGTCCCGCGGCGCTCGCCTCGGCGTTCAAACCGTTCGTGGAGCTCCGCAAACCCGGGAAGGATCAGGGCGCCGGCAGCGTTCATCACGTGGTTCGAGTACCCCTCGAGCAGCGACATCAGGGCCTGGGTGCGATTGAAGGTCTCACGCTGGCCAGGTGTCAGGATCCGCTCGAGCCAACGGCCCTCCCCGCCGGACATCGCCTCGCGGACGCGACCCATCAGGCCGCCAGATTCGGCGGCAAGCTGCTCGACCGTCTCGGAGACCAGGCCGGCGAAGTACGGACGCAGCCACGGGTGGGCCTCGAACTCGAACGCGTGGGTGGCCTCGTGGAGTGCGATGAACGTGCGGAAATCGTCGCGCGGGATCCCCATGGCCGCGGCGTTGGCGACAATGTTCGGCTCCACGAAGTGCAGGCGGCCGCGCGTCGGACCGGCGGCAAGGAGGCTGACGTCATACTGACCGAGCACCTTGCGCCCCAGGAAGGCGAGCATGAATCCGAGCTGCTGGTTGCCGACGAGCCGGTTCATCCAGCGTGACATCGCGCGACCGGCGGTGTCGGGCCCCGGCTGCGCTTCGAGCAACGTGTGCTCGACGCGCTCGAACAGCAGACGGAAGGTGGCGAGGTTGAGGTCGACCCAGCCGAGCCGATCCACCACCACCGGCGTCTCGAGTGCCGCCGGCAGCGCCGAGCCGATCTCGGCCGCCACCACCGGCTCGATCCGCTGCAGCGTCGCGCGGTAGAAGGCCTCGGCCTCGGTACGCTGCGCGCTCGGGATTGGAGCGGCGGCCTCCCCCAGTCGACGGTGAGCGATCTCGCGCACACTGTCCCAGTCGATGAGGCGCGGGCCAGCGCGTCGCATGATCTCGCGCGAGGCGACGCTGGCGCCGAGCGCCAGCAAGCCGCCGACCAGGATTCCCGCGCCGAGACGTGCCGTGTGTCGTGCCATGCCGATCAGTCTAGGGGAACGGCGCCGGCTGCCCCGATGCGCACCACTTCGACGTCCGGCAGCCCGGTTTCGAACAGGCGCGATGCCACGGTGACGAATGCGTCCGGGTCGCCGGTGGTCGCCACCCGATGGCGCACCGGCTGGTCGGCAACAGCCCGGGCTCCGATGGCATCCAGCAGGTCCTCAACCGCCACCGCCGTTGTGAACGCCGAGTCGACAACCGCTACCGCGTCGCCGACCAGTCGCTCGATGGCGGGGCGCAGCAGCGGATAGTGCGTGCAGCCGAGGAGGAGCGTGTCGATCCGTGGCCCGGCCATCAGCATCGGCTCGAGATACGCTCGCAGCACCGTCTCGGCCCGTCGCCCGTCCAGGATCCCGGCCTCCACCATCGGCACGAGTTCGGGGCATGCCAGCTGGCTGATCTCGGTCCGCGGAGCGGCCTCGAGGATCGCGACAGGGTAGGCGTTCGACTCCACGGTGCCGGCGGTCGCGATCACGCCCACGTGCGAGCTGCGCGTCGCCGCGGCTGCCGCCACGGCACCCGGCCGCACGACCCCGAGCACCGGGACGCTGGAGAGCTCGCGGACGATGTCGAGCGCGCGGGCGGTCGCGGTGTTGCAGGCGAGCACGAGGAGCTTCACGTCCTGGCCGAGCAACCACTTGGCGGCTTCGAGTGTGAAGCGGCGCACCTCGTCGGCGTCCCGCGGGCCGTATGGCGTGCGGGCGTTGTCGCCAAGGTAGATCGTCGACTCTCCGGGGAGCCGGCGGTGCAGCTCGGACAGGACAGTCAGGCCACCGACGCCCGAATCGAAGACGCCGATCGGCCGCGGGTCGATGCGATCCACCGCCGGATCGCTCAGCGTTTCACCAGGCTCGGGGCGCGCTGTGCGAGAAGCGAGGCCATCGAATCGGCGAGGCGTCGGACGCCCTGCGAGATCGGCGCTTCGGGATTCGAGGTGACGAATGCGATCCCCTCGTTGTTCGACTGCAGCACCAGGCGACCGTCCGACACGATCTCGTAATCGATCGTCGAGCCGAGTGCCTGCTCGACGTCGGCCTTGTCGAATCCGCCGGCGGCATCGGACCGGTTGAGGACGGTCGCCAGCTTGGAGGCTGGATAGCCGATGGCGGAGAACGTCTCGGCCGACATCGCGAGGCTGCGAATCGCCATCGAGTCGTAGGTGAGCACCTGGAGGATGAGGTCTGCCGAATCCAGGAAGACGAGGACGTCGTCCGAGAGCGCAGCTCGGGTGTCGATGATCACGAACTCGTACAGCTGGCGCAGGAGGGACAGGACCTTCTCGATGTCGCGCGTGGTGACCATCTCGGCCATCTCGACCCGCGGAGGTGCCAGCAGGATGTCGATCCCGGACGGATCGCGCCACGCCACGTCGGTCAGGTCGCTTTCCTTGATGCGATCGGTCGGCAGGTTGACGATGCTGGGTGCGACCGCAGGGACGCGCAGCAGCCCGCGGAGGTCGCTGAACTGGAGGGACCCGTCCACCAGGCAGACCTTGTGATTCTCGCCGAGCGCCACGGCCAGGTTGTAGGCCAGGGTCGTGCGCCCGACACCGCCCTTCGGGCTGAACAGGCTGACCACCAGCGAACCGGAACGCTCCGACTCCACGGCACGGGTCTCGGCCACGTTGCGCACCAGGGTGGTCAGGTCGAAACCCGTGAAGGGCATCTTGAGGACGGCGTCGATACCGCGCTCGCTATCTTCGCTGACCGGGTTCTGGGGAACCGTCAACATGATGATTCCGACCTGCGGCTCCGTGCGGCGCACCTGCTCGGCGACCTGCTGGCCGCTCACCCGGCCCTGGAGCAGTGCGTCAACGATCACCACATCGGGGCGCATCTCGTTGATCGCGGCGACCGCGCGATCTCCGGCCGTCACCACGTCGAGCATTTTGATCTGGGACTGCGCCTGCAGAAGCGACCGCACATGCGACGCGACCTGCGGGACATCCTCCACGATCAGGAGTCGGATCTGTTCGCCTGCCATCCCTCACCTTTCGCCCAGATCGGACGCCGCACGACGCGCGACGACGATACAGCGTTCACTCTCGTCGTCGAGCGGGTCCAGGTCGTAGGACCCGAATACCGCCTCGACCTCCAGGTTCGCCTCGACGGCGAGGTCAGCGAGCGCCACGGCAGTTGGATACCAGAGCCGGAAGCTGGCCGGCAGCCGCGATATCGTACCATCGGGCTCGACCACATCGGTGAGCGTGCTGTACGCCACGCGCAATCCCTCGGGCGTCTCACGTCGCACCAGCTGGCTCCTGCGAACGAAGCGCCGCCCTCGGTGCTCGAGCTCCCAATCGACGCTCAGAGGCAGGTCGTGCGGCGGCAATCCTCCCGGCCCGATGGTGTCGATCACGACGACCGCGTCTCGGTCGAGAACCTCGCGCGCACAGGCCAACGCGCGCACCGCGTCCTCCGGGCCGTCAAGATGGCTCATGACGCCGGCCATGACCACCATCCCGAATCGGTCGGGGCGATGGACCGTGCGGAGGTCCCCCTCGGCGAGCTCAATGCGGCCGTCTTCGCGTGCAGCCCGCAGTGTCGGGTCGGCGACGATGCGCTGTTCGGCGCGCGCCAGGAGGGCCGGTGAGCCATCGATTCCCACCACCCGCGACGCACCCCCGGCCACGAAGGCGGGGAAGAGGCGACCCGACCCGCAGCCAAGGTCGAGAAGCGCGACGCGATGCCGCGCCACCATCTCACGGTAAAAGGCCAGGTCCTCGGTGATCTCGTCGTGCTCGAGGTCGTACAGCTCGGCAAGCAGGGCCGGCTCGACCACCTGGCCCGACAGGATGTCGCTCAGGTTCGCGCCCTCCGCCCGCTCCCCTCGCCGCGCAGGTCCGCCCACGCGCGCTCAACAAGCTCGGGCTGCACCAGTAGGTCGATTGCCGTCGCCGACAGGATCCGGACCGCGTGGGGCAGCATCCGGTCGCCGCCATCGCCACCGGCGGCACGCGCGAACTCGTGTGAGTGGCCCGGCGTGCCACGAGGCGCGATCGACAGGTACGGATGGATCGTCGGCACCTCGTGGCTGACATTCGCCATGTCCGTGCTGCCCGCGTTCGGGTCGATCGGGTCCTCCTCGATCCCCGCCGCCGCCAGATGGCGGCGCCATACGCCGAGCAGGGTCGGGTTGTTGAGCATCGTCCGGCAGCGGTTCACCGGGTCGACGGCCAGGTCGACCGTGCAGCCCGTGGCCGCCGCCGCGGCCTCCGCCATGACCCCGAACCGCTGGACCATCGCGTCGAGGTCCGCGTCCAGCGGCGTGCGGACGTACCAGGCACCGGACGTCCGATCGGGCACCACGTTGGGGGCCGCCCCACCGTGCGTGATGATGCCGTGGACGCGCTCGCCCGGCTTGAGGTGCTGCCGCCACTGGGCGACCATGGTGTGGAGCAGGACGATCGCGTCGAGCGCGTTCTTGCCGAGCCACGGGTCCGCGCTGGCGTGGGCCAGCGTGCCATGGAACGTCACCCCGATCTCGGTCACCGCCAGGCAGAGCGACTCGGCAGCACTCGTGTCGGACGGGTGGATTTGCAGGCAGACGTCGACGTCCTCGAAGAGCCCTTCCTGGATGAGGTGGACCTTTCCGTTGCCGGCCTCCTCGGCGGGCGTCCCGATGAAGCGGATCTCGCCATCGAAATCGGTCCCGAGCGCCCGCGCGGCGGCGATGGCCGCTCCCGCGCTCGACGAGCACATCAGGTTGTGGCCGCAGCCGTGGCCGACCTCGGGCAGCGCGTCGTACTCGCCAGCAAAGGCGATGACCGGCCCTGGCGCCCGACCCAACCATCGAGCGACGAAGGCGGTGTCGAGCCCACCGGCGGGAGCCGTGACGTCGAACCCATGAGCGGCAAGAAGCGCGGACGTCCATTCCGCCGCCCGATGCTCCTGGAAGGCGATCTCCGGGTGTGCGTGGACTCGATGCGAGAGCTCGAGCGCCTCGGGCATGATCTCCGCGACGGCAACCTCGAGCCGCTCCATCGCACCGCCATTCGACACGTGGACCTCCTGCTTATCGGTCGCGCCGCGCGAGATACCACTCGACGACGCCAGCCAGGGTGATGACAAAGATCGCGATCGGGACGCTGAGCGAACCGCCCAGCCGAAGGCCTGCCAGGGCCGCGATGACCATTCCGACCAGCACCCCGCGCCGGGCGGCCCGAACACATGCGCCACGATAAACGATGCGACGGCGAGCCATCACCTCGCCGAGAAGCGCGAACGGGGTCACGATGAGGGCGACGCTGACTGCCGCCAGGGTGACCACCAGTGCACGGTTCACGGCCGCATCGGGGCAGGGCTGCGCGGGCGTCTGCACCGGGCAGGCGCGTCCGGCGACCGAGACGACGACGATGGCGGCGAGAATCCCGAGGAGGACCAGGGCTGCCACCCCGATCCGGTCGCGCGCTCTCACCGCGACGCGTCGGGGCAGATCTCGCGGAACGGGCAGTACCCGCAGCGCATGGCGCTCGGGGTCGCCTCGAACTGTCCGGCGCGAATGCCGCTCGCGGCACGGTTGAGCTGCTCCTGGGCCTTCTCGAGTCGCTTCTCCGTCGGGGCGCCACGGCCCGTGATCCCCGACTCAAGGAAGTGCAGCGCCAGCTCATCGGGCAGGGCCCCGTGCTCGGCCTCGTGTGCCAGGGCATAGATCGAGAGCTGGAGCGAGTCACGCGCCCGGCGGTTGGCGGTCGCCAGGTCCCGCACGTCGCTCGATTTGTAGTCGGTGATCACGACGCGCCCGGCTTCGTCGCGATCCACCCGGTCGTATCGGCCGCGGAGCCGGTCCGGCCCAAAGGCCACCGTGAAGTCGCGCTCGACCGCGATCGGTCGTGCCGGATCTCGCTGTTGGTCGTCCCAGAATCGGGCGATCGCCTCGTGCGCCGCCACGCGCCGCGCCTCCTCGTGTGCGCGGGTCAGGAAGCCGACCGACTCCCAGTTCGCGTAGAGAGCGGCGTGCAGCGTCTCGGCGCTCATCGCCTCGCCCGACATCTGGCGCCTGTGGTAAGCCTGCACCGCGGCGTGCAGCGCACGTCCGTAGACCATCTGGTGCGATGCCGGGGTCGGGATGCGCACGACGTGGCCGTAGCGATATCGCGCCGGGCAATCGAGATAATCGTTGATCTGGCCGTAGCTGAGCGTCAGCGGACGGTCACCGAGCCGGGGTGCCGACTGCGGGACGGTCGGGGTCGTGGGCGATGTCTCGTGACGGGCCAGTTGATCGAGCAGAGCGGGCCGGATGGTGTCCGCCGGCGTTGCCGGCGGCAGGTCGAGAGACTCGGCCACGAATCGACTCGGGCCGCGGGCCCTTCGGCCGGCGTAATCCTGGGCCGAGCTGAAGACGAGCTCCTCGCGCGCCCGGGTCATCCCGACGTAGAACAGCCGTCGCTCCTCGGCGACATGCTGGTCGGCAGTCAGGACAGACGCGCTGGTCAGCGCGTCGGGCAGCTCGAGGGGGTCACGGCGCTCCCGACCCGGGAAGCGATCGTCGGCGAGGCCAACCATGAACACCACGTTGAACTCCAGGCCCTTCGCCTTGTGGTAGGTCAGCACGTGGACCGCCTGGCCCTCGTCGGGATCGACGTCGGCCGTGGACGGATCGTCTCCGGTCTCGATCAGCGTGTCGAGCTGCGCGACCAGGAACGGGATCCGATCGTCGCGCAGGAGGCTTCCCTGTCGCCGCACGATCTCGAAGAAGCGAGCGACGTTGGCGAGGCGCTCGTCGCCCGCCTCGCGCGCCTCGGCCGCCAGGCGCCCCAGCCAGCCCGAGCTCGAGATGAAGTGGTAGAGCAGCTCGCCGCTGCTGCGCTCGGTGCTCATCGCCCGATGCGCCTCAAGGCTGCCGAGCAGCCGCGGCACGACCTCGATGGCCCGCGCCCCGAAGGGCGAATGCTCGGGGTCCGCGACCGCATCGGCCAGTGCCACGGCCAGGCTGCTGCGCCGGCGCCGCGCCTTCGTCAGGGCCAGCGTCACGTCGGCCGCGGCCAGCCCGAAGATCTCGCTCGTGGCCAGGTCGTACAGGCTGACCGAGTCGTCGGGGTCGTTTACGGACCGCAGGAAGCTTATGAGGACCCGGACCTCGGGCTGACGGTAGAGGCCGGCCGTGCCGCTGAAGCGCCACGGGATGCGCGCCATGTTCAGCGAGCGCAGGTACGGATCCGCGTCGCGGTTGCCGCGCACCAGGATCGCGTGCTCACCCGGCTGCCGTCCCGCGCGCAGCGAGGCCCCGATCCGATCCGCGACCGCATCGGCCTCATCGGATCCGGTGGCAAAGGCCAGCCACTCGATCGGCCCGGCCGCGGGCTCGGGCCGATCGAAACGCCGCCGAGTCCGAAGGCGCTTGTCGAGACCCTCGCGAGCCTCGAGACGATCCGGGTCGTTGTGAGCGATGAGCCGGTGCGCAGCATCAAGGATCGGCTGCCGGCTGCGATAGTTGTCGACGAGGACCGCGGTCGCGGCTTTCGGGTACGCGTCCCGGAAACCGAGGATGTTGCCCAGCGCTGCCCCACGGAAGCGGTAGATGCTCTGGTCGTCGTCCCCGACCACGGTGACGTTGGCGTGCGGCTCGGCGAGCAGGCGGACGATCTCCCACTGCGCAAGGTTCGTATCCTGGAACTCGTCGACCAGGATGTAGCGGTACTTGGCGCGCACCTCGTCGAGGACCGAGCGATGATCCCGGAGCAAGCGGAGCGCCAGCCCCACCTGGTCGCCGAAGTCGAGCCGGTCCGTCGAGCGCATGAGCTGCTCGTAGGCCTGGAACGTCGCGGCCAGCTCCGCATGACGCGATGCCTCCTCGGCCAGCGCCTCGTCCCCGGGTGAGGCCGCCGACCGGTCGGCCAGGTCCCGGGCGGCGGCAAGATAGGCCTCCGGCCCGATGTCCTCGTCCCGCAGGCGGCCGATGAGCGTGACGAGCGAGGACAGGAAACGCGTCGGGTCGCCGAGTGGGCGATAGCGATCCAGGGGAAGCTCGAACAGGTGCTCGCGCAGCAGGATGATCTGTTCGGCGCGCGACAGGACGGTCGAGCGATCCGAGAGCCCGGCCTCCAGCGCATGCTCCCGCAGCAGGCGGTCACCGAACGCATGGAAGGTGCTGATGTCCGCGTCGGTGTGACCGTACGGCACCAGCCGATCGACCCGCTCGACCATCTCGGCGGCCGCGCGGTCGGTGAAGGTCAGCGCCAGGATCTCGGACGGGAGCGCCCGCTTCTCGGCGATGAGCCACGCGATCCGTCGCGTGATGACGGTCGTCTTGCCGGTTCCGGCGCCGGCCACGATGAGCAGCGGACCCTCACCGTGCGTCGCCGCTTTTCGCTGCCGCGCCGTGAGGTCCGCCAGCAGCGGCGGCTGGACGCGCAGGTGATGGCGGCGGGGTCGGGGTGCCGCCGTGAGCTCCTCGAAGATCGGAAGCTGATTGGGCGACGGCACGACCGGTGGCATTTCGTCGATGGTAACGGAGGAGCGGGTCACTCCGCGGTTATCGGCGCCTTATCGGACAGGTCGCCTGTCGCGTTGTGATCGCGGCCGAAAGCGCGGCCGGTGACCGCCCGGCTCGGTCTGCCCGATTGCGGCCAGGATCGCCTCCGCGTGCCGGCGCGACGTCCTCAGCTCGTCGCGAACCCGGACCACGCTGACCGTACCGCGCATGCCCTCGACGCGAGCTCGCAGCGTCGACCAGACGTCGGCGGGATAGTCGATCCCCGGCGCGATCTGACGCAGCTGGCCCGCGGACCGAAGCTGGTCGATCACCGTCGGGGGAATCCCGAGGCGGCCCGCGATGCCCTCCACACGGGGCGGCTCGGCCGCGGTGGCCCGCAGGCCATCGAGCAGCGTGGCGACCTTCTCGGCCATGGCGGCGTCGATCCCGGGCCGTGCATCGGCCAGACGGATCCGCCGGCCGGTGCGGGCGAGCTTGCCCTTCTCGACGAGATCGTCGATCACCCGGCGCAGATCGGCTTCCGGCAGCTCGAGCCGGCCGCCCCCGCGGTGGCGCGATGACGGTTGGCGCTCGGCGAGCGTCAGAACCCGGGTGACGAGCGCGTCCATGCGCAGGTCCACGGCCAGGGGCTGCTCGCGATGGAAGCGGCGCAGCGCCAGGAGCACGAGGCGCTCGGCCACGTGCCGCTGGTCGGGGTCGATCGACCCGATCGTCACGCCGGGTGCGTCCCCTCGACCGCGACACGGATCGCCTGCGCCTCTTCCTCTGACAGGTTGTGCGCCGACGACCCGTCGGTCACCGGCTTCGCGAAGACGCGGGTGTTGGCGCGACCGTGGAGGCTGCTGATCACGATCCCGTCGCGGCCATCGTCCAGCAGCGCAATGGCGAAGCTCTGGTCCGATCCCGTGTCGTCGAACGGGTTGAACCGCACCAGGCCGATGTGCTGGAGGGAGCGCTGGGTGCGATTCTCGATCGCGCCGTGCAGCGCCTCGATCTGGTTCATGCGCTCGGTTGACCTGACCGCCTGCTCCGCGCTCCCGACGAGACGATCATGGAGCGAGCCGCCTTCCCCGTCGCGCACGAGGTCCCGGTAGCGCCGCACCGCCCGACCGAGCCGAATGCCCTGCACCAGCACGAGCAGCAGCAGGACGAGCACGAGTGCGGCCAGGACGCCGAAGGCAAGCGCGAGGTTCTCGGACAGGAATCGGTCGAGATCTGGCATCGGATCGGCGGTATCATAGCCGCCCCGCGGTCTCCCGCCCGGCCGCGGCCTGCCACCCGATCACGCCACGAAACGAGGGAACGATGCCCCGCAGAGCCGGCAAGGCCGCCAGCCGCAAGGCCCGTCAGCGTTCCGGCCAGCGCGCCGCCCGCCAGGCCGCGTCGCCCACGCTGAGCAGGCCGCAGGTCGCCATTCCCCCGGTAGGCACGCCGGATGCCCGAGAGGCGGCGTCACTCGACATCCCGGCGCGCCTCGCGCCTCGGGCCACGGCCGCGGGCTCCACGCTCACGACCCGCGAGAAGGCCGAGTACCACTACGTCGAGCGCGACCTGCGCAACATCGGCATCCTGACCGCCGCCATGGCCGTCCTCCTGTTCGTCGCGTGGCTCATCTTCTCGGCGACGGGCCTCGTCGGCTAGGAAGCTCGAGGCTGAGGTTCTCGCTCGGTCAATCGAGCGAGGTTCACCAGGCTGCCGGCGCGGGCGTCGATCGCTCGGCATATCGAGTACCCCGGAGCAAGACCTGCAGCGCTGGGTGCCGCCCGCGCTCCCCTGCTCTCGAAATCTCGCGCGGATCGCACTCGGAACCTGCCCGAGGTGGAGTCCGCTCGATTAGTCGAGCGGACGAACTTCACCAACCTCCGTTCATGCCGCGCGCATCAGGCCGGCCGGCGAATCGAACATTCGACCGCATCGGCCTTCGAGTGCCAGCCGGACTCACTCGTCCACAACGCCTTGGTGGCCTCGGCGCCCCTCGAGGCGTCGTCGTCGAAGCCGCTGGAGCCGCTCCCCGATCTTGAGCTCAAGGCCCTCCTCCGTCGGCTCGTAGAAGACGCGGCCGACGAGCGCATCGGGCAGGTAGTCCTGGTCGACATCGGCGTCGTCGTAGTCGTGGGGGTAGAGGTAGCCCTTGCCGTAGCCCTGCTCGCGCGCCAGTCGCCGATGAGATGATGGGCGCAGGTGGAGCGGCACCGGCAGCCGGCCATGCTCCTCGACCTCGGCCAGCGCCGCGAAGTACGCAGCTCCGGCCCGGTTCGATTTCGGCGCCGCTGCGACGTAGGCGGCCGCCTGGGCCAGGGCGTACTGCGCCTCTGGCAGGCCGATCATCTCGACCGCCTGCATCGCCGCCACCGCGACCTGCAGCGCGCGCGGATCGGCGTTGCCGACGTCTTCCGACGCTGCGATCACGATCCGCCGCGCGATGAAGGTCGGATCCTCCCCCGCCGCGACCATGCTGGCGCACCAGTAGAGGGCGGCGTCCGGATCATTGCCGCGCATGCTCTTGATGAATGCCGACGACGCCTCATAGTGCTGGTCGCCGACCCGGTCGTAGGCCAGCAGCCGCTGCTGCGCGGCCTCGGCCGCCCCTTCCGGTGTGATCTCTCCCCCGTCGTCCAGCACGGCGGCGGAGGCCTCGAGGATGTTGAGCGCCGTGCGGGCGTCGCCCCCGGCCAGGTCGAGAATCGTCGCCCGTCCCTCGTCCGAGAACCGCACCCGACCAGCGAGCCCGCGCTCGGCATCGGCCAGAGCGCGGTCAACGATCTCGCCCAGCGCATCGGCGTCCAGCGGCTCCAGGCGGTAGACGCGCATCCGCGACAGGAGCGGCGAGTTGATTTCGTAGTACGGGTTCTCGGTGGAACTTGCAACCAGTGTGATCGTACCGTCCTCGACGTGCGGCAGCAGCGCGTCCTGTTGGGCCTTGTTGAAGCG
This sequence comes from Candidatus Limnocylindria bacterium, assembly GCA_039917415.1. Classification (GTDB taxonomy): domain Bacteria; phylum Chloroflexota; class Limnocylindria; order QHBO01; family QHBO01; genus JACDBZ01. Next base: position 3,046 of record JBDSJJ010000013.1, on the reverse strand, counting down.
GTGAACCTCGTCGAGGAACAGGACCATCCGCTCGTCCTGCTGGCGCAAGCCTTTCGCTTCTGTGATGACCTTGCGCACGTCCGCGACGCCACTCGTCACGGCGGACAGCTGCCGCCAATGTCCACCGACGGCAGCTGCGAGGATGCGCGCCAACGTCGTCTTGCCTGTTCCGGGTGGACCCCACAGCACCGTCGAAGGCAGGTGGCCTCGGTCGATCAGTCGACGGAGCGCACCATCGGGACCGACGAGATGATCCTGGCCGATGAACTCGTCCAGCGACCGCGGACGCATACGGGCGGCAAGCGGTGCGGCGGGATCCCCTAGGTCGAACACGATGTTCGATAGCATACGGAAGCCGCCGCTTTTGGGGCGACCCGCCCTTCACCCTGGGAGTCCGCGCGCCGTATTGTTCCCGATGTCGACCGGCGACGGCAGGTAGCCGCGGCTCCCGACACTAATTGAGGAGTTCGTCCGGTGAGTGAGCCCGACTTCATGGTCCTGCAAGAGGGGGAGGAGCAGAGGGCCGTCGATGTTCTGGTCACTGCCTTCACCGCAGACCCGGTGATCCGCTGGTTGTATCCAGATGCGACCGGCTACTTGACTCACTTTCCGGCCTTCCTTCGCGCGTTCGGGGGCAAGGCGTTCACGTCCCGCACCGTGTGGCGGCTCGGGGAGTTCGAGGCCGTAGCCCTGTGGTTCCCCCCACACGTGGAACCCGACGGCGGCGCCCTGATCGCGGAGATCACGCAGAGCGTGTCCCCGGATCGGCACGTCGATATCTTCGGCGTACTCGATCAGATGGACGCGGCCCATCCGACGATCCCGCACTGGTACCTGCCGTGGTTCGGTGTGGACGCTGCGCGACAGAACAAGGGCATCGGCAGCGAGCTGCTGCGGAACTGCCTTCTAGTCGTGGACCAAGACCATCTGCCCGCCTACCTCGAGACGCCCAACCCGCGGAACCTCCCGTTTTACGCGCGTCACGGTTTCGAGAAAACCGGGGTCTCGCAAGCTGGGGCCTGCCCGCCGGTCTACTCGATGCTACGGCCGCCGCGATAGCCTCTCGCGAACCCGCCTGGGGATGCTCAACCGATTCGGGCCCCAAAGAATGAAGCCGCCGCTATCCCGACACACCGATTCTCCCTGCGTCGGGTCGGTTGTCTTGGGGCGGCACGGCACGCGGAGGGCAACGCGCTGCCGATTATGATGCGGAGCATGGAACAGAACCTTCGGACGCCGGGACCGACGCCGATTCCCGATGCCGTGCGTGAAGCCCAGGCGCAGCAGATGATCGATCACCGCGGAACGGAGTTCGCCGAGCTGCTGCGCGAGACCTCGGCCGGGCTGGCCGAGCTCATCGGCACGCAGCACGAGGTCCTGCTCCTGACCGGCTCCGGCACAGGGGCGCTGGAGGCCGCGGTCGTCAATACGCTGTCGCCCGGCGACCGAGTCCTCGTGGTCACGATCGGCTCGTTCGGCGACCGCTTCGCGCAGATCGCGACGGCCTTTGGCGCTGACGTCGAGCGGTTCGAGGTCGAGTGGGGCCAGGCGGCAGATCCGGCCGCACTGCGCGACCACCTGGCCTCGAGCGAGCCGTATCAGGCCGTGCTCGTCACCCACAATGAGACCTCGACCGGCGTCGCCAACCCGCTGCGCGAGCTTGCCGAGGTCATTCGCGGCGCGCCCGGCGAGCCGCTCCTGATCGTCGACGGCATCAGCGGCCTCGGCGCCATGCCCTTCGAGATGGATGCCTGGGGCGTCGACCTGGTGGTCAGCGCCAGCCAGAAGGCGTGGATGGCGTCACCAGGGATCGCCATCGCGGCGGTGGGGCCACGTGCCCACGCCGCGGGCGAGACGGCACGGATGCCGCGCTTCTATTGGGATTTCGTCGAGGCGCGGAGCTGGGCCGGCAAGGGACAGACTCCCTGGACTCCGGCCATCGCCGTGCTGTACGGGCTTCGCATCGGGGTCGGACGGCTGCGCGAGGAGGGCCGCGAGCGCACCTGGGCCCGCCACGCGGCCATCGCGGGCGCGGTCGTCGCCGGCATCGAGCAGCTGGGCCTGCGCGCCGTCGCACCGCCCGAGCGTCGGTCCGGGACCGTGACGGCCGCCTGGCTGCCGGACGGCCTCGAGTGGGGGCCGTTCAACGCACGGATGCGCAAACGCGGCCTCGTGATTGCCGGAGGCCAGGGCCAGTGGACCGGGCGCATCCTGCGCTTCGGCCACATGGGAGATGTCGGGATCGACGAGATGGCCGATGCCCTGCAGCTCATGGGCGAAACCCTCGCGGAGTTCGACATGCCGACCGATGGACCGGCCGCGGCAGACGCCGCGCGCCGGGCGTTCGAATCGACGACCGCGTCGGTGCGGTGAGCGGTCGGCGGCTGCTGCTCGTCCGTCACGGGGTGACGGACTGGAACCGGGAGGGACGCTTTCAGGGCCACCTCGACCCGCCATTGGCCGATGACGGCGTCGCCGAGGCAAGCCTGCTGGGCGCGCGGCTCGCCGCCGACGGCGACCTGCGCCCGGTGCGCATCATCTCCTCGACGCTGGCTCGGGCGTTCGAGACGGCGCGCGCCATCGGCACAGCGGTCGGGGTCGAGGTGGAGCCCGACGCCCGGCTGATCGAGATCGGCCAGGGTGAGTGGGAGGGACGAACCCACGGCGAGCTGGCAGAGACCGATGCCGATCGCTATGCGGCCTGGCGCAACGACGCAGGGATCCGGCAGCCGCCCGGCGGCGAGGCCCTCGACCTGGCGACGCGCCGCGTGACGGATCTCCTGGCCGCCATCGACGAGGTCGATGCGGCGGGCCCGATCTGCCTGGTCAGCCACGGTGGCACGCTGCGGATCCTCGCCCGCGCAGTGTTCGGTCGAGACGTCGAGGCCCCGTGGAGCTTCGACGTCGACAACGCCTCGCTCAGCGTCTGCAGCGAGCTCGGTCCCTCCGAGGGCTGGCGGCTCGAGCGATGGAACGACACCATGCACCTCCTCGGCAGCATGGACACCCATGTCGACGAGGCGGAGGGACGGCCGCTGGCGCTCTA
>JBDSJJ010000012.1:0-25749 GCA_039917415.1 Candidatus Limnocylindria bacterium | reverse complement strand
CCGCCCCGTCAAGAGTGTCACACCCGCGACAGGGCATGTGCGGTCCAGCCGACGCCTCCCTGATCGCGGAAACGACCATCGGGAGGTCGGCCACCCGATCGCGGTGAGCGCGGCTGACGCCCACCATGTCGCCAGACACCACGGACAAACAAGCAGTAAATGCTGAACGCCAGAGACCCGAGGAGGCACGACCGATGTTCGCACCCAATATCAGCACCCACCAGCTGGCCGATCAGATCCACCAGGAGCGCATCGACCACTCGGCGCTGCTGCACAAGGTGGCGCAGGATCGCTCGAGCGAGTCGGCCGGGATCGACCGCCAGGCACTGCGCCGCACCACGTCACGGCGGCTGGCGGCGACCTTCGCGGCCGCGGTCCTCAGCATCGCCATCGCGGCCGTCGCGGCGGCCCAGGGGCCGAGCGATGCACCGTCCGCCGGCACAACGGGCGGAACCGTGACCCTCATCCGCTGAGCGAACATCCAGCACAACGATGCCGGGCAACGAGCCCGGCATCTGGCTGTCCGGCACCTGACGTGCGGCATCGGGTAAAATCTCGGCCGGCTGGCGGGAGTAGCTCAGCTGGCAGAGCGCCACCTTCCCAAGGTGGATGTCGCGAGTTCGAATCTCGTCTCCCGCTCCACCGACTCGGTCAGAGCGATGGCTCGTCAAGCGTGCTGAGCAACGCGATCCAGAACAGCACGGCAACGATCGGCGAGAGAATCTCCACGGTTGGCATGACCTCATGACGCGCCGGACAGCGCGATGGATCCATGTCAATCCGGCGCGGCGGTCTATCCTTGATGCGATGCGTCGCTCCTCGACCTTGATACTGGCAGTCGCCCTCGGACTCGCCGCCTGTGCCGGTCCCCTGACGTCCGCCAGCCCGATCCCATCCGGTGTGCAGGGGTCTCCCGTGCCGACGGACTCGGCTCCTCCGCCCAGCGAGCCATCGGCGACATCGTCTCCGACCGACGCGCCGGCTGCTCTGGCCTGGGAGGCACTGCAGGTCGATGGCCCCGCCGCCCGTGAGGACCACACCTGGACCCTGGCCGACGATGGCGTGGCCTACCTGTTCGGCGGCCGCGACGGGGAGACCGTCTTCGCCGACACGTGGGCTTTCAACGTCGAGTCCCTCACCTGGACGGAGCTGGCGCCCCCGAGATCCCCGCAACCGCGATTCGGCCACGAGGCGGTGTGGGTGGATGGAGTCGGCGTCGTGATCTTCGCGGGCCAGGGCGGCCCCTCGACATTCTTCAACGACCTGTGGGCGTATGACCCGGCAACGAACGCCTGGACCCAGCTTCCGGCAAGCGGTGCCATCCCGACGCCGCGCTACGGATCCTGCCTGGCGGTCGGCCCCGACGGACGTCTCTGGGCAAGCCACGGTTTCACCCAGGAAGGCACGCGGTTCTCCGACACCCGCGCCTACGACATCAGCGCCCAGACGTGGACCGACGAGACACCGAGCCAGGGTCAGCGGCCCGTGGAACGATGCCTCCACGGCTGCTGGTGGACCGACGACGGCACGCTGACGCTGTACGCCGGACAGACGACGGGCCTCACCGCCCTGGACGACCTGTGGAGCCTGGATGCGGGCAGGTGGTCACGTGTGGATGCGGAGCTTCCCGCCGGCCGCAACCTCTATGGGCGGGCCCGACACGACGGCGGCATGCTCATCTTCGGCGGCCAGGCTGTCGACGGGAGCTACCTGGCCGACGCGTTCCTACTTGCCGATGACGCGAGCGTCGAGGTTCTGGCGCCGAGCGGCGAAGCGCCGCCGGGACGCGCCGGCGCCGAGCTCATCGTCGACCCATCGAACAGCCGGGCGTTCCTCTTCGGCGGACGAACGGCGGACTCTGCGCTCGGCGACACGTGGGTGCTGTCGGGCCTCTAGGCCCCGTCGGCCCGCCACGGTCGCTTACCTTCCGTGGGCAATCGCGCAAAGGCCTCGCGCTAGACTCCGTCGATGGCACCCGGTCCCGATCGGCCGCCGGTCATCCGCGGCGAGCACATCATTCTTCGCGCGTCCGAGCGCGAGGATCTTCCGCTCTTCGTGCGCTGGTTCAACGACGCGACCGTGACGCGGCATCTCATGACGCGCACCCCGATGAGCCTGGCCGGGGAGGAGCAATGGTTCGCGCGCATGCTCGACGCGCAGGGCAAGACCGATTACCACTTCGTCATCTGCCTCCTCACCGATGGGCGCCCGATCGGGACAGCCGGCCTCCATGACGTCCACCCACGGAGCGGGCACGCCGAGTTCGGCATCGCGATCGGCGAGCCGGACGAGTGGGGCAAGGGCTACGGGACCGATGCGCTGCGCGCGATCTGCGACTTCGGGTTCGGCGAGCTGCGACTCGAGCGCATCGAGCTCCAGGTGTACGCCAGCAACGAGCGAGCCCAGCGGTCGTACGCCAAGGCCGGGTTCGTCCACGAGGGAACGCTGCGACACGCTCATTTCGCTCGGGGCGTCCACGAGGATGTCCACGTCATGAGCCTGCTGCGCGACGAGTGGTCGGCACTTCCTCACCGCCGCAGCTGGGAGTACGACTGACGAGCATCCTCGAACTCCCGGAGCGTCTCGAGGCCCTCCGAGGTCCGATGCGCGAGCGGGCCGATCGGCTCGTGGTGGCGCAGAGGATCCGAGGGCGCACGGACCCACCATCGGCGCTCGAAGAATGGATCACGCGGACCTTCGGATCGGTGGATGCGGTCCGCGAGCAGTCAATCATGCGCGTGACGAATCCGGCAACGCTCGAATCCACGATTTTCGCGCCGTTGCGCGCGCGCCGGCCGATCGACGGAGACGATGCGATCGCCGATGTCGACGCCGAGCTGGCGACCAGCGTCGGCGACCCGTTCTGCACGCCGGCCGACCGGCACGCCGGCGGACCTGTTCGGACGTGTCAGCGGCCGCCACGTCTCGACGGGCGCGAACGCGGCGCTTGCCGACGCGTACTACGCCGTCCTCGTCTTCGACCGCCACGATCCGCTGGCATTCGACGCCGACCTCATCGCCGATGTCCTGGACACCGGGCGCGCCTGGGCGGACCGCGTCCGCGACGATGACCCTCACGCGACGAACTACCTGCTCATCTGGAATTGCCTGGGGCGCGCGGGCGGGTCGATCGTTCACGGGCACGCGCAGGCTCTCATCGGGTCGGGGGCCCATCACGAGCAGCTCGAGCGGCTGCGACGCGACGTCCTACGCGCGCCGCCACGCCACGGACCTCATCAAGGACCTGCTGGCCGTTCATCGGAGCCTTGGTCTCGTGAGCTCATCGAGTACGATGCGGCCGTGTTCGAGCTGCGACGGGATCCGGTCACCGGCTGGTGGGCGGCCATCGTTGCTGATCGGCCCTTTGACCGCGATGCGTTCGCCGTTGAGGCACAGGCCGTGGAGGGCACCCACTGCCGACACTGCGACGACGCGGAGCCGAATGAGCCGACCCATCACGTGCGCCGCGTGCCCTTGCGTTCCGATGCCTTCCACCGCATCGACTCGTCGAAGAAGCGGGCCGCTCAGCTCAGCATCAGCGAGGTCGAGCGCGCGACCGGCTCGTGGGAGATCCTCGTCGGGCCGCGTGATCACCACGAACGGATGGCAGACGCCGCGCCGCAGCTCGCGAGTGCTCTGATCCGGGCGGCGCGTGACGCGATGCGCGCATTGGCCGATGAGCCGCGTGAGACCGACTCCGACGGGCGCGCCGAGCCGCTTTACATCCAGGTCGTGCAGAGTCACGGCCGCCAAGCCGGTTCACGCAGCTCGCACCTCAACGTCGAGCTGTACGCGATCCCGCAGGTGCCGCACTGGGTCGCCGAGGAGATCGGTGGCGGGGCGCGCCAGATGATCAAGGCACGCCGCTGCGTCTGGTGTGCTCTGGCCGAAGCCGAGGAGGAGAACGACGAGCGGCTCGTCTTCGCGGACCATCACGCCATCGTCTTCGCGCCGGCCGCCAGCCGATCGGCCTTTGAGCTCATGGTCGTGCCGCGCACGCACGCCGCGGACTTCACCGTGCTCGACGACGAAGCGATCACCGCCACGACGGCCACGCTTCAGCGGGCGCTCCTGGCGCTCGACGCGCTCGGCAACCCGCCCTACAACCTCTTTCTCCATACCGCGCCGGCCGGCGAGCGGCTGGACCAGACATTCCATTGGCACTGGGAGATCCATCCGCGCCTGCGCGTCATCGCCGGGCTCGAGCGAGCAACGGCCCTCGCGGTGAACCCGGTGGCGCCCGAGTACGCCGCCGAAGTCCTGCGCGCACACCTCGATCGGTAACAGATGCGGGAGGACGTGCGTCAAGTGCGGATTGGGGCGCAAGTATGGAGGACGAGGTGCAGTCGGTGGCGGTGCACGGCCAGGTCCCGTGGAACACTCCCGCGGTGAGCGCGCGCACGGCGAGCACCCACGAGGCCGAGTTCGCCCGCATCTTCGAGGAGTTCTCGGCACCGATCTTCAACTACGTGCTCCGGATGGTCAACGACCGCGACCGGGCCGCCGATATCACCCAGGACACATTCATCAAGGCCTATCGCAAGCTCGACACGCTGACCGAGGCCGCCTCGACGAAATCGTGGTTGTTTCGCATCGCGACCAATACCGCCATCGACGACATGAGACGGCGAAGGATGGTGACTCCGATGGGCGACAACAGCGAGATGTACGCCAACCGCCCCGACCACCGCCCCGGACCCGAAGCGCAGGTGATCTCGGCGACGCTCGACGAGAGGGTCCAGCGCGCGCTGATGACGTTGCGACCGAATCACCGCCGGTGCCTGCTCCTCAGCGACATGGATGACATGAGTTCGCAACAGATCGGAGATGTGATGGCCATCTCCTATGCCGCCGCGCGCACGCTGCTGTGCCGCGCGCGTGGCGAGATGCGACGGGCGCTTGCGGCCGAGGGATTCGTCCGATGACGGTGAACCGCCACGAAGAATTCGACGAGCTCATCAGCGCATCGTTGAGCGGAGACCTGACGACCGCCGAGCGGCAGCGGCTCGACACGCACCTGGCCGGCTGCTCGAGCTGCCGCACAACGCTGACCGCGTACCAGGATCAGCGCATGGCCATCGCCGGGCTGCGCCACCAGCCGGCGCCGCGCGACCTCGACGCCCGCGTCCGGACGGGCATCGAGCGCGGGCGCCTTGCCACCCTGCCCAGGTGGCGCCGTCCGGCGATCATCTTCGGCGGTGTGGGCGGAGGATTGGCGGCGATCGCGGGAGCGCTCCTGGCGTTCGTCATCTTCAACGGGTCGGACGGGGTTCTCCCGGTGGGAAACGCGAGCCCGACGCCGACGACGACGCTCAGCTCACCCAGCTCGACAGCGCCGGTCAGCCCCACACCCGCGCCGACATCGATGACGTCCGCGTCGCCACCACCGCCGTCGATGCCGGCTCCCACCGCATCTCCGATCGAACCATCGCCCGCACCGGATCTCTTCCTCGCCCTGACCGGCCCTGTCGACAATCAGGCGCTGACCATCCGCGTCGGCGAGACGGGCGAGACCGCGATCGAGGCCGACACGCCGGCAGGGCCTCCGATCGCGGCGGAGATCTCCCCGGATGGTCGTTGGCTCGCCTACATCACGCAGCTCGGTGAGAGCGGGCTCAACGAGGTTCGGGCGACGCTTGTCGCGGCCCCGGCGCGCGACGCGCCTTCGGTCCTCGGGAGGGGAGACACGGTCGTCCTCGGGCGAACGGAGGCCGGCAGCCCATTTCTCGAGCAGATGACCTGGTCCGCGGACAGCTCGGCAATGGCATTCACGGTCCGGGACCCCGACGGCGGCGGCACGGATGTCTGGGTGTTCGATGCCGTGGGCGGCGCGGCGCGCCAATTGACGGACACCGGCAACGCGTACGCGGGTAGCTGGGTGGCCGGCAACGCCGACACATCGCTGTTGTGGGTGAGTGTCGCCGGGTCCAACCCCCGCAGCTACCTGATGAGCATGCCGGAGGACGGCGTCCCGATCGAACCGGCGGATCCTGCCGACAGCCGCTATCCATCGGCCGAGAACGTCTTCCAACCGCTGGTCACCCCCAACGGACGACTCGTGATCTTCTGGACGGGGCGCATGGAGCAGTCGGGGTCCGAGTGGCTGTTCGCCGAGGGCGGGTCTCCGTGGCTTGCCGAGAGCAGCGGGGACGGTTCGGGCGGATACGAGTTCGTCAATGCCCGCCGCGTGTTCAGCGACCTGACCATCGGGCGCGACGCGTTCGCATCGGCGGCGATCTCGTGGGGACCGGACGGGGACGCGTTCGTGATCTGGGACACCGCCTGGACCGGTATCTCGCAGGCATCGAGCGGCGACTTCTACCCCAACGCGGCCGACATCTACTTCGGCCATGCCACCGATCCCCGCGGGCTGACCATGTCGCACGCCATCGATGACGCCGATCTGGCCGACGACGCCCGGGCCATCGACGTCAAGGTCGCGCCGACCGGACGGCACCTGGTTGTCAGCGCCGCCAGGCCGCGTGGCGGCGTCCTCGACGCGGCCACGGCCGACCTGCTGCTCATCACTCGCAACACGGGGACCCTGGCCGACGTGGTCGAGGTCCTCGGATCGGCGGATCGAGGGTGGTTCGGCCCCGCCATCTTTGCCCCTTCGGGGGCGGCCGAGGCATCCTGACACCCGGCTATACTCTGGCGCGAGCCCTTTAACGCGGTCCGGCGAGGCCGCCAAGGAGACGCATGAGCGAACGCCGCATCCTGGACGCCGACGACGTCCGCCGCGCCATGACGCGGATCGCGCACGAGATCGTCGAACGCAATGGCGGCACCGAGGATCTCGTTCTCGTCGGCATCAGGAGCCGGGGCGTCCCGATCGCGCGGCGCCTGGGCCGGCTCATCGAGCAGCACGAGGGCGCATCTGTGCCGGTAGGCTCGCTCGACATCACCTACTACCGCGACGACCTGACCCGGCTGGCGCATGCCCCGATCGTCAAGCGCTCCGACCTCGAGGCCGAGGTCAGCGGCCACACCGTGGTGCTGGTGGACGACGTGCTCTACACCGGACGCACCGTGCGGGCCGCTCTCGATGCCCTGACCGACCACGGCCGACCGCGCGCCGTGCGGCTCGCCGCCCTCGTCGACCGCGGGCACCGCGAGCTGCCGATCAGGCCGGACTTCGTGGGCAAGAATCTGCCGACGGCCGAAGAGGAGATCGTCCACGTCCGGCTGGTGGAAACCGATGGGGCGGACGAGGTCGTGATCGAGCGGCCCGAGGCCAACGCATGATCCTCGACGCTCCACGAGGGACGGGCAGTGCACGACACCTCCTCGATGTCGAAGGAATCACGCGAGATGAGATCCTCCGACTCCTTGACCTTGCCGAAGAGATGCGACGCGCCCGGGCCGAACGGACGCATCGGGCCCTGCTCGAGCGGGAGACCATCGGACTCGCGTTCTACGAGGACTCGACCCGCACCCGCGTGAGCTTTGAGCTGGCGGGGAAAGCGCTGGGCGCGACCGTGGTGGATCTCGGCGTGGCGGGCAGCAGCGTCGGCAAGGGCGAGTCATTCGTCGACACGCTGCGCACCCTCGAACGCACCGGGGTCAGCCTGCTCGTCCTGCGCCACGGATCGTCGGGTGCGCCGTACCTGGCGGCCCGATCAACGGGTATGGCGATCGTCAACGCCGGCGACGGGATGCATGCGCATCCGACACAGGCCCTGGTGGACGCGCTGACGCTTCGCGACGCGCTCGGTTCGCTCGAGGGCCGGACCATTGCCCTGGTCGGTGACGTTGCCCATTCGCGTGTGGCGCGGTCGAACCTCCATAGCCTCCGCACGCTCGGGGCACGAGTCCGCATCGGCGGCCCGCCGGCCTGGGTCGCAGGATTCTCCGGGGTCGACGGAATCGAGGTCGCAACCCGCATCGAGGATGCCCTGGATGGAGCCGACGCGGTCATGACGCTGCGGGTCCAGCTCGAGCGCGCCGCGGCCGGTGGCATTCCGTCCCTCCGCGAATACTCGCGGTCCTGGCGGCTTGATGCGCCCCGGATGGAGTACGCCGCCCCGGGGGCACCCGTCCTGCACCCGGGACCGACGAACGAAGGCGTCGAGCTCACGTCTGAGCTGGCAAACGGTCCACGCAGCCTTATTGCGCGGCAGGTTGAGAACGGAGTGCCGGTCCGCATGGCCGTGCTCGCAACGGTGATGAGCGCCGCGTGACCCTTGGCCGTTTCGGCCGGCTCACCGACCCGCCGGCATCGTTCCTCGTGACCGACGTCCGGGTGATCGACCCGAACGACGGATCGGACGCTGTCCGCGACCTCGCGGTCATTGACGGATTTCTGGCGGACCCAGGCAATGCATCGGATCGGATCGAGCGGATCGACGGCCGGGGCCTCGTGGCAGCACCGGGGTTCTGCGATCTCCACACGCACCTGCGCGAGCCGGGCGACGACGTTTCGGAGACGATTGCCTGCGGTGCCCGCGCCGCGGCACGCGGGGGTTTCACGACGATCTGCGCCATGCCGAACACCGAGCCGCCCCTCGATGAGCCGGCTCGGCTGGCCTGGGTGATCGATCGGGCACGCGACGCCTCGTGTCGCGTCCGCGTCATCGGAACGGTCACGGTCGGCCGACGGGGTGAGGCGCTGGCCGATCTCGCCGCCATGGCGGACGCCGGAGCGGTCGGCTTCTCCGACGACGGGGCGGCAATCCCGTCCTCGCGTCTCACGCGCTCGGCGCTGACGTACCTGCGTGGAGTGGGGCGGCCACTGATCGAGCACGCAGAGGATGGGCAGCTCGCCGATGGGAGTGAGATGCGCGCGGGTCCGACGGCCTCGCGGCTCGGGTTGCGGGGGTGGGCGCCGAGCGCCGAGCTGACCGTCGTCGAGCGCGACATCGCCCTTGCCGAGGAGACGGGTGGTCGCTTGCACGTCACGCACCTGTCCACGGCCGCGGCTTTGGAGGCGATCCGGCGGGCGCGCAGCCGCGGGCTGCCTGTGACCTGCGACGTGACGCCGCACCACCTGGCCATGACGGACGCGTGGGTGGCGGGTTCCCGGCGATTTGCGTGGCAGGAGCCCGACGATGAAGTGTCGCTCGATGTCGATCACGCCTTCGACGGGCTATGCCGCGTCAATCCCCCACTGCCGTCGCGCGCTGACGCGCTGGCCTTGCTGAGCGGCCTGGCGGACGGAACGATCGACGCCATCGCCACGGATCACGCGCCGCACCCGGCGGAGCGGAAGCTTGTTCCGTTCGGCGAGGCTTCGCCGGGGATGATCGGCCTCGAGACCGCGCTGGGCATCGGGCTGGCTGCAGTCGAGGCCGGCTGCCTGGATCTTGCGCGGCTGATCGCGGCGCTCTCGATCCGACCTGCCGAGATCATCAGCGAGCGGAGAAGCCTGGCCATCGGCCAGCCCGCAGACCTCGTGGTCTTCGACCCTGCGGCGCGCGGCCCGGTGACGTCCGATCAGCTGGCGTCGGCGTCGTCGAACACTCCGCTCCTCGGCGTCGAGCTGCCGGGGATGGTACGGCTGACCGTGGCCAACGGCCGCATCACGTACCGCTCATAGTCGACGGGAAGGCGGTCACAGCGCGCTGATACGAGGAGCCGGTACGCTCGTACCCTGTACCTAGCCGTAGTCTGCAGTGGTGGCGCGTCCCTCACCGAACGCGTGGCTGCCACTCGAGGAGGGTCGTCGCCGCCACCGCGATCCATGCGTCACGAGCAATTGCCTCGAGACCGCCCGCCATTCGCAAGGAAGAGTTGGACCCATGACCCCCGCTTTCGCTGGCTCGAGCCGGCGTCCCTACCTGATCATCGCAGCCACTGCGGCCCTGATCCTCAGCGCGCTGATCCCCTCAGCGCTCGATGGATCGAGCCATCGCGAGGCCCCCCTCATCGCGGCCGACCCAACCGCCGACAACACCGACCTGTACGCCTGGCGCACCGATGGCGACACGGTCACCATCGCCGCCAATTACATCCCACTCCAGGAGCCGGCCGGCGGCCCGAACTTCAGCAACTTCAGCGACAACGTCCTGTACGAGATCAAGGTTGACAATTCGGGCGACGCGCGCTCGAACGTCTCGTACCAGTTCCGATTCCAGACGACCTTCACCGACTCCGACCTGTTCGGGGAGACGTACCTGTACAACGACTTCCCGCTCGAGACGACCGGCGATCCCGATCAGCTCTACACCCAGACGTATACCGTGACGCGCGTCGCGGGCAAGACGTCCACCGTCGTTGGCAGCGGAGTCGTTCCGCCCACGAACATCGGCCCACGCTCGACCCCGAATTACGCACCAATCCGTGAGACCGCGATCACGTCGCTGTCGAACGGCGGCAAGGCGTTCGCCGGACCTCGCGACGATGCGTTCTTCGTGGATCTCGGTTCGATCTTCGACCTCGGTGGCCTGCGTCCGTTCAACGGCGCGCATCTGCTGCCGCTGGCCGCGGAGCCGGGCGTCGACGGCGTGGGCGGGTTCAACGTTCACACCATCTCAATCCAGGTCCCGATCACGGACCTGACGGGCACCACGACGGTGCCGGAGCTGGGCACCCAGGACGCCGTCATTGGCATCTGGGCCACCGCGAGCCGCCAGAAGGTCACCGTTCTCCAGGACGGCCAGGCCAAGGGAAGCGGACCGTGGACCCAGGTCTCCCGACTCGGCAACCCCCTGATCAACGAGGTGGTGATTCCCCTCGACCTGAAGGACTCGTGGAACTTCAGCGCTCCGGAGAAGGACTCGCGTTTCGTCGAGTACTACCGCAACCCGTCTCTGGCACGGATCGTCAATGCGATCTATCCGCCGCTGGTCAATGCCCGAGAGTCGGGACGAGACGATCTGGTGGCCATCCTGCTCACCGGCCTCACCGTGCCGCCGAACGACGTGCTCGGCAACACGGAACCGCTGATCTTCACCCAGACCGGCACGGTCCTGGCCGACATGCTGCGCCTGAACGTGGCCGTCCCGCCGTGCTCCAGCAGCTGTTCCACGCTCGGCGTGATGGGTGGCGACCTCGCCGGATTCCCGAACGGCCGCCGGCTGACCGATGACGTCACGGACATCGAGATCCGAGCGATCATCGATGGGTATGGGTCGGTCATCAACGGGATCTTCGGGGACCTGACCCCGAACAACTCACCGAACAATGCCGTCGGGGATGGCGTGAATGAGAACGATGTCCCGTTCCTCAGCACGTTCCCGTTCCAGGCGGATCCGCACTCCGGGTACTCCCATCAGCATCACGCTGTGGGTACCCTCACTCCTCCCGAGCCAGTCTGACCGGACCTGATCAGATCTGGACGTGATGGTCGGGCGGAAATCCATGGTTTCCGCCCGGCCACCCACTCCTTCCAGCACATGAACACCATTTCGACACGAACCAGCGGCCTCTTGATCGGGCTCCTCCTCACGGGGCTCGTCCTGGCCGCGCTGGTTGCCAGCGGCGTCATCGGGCCAGATGCGTCGCTAGCCCGTGATCGGCTTGCAGTGGCAGCGAGCAGCCGCGCGCCAAGCGAAGCCGAGCAATACGTGGCGAACACCACGGGCGAGGTTTCGGACGGCATCAACGATGCCGAGGACCTCGCCATCCTGGGCCTCACCGAGCTCCAACTGGCCCGCGAGACTGCCGACCCGGCGCACTACGCCCGAGCTGAGGATGCCTTCAACCGCTCGCTCGAAATCGACGCGGAGAATGTCGACGCGCTGATCGGGCAGGGAACGCTGGCGCTGGCCAGGCACGAATTCGCCGATGCCCTCGAAATCGGTCAGCGCGCCGTTGCGCTGCGGCCGTCGACCGCGCGCATCTACGGCATCATCGGCGATGCCCAAGTCGAGCTCGGCCGCTACGACGACGCGCTCGCCACCATTCAGCAGATGGTCGACCTTCGGCCCGACCTCGCGTCATACAGCCGTGTCTCCTACCTCCGCGAGTTGCACGGGGACCTCCCCGGCGCAATTGAAGCGATGGAGCTCGCCGTTGATGCCGGCGGCCCCGCGCCCGAGAACACCGAGTACGTCCGTGTCCAGCTCGGCAACCTGCAGTTCGCCATCGGCGACCTTGCCGAAGCCGAGCGGACCTACCGCACGTCCCTCGCACGGTTGCCGGGGTACGTCTACGCAACCGCCGGCATGGCTCGCATCCGCGCCGCCGAGGGACACTTGGACGACGCGATCCAGCTCTACGAGGAAGCAGCCGCACAGATTCCCCTCCCTGAATTCGTCGTTGCACTCGGGGAGACTTACGAAGCAGCCGGCCGCCTCGACGAGGCCCAAGACCAGTACGCGCTGGTGGAGGCCATCCAGGCCCTGCTCGAGGCCAACGGGGTCCAGACAGACATCGAGCTGGCCAGCTACTTTGCCGATCACGGCGATCCGGCCCGTGCCGTCGACCTTGCACGCGCCGCATACGATCGCACCCCGAGTGTCCGGGCCGCCGACGCCCTCGCATGGGCCCTCTTCGCCGACGGCGATGTCGCTGAGGCATTCACCTACGCCGATGCAGCCGTGGCGCTCGGTTCGGCCGATAGCAGAGTGCTCTACCACGCGGGTCTGATCGCCGAGGCGGCCGGTAACGTGGAGCTGGCTACTGCCCGCCTTTCGCGGTCGCTGGACCTCAACCCCGCGTTCTCGCCGCTCTACGCGCCTCGGGCGGCAGCGGCGCTCGAGCGCATCACCGACGACTGATCACGGTCTGCGCGACCACGGGCCATCTATCGTTTCGCTGGACGCCTCACGACTGTGCAATTCACTCGCCCACTCAAAGCCACCGCGCGTCGGATCAGCGGCCTGCCCAGCCAAAGTGGTCGTGGCGAGCGTGGGGTCGGCGGATATGGGACGATGCGGCTCGCCACTCGCCGGCCACCACAGACGGAGGATTGGCTTGTCGATCAGGTACAACGAGGAACTCGACCCGAACGAGGGACCTGGCTTTGGATGTTTCGTCACCCAGGCGATCCTCTTCGCTCTCATCCTGCTGCTCATCCCGGTCGGCCTCTTTGCCTTCAATTGGCCGGTGTGGCTTCTCGCCACGCTGCTGTTCGTGGACCTCGTGCTGCTCTTCTTCGTGAGCATGACGAGCGTGTTCCTGCTGCGAGTCTTCTTCGCCGGCCGGGGACGAGGACGTGGCCGGCAGACTGGCGTCACCAAGGCACCAACGCGGATCAGCACGAGCGACCAGGGATCCCCCGATGAGCCAGGAGACGACTGAATGCCGCTGATGGTCACGTTCTTCAACGTCCGC
The DNA here is from genome assembly GCA_039917415.1 of Candidatus Limnocylindria bacterium. Taxonomy (GTDB): domain Bacteria; phylum Chloroflexota; class Limnocylindria; order QHBO01; family QHBO01; genus JACDBZ01. The sequence continues at coordinate 12,534 of JBDSJJ010000012.1, read as the reverse complement.
AAGGGCCGCGACACGATCTTCAAGCGTGGCATGCGGCATGTCTTCCCGCGCACCGCTCGGCAGACCGAGGAGAAGTACGGCGTCCGCTTCGTCGGCTGGTTCAACGTGACCGAAGGCTCAACCTGGAATAACGTCCTGATTCTCGACCTGCCGAACTACGCGGTGCTCGACGCGCTCTACGCGGATCCTTCGATGCGCGGTTTCGGACACCGCGTGGCCGAGTCTGTCTTCGACTCGAAGCACACGATCTTTCTGCGCGAGCGGATGGGCCCGGACTTCGTGTACAAGCCGTGAGCGCATCGTCGCCACGGATCGTCGCGCTCCGCGAGGTCGCCGCCGAGGCGGAGCTCGAGCGGCGCGACTTCCTGTACGAGGCAACCGAGCAGATTCGTCGCTTCCTCGACCAGAACCGTGATCGACTGCGGGAGATCGGCCCGATCAAGCTGGTCGACAACGAGCAGGACTACCTGCTCTACCACCCCGTCGACGAGACGTGGACCACGCGCCTCACCTACCAGGATCCGGCCGACAGCGAGTGGTACGACGAGCAGCAGGTGGTCGACACGATCAGCGAGCTCATCGAGCTGTACAACCCCGCGGACATTTTCTCGTGGCTGATCGAGGCGTCGCGTGACGCTCCGAACCACCTCGTGTCGGCCGACGAGCTGGCTAAGGAGGAGGAGCTGGTCGAGAGCACCGCACCGGACGACTGGCAGGCCGAGCTGCCGCCACCGCAGCAGGAGACGCTGGCGGCGCAGCGGCTCTGGCAGCTCGCCGATGCATATCGAGCCCAGCTCGGGACCGCCCAGGCCCAGCTGCTGCGGGAGTTCAGCTCGAACGCCGAGGAAGTCCTGCGGCGCACCGGAGACCTGCCGCTCCTCGACGAGGAGGAGGACATGCTCATCCTTCGCGCCGACGGGCGCTTCGAGACGAGCCTCGACCTGTCCGACCGTCCGCAGGACGTGGTTGCCGGCGCCGAATCGCGGCGGCCGGGCCTGTTCGTGACCGAGGCGAAGACCATCGCGGCGTTCTACGATCCCGCCGACGTGCTGCACTGGGTCACCGAGGCTCTTACGGAGCGCTACCCAGCCGTGGACTTCTCGGCCGTCTACGAGTGACCGGGCCGGACCTGCGCACGGCTTCGGTCGAGCAGCTGTTCGCCGATGCCGGGGCCCTGCTGGACGGTCACTTCCTCCTGAAGTCTGGCCGTCACGCGGCGCGCTACCTCGAGAAGTTCCTCGTCCTTCAACACCCGCGCTACGGCGTGGAGCTGTGCCGTCGCATGGCAGAGGCGCTGCGTCCCCACGCGCCGACGCTCGTCGTGGGGCCGACGACGGGGGGCGTGCTGCTCTCGTTCGACGTGGCGCGCCAGCTGGGCGGATCGGTCCGCGCCGCATTCGCGGAGCCTGCCGAGGACGGCGGACGCAGCCTGCGCCGCGGCTGGCCGATCGCCGATGACGAACAGGTGGTCATCGTCGACGACATCTTGACCACTGGGGCATCCCTGGTCGAGACCATCGAGGCGGTCCGCGCGACGGGCGTGGAGCCGGTGGCGGCGACCGTCATCGCTGATCGGTCGAACGGCTCGGTGGACGTGGGCATTCCCACTCATGCGCTGGGTCGCATCGAGATTCCATCGTTCACGCCCGATGCCTGTGCTCAGTGCGCAGCCAGCATTCCGTTCCATCGGCGTGGGACCAGCTGAGGGTCAGTCCGTGCGGCCGGGCCCGGCGGCGATGCCGCCGCCCGGACGGTGCGCCGCGTCGGCCCGTTCGACCGGCTCCTGCCAGTTGATCTCGGTGATGCGACCGGGCGGAAACTCACCATCGGGCGGGATGATGTCCTCCTCGGCCTCGAGCGGGATGCCGATCGGCGCGACGAGGTAGCGGCCGGCCAGCTGCCGCGCCTCGCGATCGAGAGCGAAGCCCGCCTTGGCACGGTGAAACGTCACGGTGACATCCGCCGTGACGACCGGCGTGGAGCGGGCGCCACCGGTGAGGTCCACCCGGGTCGGCGTGTCGACCGCCAGGACCGCGAATGGTCGGCCGGCAGCCTGGGCATGCGTTCGCGACGCATTGATGAGATCCACGGCGGTCGAGATCGGCTCGCGAAGGGGACCGGACGCGCCCGAGCCGAGGAGCGCGTCGACCACCAGGGTCGCGTCGGCGATGCGCTCCCGAAGGCGGAGCAACAGCTCGGGGCTGGGCGCAACGAACAGCTCGAGCGATCCCGCCGAGGCCATGGCCTGCAGCACGCTCCAGTTGTGGCCGGCCGCGTGGCCCGACAGCTTCGATGCATCGGCGCACAGGATGGCGAGCACCGAGCGGCCGGTGGCGGCCAGGCGGCGGGCGACCACGAAGCCATCGCCGCCATTGTTGCCGGGGCCGCACAGGACGACGACGAGCGGCGGACGGACGAGTGGGCCGCCGGGGCCCTTCACGCGCTCGGCGACGCGCGTGAGCTCGGCCTGGGCGACCTCGGCGGCGGCCGCGCCAGCCGATTCCATGAGGGCGTCCTCGGTCAAGCCGATGCGCTGGGCCGCCTCGTCGATGCGCGCCATCTCATCGGCGCCGATGAGGACGGGAACGCCGCGCTCCACGCGCGCGGCCGGTTCAACCACCGACTAGGGCAGCGTCTGCAGGTAGGCGACGATGGCGTCGATCTGCTCGGGGGTGAACTGCTCGCCGAACTTGGGCATGCCGCCGCGGTCGATACCCTCGGTCTCGGGAGTCGTCCCATCGACCCAGAGCGCGATCCAAGTGTCGGGGTTCGCCGCAGCCAGCTCCTGGAGATTCTCGCTGACCGGGCCCTCGTTCACGCCGTGCAGGCTGGGAAAGTTCGCCTGGCCGCCAAGGTCCGGACCGTGGCAGGTGGCGCACGTCGGCTGGGACTGGGCCGTCAACGCCTCGCCAATCGCAGGATCGGGCGCCCCGCCGGACGGAGCGGGAGCGCTGGCCCCGGGGATGGCGAACGGAGGATTCTCGCCGACGAGGTTGGATGCGAAGTACACGCCACCCACGAGGAAAACGAAGACGGTCAGGCCGGTGGCCCACGATGGCAGCCGGCGGGAGCGCGACTCGATCGGCGTGTGAATGCTCATCCTCTCAATGACCCGGCGCCGTGGCCGCCTCGCCGGGGACGGTGTAATCCGCGGACTGGCCGCTGGTGTACATGAGGAAGAGGTTGACGACGAGAGCCATGCCCGCCATGGCCACCATGCCGAAGCCGAGGAACGCGACCGCACGATAGACGAGCACGCCGCTTGCGATGTCCGGCGGAGGTGTCCCCTGGGAGACCAGGGCGCCCTCCGCGAGACCGCCGCCCATGAGCGTAAGGCCGGCGATGGTCACGCCACCGAAGGCCAGCCACAGCTGGGCGCCCGAGAGGAAGCCCCCACCCCAGGCGCGACGCAGGATGCGAGGGATGGCGTGCTCCGACATGGCGAACGCGGCAAAGCTGAATGTGCCGAACAGGGTCCACAGCACTACACCGCGGGTCCAATCCGTGCGCCCGAGCAAACCGTCGACGGCGCGCAGGGCACCGATCGATTCGAGCAGCGTGGCTGCGAAGAGGAAGGCAAGGCCGACCACGGCGAAGGACGCCGTGCCGGGCCCGAAGACGAGCGTCCAGCGGCCGTGCATCGTCTGCGCCAGGTTCGTGACGGCGAGTGCTGCCGGGACGAGCAGCAGGATGGTCGCGACGACTCCGGCGCTGGTGATGAAGAATGGGATCGCGGGGTCCACCAGCACCGCGAGCGTCGCGACGGGCGCCAGGACCAGCCAGGTCACGAAGGTCAACATGGCCGTCCCGGCTGAGGCCAGCGGCTGACCGGTGCCGCGGGGCACGACGTAGTGAAGCGTGGCGTAGGCGGCGCCGAGCAGCCACAGCACGACCACGCCGCGATCGACGAAGGCGGAAGCCATGGCGACTGGCAGCTCATCCAGCCCGATGAAGAATTCGAGCAGGCCAGCGAGGGCTCCCAGGCCGAGCAGCCCCACCAGCCCCAGCAGACCGATCGCAGCGAACCACAGGCTGACGTACGCGGTGCGCAGGCTGGTGCCGGCGGTCAGGAGGAAGGCGCCGGTCACGATCAGGGCGCCGGTCGCCATTCCACCGATGAACAGCCATGGGATGGCCGTCAGGGGTGCGTTCGGACCCAGGTCGAAGACGTAGAGGGCCGCGAGGCCGCCTGCGAGGGAGAGGTTCCAGATGGCAAGTGCGCCGAGCATCCCCCGCTCCATCGCCAATCGCCTGCCCAACAGGCGCGGAGTCATGAACGCCACGGCCGCAAAGCCGACATTGGTCAGCCAGCCATAGACTGTCGCATTGAGGAAGGCGTAGTCGACGCGGCGGGCGTCGACAGTGAAGCTCAGGTCGAAGAACCCAAGCGGAACGTTGAGCTCGAACTCGACGATTCGGAGGCCGATGGCGAGGACACCGAGCCCGGTCGCGACCGCGAGCCAGAGAACGGCGACGACGAAGAACCCCGTCGCGGCGCTGTCCGGCCCGTCGGGAACCAGAGAACGGCGGCGCTTGGGCGGCATGTCGTAGGGCCGCATCTTCTTCGGGTTCGGTTTGACCGTCATCGGGCGCGTTCACCCTCCTGCGGGCTCGCTCGGGGCGGAATAGGCCGCCGCATTGTACCGAACCGCGCGACCTGCTCGGCGCGGCGTCGCGCCGGTTGCAGGACAGGCCCTAGTCCGGCGAGCGCAACGCCCGTCGTCCGACGGAGACGAAGTACGCCAGCCACGTCCCGATCCCGAGCAGCTTCGACCCGTCTTCGGCGAGGATCACGAGGTTTGTGGGAAGAATGTTCGCGAGCGGTTTCGAACCGAGATCGACGACGACCGAGACCCCGAACAGGACCAGCGCAGCGAGCAGGAGTGGATAGTTGGTCCGCAGGATGCGCATGCGAAAGACGAAGAGGTAGGCGGCCATGGCGACGACGTAGCTGATGCCATACAGCTCTCCGCTGATACCGGCGTACCGCGGAAGGATCTCGTCGTGCAGGAGGAAGAGATCGTCCGCGAGCAGAACGGCGGAGAAGACCCCCGACCAGATGAGGAACTGTCGCCACTCACGGCCGGGGCGGACGACGGATATCGCCGCGAACGCGCAGATGCCGACCACTGCGGCCCACAGGACATTCCCGAGGTTGGACACGTAGCCGATGTAGAACGGCGCGTCCAGCACAGTCGTCGGGTCTTGGGTTAGCTCCCGCATGGTTGCCTTCGTCGTGGCCGTCACGATGAACGCACCAACGAGCACCATGATCAATGGGACCCACACTGCCCACGCCGTTGTCCGAAGCTCCGCCCTCGCCGATGGGTCCGCGAAAGGTGAGGCGCGAGTCACGAACCGGCTCCCGGGTCGCGGATGGGCACTACCGCCGTCGTCACGACCTTCGTCTTCACGGCGTGCGCGGGCGGGACCGAGTGAACGATCACCGATCCGGATGCCACCACGCTGTCGGCGCCGATCGAGATCTTCGGCTCGACCATGACGGCCATCCCCAGGCGCACCCGATCACCGATGTGAACCTCGCCGGATGTCATGCAGCCGGGACCGGTCGAGATGTCCGAGCCGAGCACGTTGTGGTGCTCGAAGCTGTTGTAGGCGGAGAAGAAGTTGTTGTCGCCGACCTGGCATTCGGTCGCCAGCTGAACGAACGCGCAGACCACGTTCCCCAGGCCGATGCGCACGCCGGAGGCAATCTTCGCGCGACGATCGATGACATTCGCGAGCGGAATACCGGCTGCGCGACACAGCTCGCGAAAGCGAGACCTCGCTGAGACCGATGTGCTGATGGTGACGACGACCGCGTCCATCGCCGAGCGCTCCCAAAGGGTGGCGATCTGGTCGGAACCTCCGATGACCGGGACTCCTCGGACGTCACGGCCCCAGAACGCCGGGTCGTCGTCGATGATGCCTATGGCCGACTGGCCCGGGGTCTCGGCGAGGATGTCGGCAACCTGCGTCGCGCCGAGGCCGGCGCCGATCAGCAGCAGCCGTTGGGTGGCGGCGTCGCCGGGGAGCGGAGAGCCCGGTTCTGACGGTGCGATGGCCGACGGCGACGAACCGGCGGCGGCCTCGACATCGCGAACCGTGATCAACCCCGCGGCCGTCACGGACGCCAGGTCGATGCCGAGCTCCTGCGCTCGCGCACGCGCTTTGGCAGTTGCCCGTGCTTCGTCGGCGCCACCTTCGCCGGACTCGCGGGGAACGTCGGCCTCCTTGGCTCGGCTTTCGAGATGGGCCACCATGCTCGCTTCGTCATCGAAGAGCAGGGCAACGGGCTCACCGACCGAAACCTCGCTGCCTGCAGGGACGAGCTGAAGCACGAATCCATCCACCTCGGCCTCGACCTCGAGCAGTGCCTTGCTCGTCTCGACATCGACAAGGGCGTCGCCACCCCGGACCATGGATCGATCGGGGACGTGCCAGGCGCTGACCACGGCGCTCTCGCTGTTCACGTCGGTCCAGGGGACCGAGACTGGCGTCATGCGGCCGCAGCTCGAATCCGCTGCCGCATGTCGGACTGGGTCACCAGGACCTCGCGCTCGCGCTCGCGACTGCTGGGAATGATGCTCGATGCGCTGGCCAGGATGTCGACCGGGCGCCGCAGCTGGCCGAATGCCTCTACGCTCATGCGCTGCGCGATCTCCGAACCCCAGGACCAGCCCTCGGTCCCTTCTTCGATGGTGATGAGGCTGCGGGTCCGGCGCAGGGATGCGCTGATGGGCGCGGCGTCGAGCGGTGCGATCTCGGCGGGCACCACGAGCTCGCCGAAGACCTCCTCCTCGATGGCGAGCTGTTCGAGGACGCGGGCCGCAATGAGCGCGCTGTAGCCGTACGCAACGACGGTCACCGTGCAAACCTCCGGCGGGACCCACGAAATCAGCACGCTCGGCAACCGGCCAGCGGAGGACTCCTCCCGCGCCAACGCGGCGCCGATCCGGCCGCCGACCGCCAGCGTCAGCGCCTCGGCGTAGAGGAGCTTGTGCTCGACGAGGAGCACGGGGTCATCGCGGAGCAGGAGGGCGCGAAGCGTCGCGAGCGGATCGTGGTACGGGGATGCGGCGACGACCGTCAGGCCGGGCAGCCCCAGGAAGTGCTTCTCGGGACTCTGGCTGTGCGTGGGGCCGTAGCCTCGGTGCCCTCCGGATGGGCTGCGGATGATCACCGGACAGGTCACCTTCCCGTCGTACATCGCCGGATACTTCGTGATGTGGTTCATGACCTGGTCGAACGTCAGCGACAGGAAGTCCGCGAACATGATCTCGACGATGGGCCGGTAGCCGGACATCGCCAGGCCGGCGGCCATCCCGACAATGGCCCCTTCGCTGACCGGTGTTGTCAGAACTCGCTCGGGCGCAACGCTCGACAAGCCACGCGTGACCTTGAACGCTCCACCGTATGGATCGGCGATGTCCTCACCCATGAGGACGACCCGGGGGTCGTCGGTGAGAATTCGCTCCAGGGCGGCGTTGAGCTCTTTGACCAGCATCATGGCAGTGAACGCGCGGCGTCGACGACCGCCCCGAGCGCTTCCTCGACCTCGTGGTCGATGCGCTCCACTTCGGGGCCATCGAGGCGCGCCCCGTGGACGACGAGTGGCTCGCGCAGCCACCGTTCGGCGATCTCGGCCTCGGGCCGGTTGTCGTCACTCTTGGAGTGATGGCACAGCCGATAGGTGTCGATGATCAGCGCCCGCGGTGAGCGGTCCTCACGCACCGCCGCAATCTGTCGTTGCGCTGCCTCGTCGATGGCATGGATGTCCGTCGAATCGAGCCGTTCGGCCTCGATGCCGAAGGCGTCGAAGCGCGCGCGCATGTCGCCCGCGAAGTTGGCCGAGATCGGCGTGCTCTGAGCGTAGGCGTTGTTCTCAACGACCAGCAGCAGAGGCAGCTTCCACAGAGAGGCAATGTTCAGCGTCTCGTACAGCACGCCCTCTCCGAACGTGCCGTCCCCGATGAAGGCGACGCTCACATCGGACCCTCCCGACAGCTTCATCCCGAGGGCGATACCCGCCGCGGCCGGGACCGTGCCGCCGAGGATCCCGTTGGACTTGAAACCGGGGGCGCAGAGATGCTGGCTTCCGCCGATGCCGCCCACGACTCCGGCCGACTTGCCCATGATCTCCGCCAGGAGCCCGAGCGCATCGCCCGTCCAGGCGAGGTAGTGCCCATGGCATCGATGATTGCTGAAGATGTGGTCGCCCGGCTGGAGATGCTCGATGACGCCCACGCAATCGGCCTCCTGTCCGATGCACGCGTGCGTGGTCCCATTCAGCAGTCCTTCCTCGAACAGGTCGAGCAGACGCTCCTCGAAGCGGCGAATGAACCGCATGCGTCGGTAGAGCCGGTGGTCTCGAGCCTCATCCTGGATCCCGACCAGCCGGGCGTCGGGATTGGGCAGGCGGCTGGGCGCACCCGCAACAAGGCGGGAGGTTACCGCGTCGCGACTGCTCGAAGGCAGTGAGACGTTACGGATCACTTCGCTCTGCGGGTTGGACACAACTCTCCCTCTCACCACGCCATCTTGGGCACTGACCGACGTGGCCGGTGGGCAGTATCGACGCTCCACGCACGTCCTGCAAGCGCCAAGATCGCACCGGACTGCACCGTCACGGAACGGTGACGGTTCCTCGTCGACCGTCGAGCAGGAGGTCGACGCCGGGCGATCCCTCCTCGCCGCCTGAGCGATACGAGAGGGCGAACACCGCGTCGTCCGGGGGAGGTGACCACCGCGCGGATGTGAGCACCATTCCGACGAGGTCGCCGGCCCAGGTCGATCGGGCGGCCTCGTCGAGGGCGGCGACCAACTCCGGCGAGAGGCCGCCAAGGGTCGTGGTCAGCATGTCGACCTCCGGGCCATCGCGGCGGATTGCGAACACGTACAGGTCCTCCCCCACGCCACCCTCGGGCGAGCCGGCCACCTCGAGCGAGCAGACCTCGGGGCCGCAGGATCCACCCACCGCAATGGTGCTCCACGGGCGACCGTCGGCCGTCCACAATCGATCGGCAACGGCACCGGCAGTCGCCCGGCTCTCGAGCTGGTCCGGCACGCCGTCCGGTCGTTGTGAGTTGACCATCGCATCGAGCACGGCGGCGGCATCGTACGGCCGTCCCGGTCCAGGCAGCTCGACCAGCGGAGACGGCGACGGGGTGGGCCAGGGGGAGCGCGGCGCAGCCACGGTCGGCGTCGGCGAGCGCGTCGGGGTGGCAGTCGACCCGACGTCCGTCGACGCCCCGCCGGGGGGTTCGGAGACTGGCGTCGACGTGCACGCCGCGAGAAGCACGCCGACCAGCATTGGGCCGCATCGCCGCATCTACGGGCCGAATCCGCGGTGCAGGAACGCTGCCATCTGGCCGCGGGTGACGGTCCGGCCCGGACAGAAGCGCCCGGTGGCGCAGCCGCCGGTGACTCCCGCCGCTGCCAGTGCGTTGATATCGGCTTCATGCGGACTGCCCTGGTCGTCGCCGAAATAGTCTGTGGCCGTCGGCGGGAGCTTGAGGGCTCGCACCAGGAATGACGCCATCTGGGCGCGGGTCACGGCGGCGCGCGGGCAGTAGCGACCCTCGGCACAGCCGGCGGTGATCCCCGCCGCAGCTACCGCATTGATGTCGCCCTGGTGCTGGCTCGTGGCGTCATCGCGGAAATAGTCCCTGGCCGTCTGCTTCAGACCGCCGGCACGCCGCAGGAACGACGCCATCTGCTCACGGGTCACCGCCGTCGTCGGACAGAATCGATCGCTGGCGCAACCAGCGGTCACCCCCGCCTTCCATGCCCACAGGATGTCGCCGCGGAACTCGCTGTCATCGGCGTCCGCGAACGGCCCGCTGACCGTCCACGCCAGGCCGTACGGCTCGGCGGTTGAATCAAAGCGACCGGACCTGATCTGGATAGTGAGCGTCCCGGTCGCTGCGGCGACGGCTTCGACGACCTCGTACGAATTGTCGAACGTTGCACCCCACGTCACCGCACCATTTGGTCCGACGAGTCTGAGGTCGAGGTCCGCAGTGAGCGTGTTCGCTTTCCCCGTGTTGCTTCCGCCCGAGGTGTGGCTGCTCCACGCCACGACGGCCCTCACCCGTTGCCCCTTGATCACCGGAATGGATTGCGTCGGCACCTGGCCGGCCGACATTGATCCGACCCGATACCCACCGAAACCACCGTTGTTCAGGATTCGATTCGACCAGAGGGCGTCCGCGGTCCCGACTCCCTCATGGTCGGCGCTGCGCGATCCGTCCGGCATGGAAGTTCGTCGCAGCGCGCCGGCCATGAGCACTGCCCTCGCGGCCTCGGGCCACGACGCAAGGACCGGAGCGCGCGCGATCAACTGGGCGGCGATGCCGGCAACGATCGGACTTGCGACGCTTGTCCCGTCACCGATCATCCCGTTCGCGGTCCGCACGCTGACCGCGGGAGCCGAGAGGTTCGGCTTGTTGTAGTCACCGTGCGAATTCCAGGGCGCATCGGTCCGGTCGCGGTAGCTCGCGCCGTTGGAGCCCGGCGCGTACCAGAGGCGGTCGTCACTCCAGCTGCCGGTGTTGCGGTCGTTCACACCTCCCACCGTGAGGACGTTGTAACCCGTCGCCGGAGAGACGACGTCCCAATTGCCGAACGTGACGTAGTTGCCCGACGCAGCCACGACCAGGCGGCCGTCCTCCCATGCGATGGAGTCGAAGTAGCGACGGGCCTCTTCGGCTCCCACCGACGTGTCCTGGCCGATGCTCGCATTGATGACGTCCGCGTCTCCGCCGTTCGGAGACACCGCCCAGTCGGCCGCCGCGATGATCGCACGATCCGTGGCCAGGCTTGGCGAGTAGCCGCCCGTGGACGCCGAAACGATGTCGGCGCCGGGGGCCACGCCCCGGAAGGACGGCGACAGGCCGACGATCGCGCCGGCCACCCAGGTCGGATGGTCGTTCGCGCCGCTGCCATAGGCGAGCCGGCCGGTGGTACTGAATGACCGGACAACCTGACCTGCCATATCGCCGCTGTTGCGAACGTTGTGGTACTCGACTACGCCGACGCGCACTCCGTTCCCTTGGTCAGCCGATCCCGTGGACCAGTCCGCGCGAACGGTCGCACCCGCGCTGGACATCTCGGTTGCCCAGTCCCCTTCGAGGCCAAGACTGCGGACCGCCGGCTGGGCAGCGAGCCCGGCCACCTCGGAAGCAGGGACGTCGGCGAAGAGGAGCGGGGCCGACGTGCTGACGTAGGCGACCGATCCTCCACTCGCCTCGATCTCGGCCGCCATCGAGTTGGCGGCTTGCGCGTAGACGACGCGCCGAGCTTCCCACAGCTCAGCCCGGATCTGCCGTGCCTGCTCGAGACTCGAGACGACGGGACGCCCCGCGAGCCACTCCACTTCGGCATGGCGATCGCGGATGCTCCGTTCCGCATCGGTCACATCGGCGTCCATCCACACCGCGATGGGGAGCGTCGTATCGGCCCCCGGATCGCGCGCCAGGGCAACGGTCAGCGCGCGGTCCTGCTTCGCTGCCACGCCTGCGACCGCAGTTGTTGTCGCGGTTCCGGTGGACCCGCTATCGGAAACCTCCGCCACCACCTCCCCGCTCGAGGTCACGTACGCGATGTGCACGTCACCGGTCCGACGATCCGCCAGCTTGCCCGCCCACACCACCCCGTCCTGGGCTGGCGCCAGCTGCTCATGGATCAGCTCAAGGTCAGCCGAAGCAGTCCCCTCGCGCGCCGAGACGGCCCGGATGGCGGCGGTCGCCGGGTCCGCGGGGCCTGCCGCGCTCGTCGGAGAGATGCCGCTGCCGATCACGAGTGCGGCGATGACCATCGTCGCCGCCAGACGTCGGCCCGATCTCGGTGCCATGTGACTTCACCCGATTCCTGCCCGACCGGATGCATCGCGTGCCCGGACGTTCGCTCCAGTGTATGACATCGTCATACACACCTACGGGCTCCATCGTGATAGCCGGGGGACGGATGTCAATCACCCGTTCGGCGATTCGCACGATGGCGATGGCCCCGGCGTGATGCCAGGGCCATCGGTTCATGCGGCAGAGCGCTCAGAGGCAGTCGATGTCCGCATCCACGGCGCCGGGATGGAGGACCACCTGGCAGCCGGCCTTGACGCTCGATAGGTGGGCGGCATCGGTCCAGATGTCGGCCGACCACGCGCCGATGGTCACCGAGCCCGACGCGACCGCGTCAACCATCGTGTCGTTGTCGTGGCTGTTGACCACTGCCACGCCAGGAATGCGATTGTGGATATGGGTCGGATTCTTGATGGCGCGGCCGGTGGCGGTCCATGTGACGACCAGGTGAGCGGTGTCGTTCTCGCCTGAGACGTCGTCCATGACCGGGATCCACGCGTCGACCGACGCGGTTGTCAGCTGCGCGTTGCTCTGCAGGCCGATCATCGTCTGGCCCTGCCAGAGCGCGATCAGCGGAAAGCCCTTGCCCACCGGCTCGGCGCACAGGTCGGAGACGATGACCAGCACGTCGGTCGGGCCGGCCTGCTTGTTGATCCGTCCCGGGCGGCCGCCGTAG
>JBDSJJ010000011.1:0-5374 GCA_039917415.1 Candidatus Limnocylindria bacterium | reverse complement strand
TCCAGCGAGTAACATGCTCCCGTGAGTAGCACGTTTAGTCCCGCGGCCGAGACGGCGGCTGAGGAGCTCCGCCGATCCTTCGCCACCGCGTGGGGGGCCGTTGGGGCGACCTGGGGCATTGCGCCGTCCACCGCGGCGGTGCAGGGTTATCTCCTGGTCAGCGACGGCCCTCAATCGGAGCCCGAGGTCAGGCGCGCACTCGGGATGAGCCATCGTGCAACGAGCCTGGCCCTCGCCCAATGCGAGGAATGGGGCCTGATCCAGCGAGCGGATGCTCCCCGACGGTCCGGCCAACGCGGGCCGGCCGCAACCGCCTGGGCCGTGGTCGATGACCACTGGGAGTGGTTCCGGCGAGTCGCCGCCGCGCGGAAGCAGCGCGAAACGGACCCGGTCGTCCCGGTGCTGCAGCGCTGCGCTGATGAAGCTCAAGCCGGCGCGACGCGCGATGGCCGGGACGACGAGATGGGGCGCCTCGGCGATCGTCTCGGGTCGCTGCTCGCGTTCGTGCGCCGATTCGACCGCGGCGTCGAGCTCTTCGTCCGCGGGGACGCGCGATCCATCGAGAGCCTGTTCACGACGCTCGAGAGACTCGACCCCCAGACGGTCGACCGGTTGTGGGCGCTCCTCGCCGAGCTCGGGACCGACGACCTCGGCCGGATCATCGAGGCTCTGGCCGGGATCCCGCCGGGGAATGCACGCCGCCTGGTCGGGCTGGCCGACCAACCGATGCTCCAGAAGCTGATCGGCCTCCGCTGATCGGATAGCCGTTCAGGCGTTGGCTTGGAACTGTGTCGCTTCCGTCAGCCGATACATCACTAACGATATAATCGGTGACAGCAGCCGACAGCCGATGAGACAGGGCGGAGCGGCAGCTCCCTACTCGCCCGAGCCGTCGTCCTCGAAGACCGACGCACCGGCCACGACCGCGCCGCGGTCAGTACCACCCAGCGATATCGGCAGCGGGCGCGGAACCGGAACGGGCGTCACGAATCGCTCGACGACGGCGCGCGTGCCGGCGATCTTCAGTTCATCGAAGAGCAGGCCGAACTTCGCCCGCAGGTTCGCCGCGATCTCCGTAGCCGCCGCATCGGGCAGCGTCCACAGCCGATGCTTGAAGGGGCCGATCGCCTTCTTTCGCGTCTTGTATAGGAACTGCTCGTCGGTCTCACCGTCCTTGCGGTCCCCAGCGCAGTTCTCGGCACACCAGGCCATCATCTCGCCACGCAGCGCATCGGGCAGTCCGCCGTCGTCGTAGAGGATGTTCTGGAATCCGGTGGCGAGATGGATCTCGGCCGTACCGTGCTCGGGGAAGTGGTTGAACGCCTCGTCGGGCAACGTGGATGCGCCGTGCTGCACGCAGCCCGCCATCCCATACTCGTCGCGCGCCACGGTCGACAGCCGGTCGAGCGTGTCGAAGTCGATGCTCACCGCCGCCACCGTGCCGTCCGGCATCGGTACCCCGCCGTGGCTGGTTCCGGTCTGGATGCTCACCTTGCTCACTGGCTCGACGCCGTCGCCGAGCGCCTCCAGGTAGCCATCCAGATACGCGCGGAGCTCTTCCTCGGTGGAATTCGACTTGCCGACCTCGCCGATCTCACCGCCGATGCTGATCGTGACGCCGTCGGGCTGCAGGTCGCGGACCAGGCGCGTGAGCTCCGCGGTGTTCTCCGCGTTCACGCGCTGCTGCTCCGGCACGCCCGGCAGCGAGAGGTCGACCAGTGTCGAGCTGTCGATGTCGATGTTGAGGAAGCCGGCAGCAACGGCCTCGCGGGTGAGGTCCTTCAGGCCCGCCATCTCGCCCGTCGGGTCGGCGGCCCACTTCGTGGCATTGAACTGAAAGTGATCGCCCTGCAGAAATACCGGGGTCTCCCAACCCTCGCGGATGGCGGCGGCCAGAATCACCGCCGCATATTCATCCGGTCGCTGGTCGGTATACGCCATCTCGCTCTTCGCGATCTCGAAGATCACGGTGGCGGCGTCGCGCTCGAGCGCGGCGGCGAAAGCCTGGCGCGCCGTCAGGTAGGTGGCGGCCCGCACGTTGATGGCCGGGACGGTGAAGGCCGTGGCATCCACCTCGCCTCGGCCGCGAGCGCGGTACAGCTCGTGGATCGAAGCCGAGCCGCAGCCCAGCGCCTGGGAGGCTGACCAGATCACCCAGCGCGCGGCGTCGCGCACGTCCGCATCGGCGTTGAACACCGCCTCGTGGACCAGCTCGTCGATCACGGCGCCACGGAAGCGCGGCTTGTCGAGGATCTCGAGACCATGGTCGCTGATGGAGGCCACGCCATCGAGGCGGGCACGGAGGTCGTCGATCGTAATGGTCATGGAGGTCATCCTAGCGAAGGCTCGAAACGAGCGTGAACGACAGGAGCGGAGCGACGATCAGCCCGAGCACAGCCACCAGGACATACCAGTCCCCGGAGGCGCGAGCGTCGGCCGTGCCCCGGCGCCGCAGCCGGAGGGTCCACCATCGGACCGCGGTTAGTGCGCAGACGTAGAGGAGCGCCGCCAGTCCGGTCACCCCGACGGCGAAAGGACGCACGTCATCGCAGTCTCCGAAGGCCAACGGGCCGCCGGGCGGACAGGCCGTGCCGAGCTCGAGGCCGATGACGATGGCGGCGGCGGCGAGAACGGTCGCCGACCACGCCAGATGGATGAGGAGCCCGCGGGTCAGCGCCGCGCAAGCTCCGCGCTGTGCTGGGCGGCCTGATCGGCGTCGCGTCGGATGATGCGGCGGTACTCGAAGTACAGGTAGACGCAGGCGGCGGCTGCGAGTCCAGCCACGATCATCCCGAACGCGATCCCCTGGAGCGGGAAGCGCGGCGGCCAGAAGGAGCCGCCGGCGAGGTTGAAGGCCATCAGGGGAACGATGACGAGCACGGTGAGCAGGTAGGTCAGCCCCACCAGGATGCGGATCGCCGACCAGCCGATTCCGCGACGCCCTCGAGCTGCCTGCACGCCGACAGCGAGCACGATGATCAGGGCGAAGTTCGTCATCCCGAACCCATTCGCGATCAGGAATCCGACATCGCTGCTGAAGCGCAGGAACGGGAGCTCAACGGTGACCAGGTAATAGACGTAGTTCGACAGGTAGAACAGCGAGAAGTAGAGGAACAGGAAGAGCGGCACGCCCTTCAGGACCGCCACCAGCCACGTCTCGTGACCGTAGAGGAACCAGTTCATGAAGTCGTCGGCAAAGCCGAGCAGCCGGTCCAGGCCCCCGCGCGGTCGATAGGCCGGATAGGTGCTCATGACATGTGGCTCCTACTCACCGGTATGGTCCAGCAGGAAGGTGATCAACGCCTGAAGCGCGCTCGCGCTCACGGCGCCCTCCGAATGGGCCGGCATCAGGGTCGGATTGCCATCGTTGTAGTTGGCCGATGAGTCGCGAATCCACTTCTCGAGGAACATTCGCGGATCGGCTTCGTAGTCGGCCACCATCTGGTCGACCCCGGACGGTGTCGCGAAGTTCTCGAACTCGGTGATGACCCCGGCGCCGATGGTCTGGATGTTCGGCCCCGCGGTGCCGCCGGCCAGCTCCGGCCCGTGGCAGGCGACGCACCCAGCCGCGGTATATACCTTGGCGCCCGCCTCGACGGTGTCGGGGACGTCCTCGATCGGCTGTTCATCGGCCTCCTCGGCCCACGACTCGACGAGGGCGGCGACGGCCTCGATCTGCTGAACGTTCAACGGACCGCCGACTTCGGCGCTCCACGCCGGCATGGCCGAGTTCACGTTGCCTGAGACCACCACCCCGCCGAAGCTGACGACGAGGTGGACGTAGTTGTTGTTCACCTTCAGCTTCTCGGCGAGGCTGCGCGAGTGGAGGTTCGGTCCCACCACGGCCGCTCCAGCCTCGCCACCCATTCCCTCGGGCCCATGGCAGTTCGCGCAGCCTGCGGCCGCCGGCTCCGCGGGATCGGCGCTGAAGACGACCTCGCCGTACTCGAGCAGCTCCTCCTCGGTGGCCGCCGCGATCTCTTCACGGCGCGAGGTGTCCGTCACCCAGTACAGGAGGGTGAACGCCGAGAGCGCGGTGACGAGGATGACGCCAAGGGTCTTGAGAAGCATCGCTCAGCCCGAGCAGTGCGGCATGTCGGTCGCCACGCGCTGGTCGAACGTCACGGTGCCCGGAGGCGGGCCGTTGACGATCTGCCCGGTGTCCACGACATAAACGCCTTCCGCGAGGCTGACCGGGAAGCCGTCCATGCCGCGCGGGGCCGGCCCATCGCGCTTCTCCCCCAGCACCGAGTACTTCGAGCCGTGGCACAGGCACTCGAACCACTGGCTCTGGTCGCAGAGCTGCGGGATCTGGCAGCCGAGGTGCGGGCACTTGCGCCACAGCGCGAGTACGGAGCGGTCGCCGAGCGGAAGGTCCTGCGAGAGGTCCGAGCCCGGATCCTCGACCGGAAGGGTTGCATCGGCCTCGACGGACGGGGCGGCCTGCGCGACGAGCGCCTTGGCGGCGGGCACGTTGACGATGAAGAGGTTGGCGCGGCCGTAGATGTACGGCACGCCGTTCTTCCACTCCGGCTGCGCGTTGTTGATGTCAGCCACGCTGCCGATGGTGATCTCCGCCCCGAGGCCCTCGGACAGGTTCGGCCACAGGAAGGCGAACGTGCCTCCCAGGAACTCGAGCGACAGGATGCCGACGCCCACGCCGAGCATGCGGCGCATGAAGCCGCGTCGACTGATCTCGCCGGCGCGAGGCCCGTGGACCTCGCCGTAGGATGCGTGCTGTGTCATAGGTTGAAGAAGAGTCCTTCCCAGGGCCAGACCCAGTTCCATCCCGGGCCGCGGAAGAATGAGCCGATGAGAGTCACGCACAGGCCGCCGAGCATCAGGCACATGAAGAAGACCCACATCAGCTTGCGATCGCGGGCGGCCTTGAACGGCGTACGGTCGACGAACGGGATGAGCATCAGCCCGCCCAGGTAGACCGGGATGACGAGGACGCCGGCGACCGTCGCGTTGAAGTAGCTCAGGATCTCCTGGAGGCCCAGGAAGTACCACGGCGCCTTCGCGACATGCGGCGTGACCGCCGGATTCGCCATTTCCTCGAGCGGGGCCTGGATGAAGACACCCGTGACGACCAGCAGGCCGCTGATCAGCATCGCCATCAGGAACTCGGCGCGCAGCAGATGCGGCCACGTGAGCAGGGTCTCGTCCGGGCGTTTGTCGACGCGCACCATCGATTCCTGCTTGACGTAGGCCAACAGTCGGAATCGCTCGGTGCCGGGCACGCCGGGTGGGCCGGGGAGCTTGGGGCCGGTGCCGGGCGTCGCGATCGGCGCGCGCTCCGGCGCCTGGGTCGGCGCGTTCTTGTCCGCAGTGCGGTTCGGTCGCTTCTCGATCGTCATCGGTCCATCCCTTT
>JBDSJJ010000010.1:0-5750 GCA_039917415.1 Candidatus Limnocylindria bacterium | reverse complement strand
AGCGAAGGAGCAGCAGCGGACATGACCTCGAATCAACGACGACCCGGATTCCGGCTCCCGTGGGGAACGGGACCCGAGGGGTCGCAGCCCGAGGGGGATGCGGATACCGCCACGCCCGATGCGAAGTTGACGAGCGCCAAGGCATCGAGTCCCGCCACGCCCGCGTCCGCGCCCGCCGTTGCCACGACAGCGCCAGTGCCAGCGGCTTCAGGCGTCGCCGACCGGTCAATATCGGGGGGCGAGGGCCCCGTGGTCGCAGACGCTGGATCCACCAATGACGTGAAGCCCGAAGACCCCACGGCCGATGACGCCAAGCCAACGGAGCCGCCGGCGCCGGCGCCCTTGGCTGCCGCCGAGCCGACGGTCGAGGGCTCCGGAGCCAGCCCGACCGCCGCGATCGTGGCCCAGCCCGCTGACAATTCCGCCGGTTTCATGCGCGATCTCGTCGCCGCGATGCGTCGCGTTGCAGAGGAGACGCGCCAGGCAGGACTGTCGGACCTGCGAACCAAGGCCGAGGAACGCGTGCGCACCCTCGAGGCCGATGCCGAGGCGCGACGCGCCGACCTCAAGGCACGTGCCGATCGGGATGTCGAGGCCGTGGGAGCCTGGGCCGATGCCGAGGCGCAGCGCATCAAGAGCGAGGCGGAGCAGCGGGTTGTCGCGCGCAAGGCACAGCTCGACCAGCAGCTGGCCGCCGAGACGACCCGAGCCGAGTCGGAGGCCGACGCACTGCGAGATCGCGTCGCCGAATACGAACGGGCACTGGATGCCTACCACGCCCAGCTGAGTGACATCTCGGATCCGTCGGCCTTCGCCACGGCGGCCAAGCGCATGCCGCCTGCGCCACGCCTTGCGGGCGATGAGGAAGCTCCGGCGAGCGCGGCTCCAGCCATCGAACATTCAAGCCCTGAGTCTGAGAAAACGGCAGCGACCGATGCGACGAGCGACGAGGCCGAGGCGGCCCTGGCCGCGCGGCTCGCCGAGCTCGACGCCGACGCGGCAGCTCCGCCCGTCCCGGCCGTCGACGGGGGCGAGCCCACCTCGACGGAGGTGCGCGTCACAGGCCTCGGGAGCTTCGGC
Organism: Candidatus Limnocylindria bacterium; assembly: GCA_039917415.1. Classification (GTDB taxonomy): domain Bacteria; phylum Chloroflexota; class Limnocylindria; order QHBO01; family QHBO01; genus JACDBZ01. The sequence goes on along the minus strand of JBDSJJ010000010.1, from coordinate 4,670 downwards.
GCCATCACCGGGTTCCGCCAGGCGCTTGCCGCCGCCGAGGGAATCGAGGGCGTGAGCCTGAGTCTCGGGCCGACCGGTGAGTTCGTGTTCCGCGCCGTACACCCTGCGGGCTTCAACGTGGCGTCGACGATCGCTGCGCTCGAGGGCGCGGCGGCCACGATCGAGGCCCAGCCCGATGGCGGCCTGCGTGTCACGCTCAACCGGGCGCACTGACCGATTTTTGGGCCCGGCTGATGGTAGACTCTCCGCACGGTATTGACCGTGAGGAGTAGCCCGCGATCGCGCGCTCCAGAGAGACGAGCCTTCGGCTGAGAGTTCGTCGCGCAGGCGTGGGTGAACGTCGCACGCGAGCCGGCCGGGTCCGCCCGATAGCGCGGAACACGAGGCGGCCACGTTCGTGACCGCAAACGAAGGTGGTACCACGACCCGTTCGTCCTTCGACGAGCGGGTCTGTCGTTTTCCGACGAAGGAGAGGAGCCGATGGAGACACCGAGACGCCAGATGGCCGCGCGCTACGACGCCGCCGCCGTCGAGCCGGATGTCTACCAGCGCTGGCTGGACGCCGATGCGTTCCGACCTGCCCCGACGCCGGATCCTGGCTCGCAGCCCTTCGTCATCATCCAGCCGCCGCCCAACGTCACCGGCGCGCTGCACATCGGTCACGCCCTAACCGCGACCGTCGAGGACTCCATCGTCCGCTATCACCGCATGCGCGGCGACGACACGCTGTGGCTGCCCGGCGTCGACCACTCCGGCATCGCCGCACAGTTCGTCCTCGATCGCATCCTGGCCGAGGAGGGGGAGAGCCGGGCATCGCTGGGTCGAGAGCGGTATCTCGAGCGCATGTGGCAGTTCATAAGCGAGACCCGCGAGGTCATCGGCGGCCAGCACCGGCGGCTGGGGGCGAGCGCGGACTGGAGCCGCGAGCGCTTCACCATGGACGAGGGCAGTGCGCGCGCGGTTCGGACCGCCTTCACCCGGTTGTGGGACGCGGGCCTGGTGTATCGCGGTGAGGCGCTGATCAATTGGTGCCCGCGCTGCCTCACGACCATCAGTGATCTCGAGAACGTGCACCGCGACGAGACCGGGACGATCTGGACCATCCGCTACCACCTTGAGCGATCAGACGGCACCCCCGATCCCGACGCATGGATCAGCGTCGCCACGACCCGCCCCGAGACGTTGCTCGGAGACACCGCCGTGGCCGTGCATCCCGAGGACGAGCGCTACGCCGCACTCGTCGGCCGCCATGCCATCCTCCCGTTCCTCGGCCGCCGCCTTCCGATCGTGGCCGACGAGCACGTCGAGCGCACGTTCGGGACCGGAGCCGTGAAGATCACGCCGGCGCACGACCCGGACGACTACGCCCTCGCGCAGCGCCATGCCCTGGAGGCGATCACGGTTCTCGACGAGGAGGCTCGGGTCAATGCCGCCGGCGGTGAGTTCTTCGGCCGCGATCGCTTCGAGGCACGCGAGGCGATCCTGGATCGGCTGCGTGAGACGGGCGATCTCATCGCGGAGAAGCCGCACGCCATGGTCGTCGGCCATTGCGACCGCTGCGGGACCGTGGTGGAGCCGCGCCTGAGCGTCCAGTGGTTCATTCGCGTCCAGCCCCTGGCCGAGCGCGCGCTCGCCTCGGTCCGGGAGGGACGGACGAAGATCCTTCCGGCGCACTTCGAGAAGGTCTACGCACATTGGATGGAGAACATCCACGACTGGGCCGTCGGGCGCCAGCTGTGGTGGGGCCACCGCATTCCCGCCTGGTTCTGCCCGGACGGCCATATCACGGTGACCGACGAGGTGGACGGACCGGATGGCTGCGCCGAGTGCGGCCGCCCGGCATTGGACCTGACCCAGGAGACCGACATCCTCGACACCTGGTTCAGCTCGGGGCTGTGGCCGTTCAGCACCCTCGGCTGGCCCGACGAGACACCGGACCTCGCCCGCTTCTATCCGACGAGCGTCATGGAGACCGGATACGACATCCTCTTCTTCTGGGTGGCGCGAATGATGATGCTCGGCCTGTTCCTCACCGATGCGGAGCCGTTTCACACGGTGTACCTCCACGGGATGATCCGCGCCGAGGGCGGCGTGAAGATGAGCAAGACCAAGGGCAACACCGTCGACCCGCTGTCGATGGTCGCCGAGATCGGCGCAGATGCCCTGCGCTTCGCGCTGGTCAGCGGCTCGTCTCCGGGCAGCGACATGCGCCTCACCCAGGCGAAGCTCGACGGTGGGCGGAACTTCACGAACAAGCTGTGGAACGCCGCTCGTTTCGTCCTCGGGGCTCGACCCGAGCCGATGGCCGAGTCGGGTGGTGAGCCCAGCCTGGCGGCACGATGGATCGCCTCGCGGCTGTCGGAGGCGACGGAGCGCGCGACGCGCCAACTCGACGTCCTCGATCTCGGCGGGTATGCGGCAACCGTTTATGACGTCGCGTGGAGCGACTACTGCGATTGGTTCCTCGAGATGGCCAAGGTCGACCTGCGTCGCGAAGGTGCGCGCGATGCCGATCGAGCGACGACATGGTCGGCCGCGGCCGCCGGCCTCGGGACGATTCTCCGGTTGCTCCACCCGCTCATGCCGTTCGTGACCGAGGCGATCTGGACGGAGCTGCGCGATGCGGCCCCCGATGCGGCTCCAGTACCGCTCCTCGTGACGGCGCCGTGGCCCGGCGCGACTCCGCGTGCTGCCGCCGCGGAGGATGCGTTCGCGGATCTGGCGGCGATGGTGCGCGGCGTCCGCAACCTTCGCACTGAGTCGGGGGTAGCCGCATCGGCATGGGTGCCCCTCGTCGTGGAGGCGGCGAACGCTGATGCCGCCGCGCGACTGGAATCGGCCGCGCACTACGTGGAAACCCTGGCACGCGTTCGCCCGATCGAGCTCGTCGAAGATGCGGAGCGATCTGAGCAGGTGGTGGCGGGCAGGCTGGGAGTCGCCTGGCTCGGGCGCGATGCGGCCGCCGACGAAGTGTCCGCCGGACGCCGGGCGGCGCAGATCTCGGAGGTGGACGTCGGCATCGCCCGCCTCGAGACCCTGCTCGCCAACGAGTCCTTCACGGCGCGGGCTCCGGCCGCGGTCGTCGAGCGCGAGCGTGTGCGGCTGGACGAGCTGCGTGAGCAGCGCGAGCGACTTGTCGGCGGGAGCGAATAGCCCGATCTCGCCATGGGGTCGGTCCGCCACCGGCTGCTAGAATCGGCGGCGCTGCCATTCACCAGGGGTTGAGCCACCACGATGTCGTTTCTCAAGCGCAAGAAGCCCGAGTCCTCGGCACCGCCGCTGCCCACGCCGATGCAGGAGGTCGTTTCCGCGCAGGAGTACCTGCTTCGGCTGGCGTACGTCGCTCGCAGCAGCGATGGGCTCCGGCTGCGCGCCGATCCGGCCGCAGCGATGGCCATCCCCGGCATCCTCGAGCCACTGAGCCAGACCCCGGTCGAGGTCATCGAGCCGCTCCCGCTCGAGTATTCCGACGCGTCACCGGCCATCGAGCGCTTCAACGAGATGCAGCAATGGGTCCTGGCGCGTCGCGAGGTGAGCCCCATCGGGCGGCATGGCCTCTACGTGCTTGAGCTGACCGACGCCCTGGACATGACGGTCGACACGTTCTTCTGCGGGTTGCTCCATGGCGATCCGGATACGGGCGGCTACCCGGAGTACAACGCCATCGTCGGCGGCCTGGCATCGCACTGGGATGAGCTGTCAGGTGAGCTGATTGTGCGGGCGGTCATCGGCTGGGGCGGAAAGGGCATGCGCGGCGACACCGAGCGCATCGGGCAGAAGCTCCTCAGCTCGCTCTACCAGCAGGTCGTGGCCTCTGGATTCACCCTCGGCGAGGCCGAGCGGGCCCGGCTGCCGTCGATCAGCGGACGGTCCGGGCTCAGCTGCGCGCACTGCGGGTTCGAAGCGGGCAGCGCCAGCGCGTTCTACTGCCCGAAGTGTGGCATGCGGATGCTGCGAGACAGCTGACCGGTACTTTCGGGGTAGCCCCCCACGCGCCCGAGTCCCATTGCTCACTGCCCCCTGCGTCCCGAGACTGGTGCTAACCGTCACCGGACACACACCACCGTGAAGGAAGGGTAATGGAGCGACCCACGGTTCTGCTCGCCGTCGAAGGCGACTCCTATCACTATCTCGAAGCGCTCGAGCGCGCTGGATTTGCCGCGATCCAGGCGACCTACGGGAGTGCCCCGGCCGGATCATTCGACCTCGCCGTCATCGACTGCGACCTGGGCGCTGACATCTCCGCGGCCCTCTACGAGTCTGTCGCCACCCAGGGGAACGTTCCCGTTCTCCTGATGCTCGGCGAGACGATGGAGATCCCGAAGGGCTTCGGTGCCACCAACAACGAGCTGGCGATGAAGCCGATCGCGCCCGACGCCCTCGTGTACCGCCTTCAGGCCCTCCTCATCCGCATCGGGCAGCACCCTCCCCCCGAATCGAGCGGATGGGCCGCCTCCGAGGGCCTCAGCTCGGCCCCTGTCGCGGGAGAGGGTCGCGCCATCAGCGTGTTCGCTCCCAAGGGCGGCGTCGGCAAGACGACGATCGCGGTCAACATCGCCGTCGCGCTGCGCCAGCAGACGCGGTCCGAAGTGCTTCTCCTGGACGCCGATGTCGGCGTGGGCAACGTCACGTCGGTGCTCGAGGTGCCCTACCGCATGGGTCTTGCCGAC
>JBDSJJ010000009.1:0-17802 GCA_039917415.1 Candidatus Limnocylindria bacterium | reverse complement strand
TTGGTTCCCTTCGGACAGGTCGCCATCGGCCTGGCGCTCATCCTCGGGCTCGCGACCCGTTTCGCGGCCGTCATGGGCTTCCTCATGATGATGTTCATCACCATCGCCGCATGGGACTTCGGACACGGCTTCGTGAATGCGACGTCGTTCTTCGCACTCGTGACCTTGGGAATCGGCGTCATCCGCGCCGGTGAGGTATACGGGCTGGACGCGATCGTAGACGAGCAGCCGATCGTGAAGCGCACCCCCGTCCTCCGCTACGTCCTCGGCTGACGACCCTTCCCACCTCTCGTGAATGCATCTGCCGGCGCGATAGTCGCCGGCAGATGCATTCCCACGATTACTTCCAAGGAGACTCCCATGTCGACCACACCTGCCTTTGGCCCAGAAGAGTGTGCCAAGATCGCACGCGCCCTCGGGGTCGATCAGGAGATCGATCTTGATCAATTGCGCCGCGGCATGGCCGTGGAGCTCGAACATGGCAGTCGCGATCCGCTGACGGATGTCACTGGGGACGATCCCCTGACGACGGCCAAGATCGCCCTAACACATCTGCGGGAGATCCCCGACTACTACGACCGCCTCGAGCGGATGGAGGCCGAGGCGGACGTTCGCGATGCCGAGGACTGAGCGACGCGTCGCGCTGCTCGGCGCACTCATCGGCCTGTTCGCTTCGGCATACCTGCTGGTCGACTACGTCTTCGGCTCCGGCATCTGCCTGACCGGATCGGGCTGCGACATCGTCCGGAACAGCGCGCTGGCGTATCCAATCGGCGTCCCGATGCCTGCGTTCGGGGTCGCATTCTTCCTGATTGCTGCGGCACTGACGATCTCTGGCCGACCGCGGATCGTCACCCTCCCCACGGCCAGCGCTTGCGTTCGTGGCGCTCCTCGCGGCACCCGCCCTGATCGGCGCATCACCCGCGGAACAACTGGCCGTCGGATCCGCCGGTGCGCCCCCGAAGGGACAGGGGCAGACCGAGGTGGTCGTGTTCAGCGACTTCCAGTGCCCGGCACGCGCTCAGGCTGCCCCGGTTCTGTCGCGGCTGGCGAACGAGGGCTCGATCCAGCTGGTGTACCGCTACTTCGCGCTCTCGAGCATTCACGCAAACGCCACGATGGCCGCGGAGGCCGCCCAGGCTGCGGCACTGCAAGGACAGTTCTGGGAGTACCACGACCCGCTCTTCGCTCGCCAAGCCGAATGGAGCGGCATGAGAGAACAACAGGCCAGCGCGGTGTTCCAGCAGATCGCCATCAACCTTGGGCTCGATGCCACGCAGTGGGGTGCTGACAGGGTGTCGCCTGGCGTCGCCGCGGCCGTGACATCGGACCGGCGGGCTGGGGAACAGCTCAACCTGCTTGGCACGCCCACGATCTTCATTGGCGGGACGCGGCACGAGGGCAGCCTGGATCGCGCATCCCTGCTGAACGCGATCGAGAGCGCCACGTCCCGCTGACGGGCTGGCGCGGGCTGATCCGAAAGCTATGGCCGTTCCGGGATCAGACGGCGACCGACATCTCCTCGACCCCGGCATCGATCTCATCGGACAGCACCGGACCCGTCGCGCGAAGCAGATGGCGCATGGGGGTATTGTCCGCATACATCAGCGCGTTCAACCTGTGCATCCCGAGCTGACGAGCATGTCTGGTGGCCGCCACCATCAATCGCCCGCCGATGCCCAACCCCCGGAACTCGTCGGCCACGGCAAGCGCGATTTCCGCCGTTCCGGGGCCGTCCCGCTGGACCGTGGCGTGGCCCACGATCAAGCCGTCGCGCGGCGATGCCTCGGCCAGGATGGCGACCAGGCCCTCACCGGCGTGTTCGGTCAATCGGTCGGCCAGGGCCCCGTCGTCCCCGGCAACATGGCCAAGAAAGCGACGGCGGCGGGATTCGGGCGAGAGCGAGGCATAGAAGTCGGAGAGATTCGGGGCATCGGATCGCTCGATCAGGCGGACCGATATCCTCCGATCGCGGTCGATGCGCCATCTTGGGTGCATCGTTCGGCTTGTAATTTCTGTCGCGTCCATGCTCGTACCCCTCCGTCGGATGCATCGTCCTCGGTGTGGGGCCACTGGCGAAGTGCCATTCGGACCGATCCCGAGGGCCAGTCCGCACTGCAGGCAACGCCCGAACACCGGTACGGTGTTCTCGATATCCATCCGACCCAGACTCATGGAGGGCCGTCCGACGATGCAGCTCGTAACGGCGGCGGAGGCGGTCGCCGGCATCGGGTCCGGCCACCAGGTCTTCGTCCACGGTGGGGCCGCCACGCCGTCGGTGCTGCTCGATGCGCTCGCGGCCCGATCTGATGAGCTGCGCGACGTCGGGGTCATCCATTTCCATACCGAAGGCCCGGCGCCGCACCTGGCACCCGAGATGGCGGCGAGCTTCCGCCATCGTGCGCTGTTCATCGGAGCCAATGCGCGGGCAGCGGTGAACGACGGTCGGGCGGACTACGTCCCGATCTTCCTGTCGGATGTCCCGGAGCTGTTCGTGTCCGGCGTCCTACCCCTGGACGCCGTGCTCATCAACGTCTCGATGCCCGACGCCCATGGTTTCTGCTCGCTCGGAACGAGTGTCGATGCGACCCTGGCCGCAACGCAGACTGCAGCGACGGTGATCGCGCAGCTCAATCGCTCCATGCCGCGCACCCTGGGCGACTCGTTCATCCACGTCGACGAGATCGACGTTGCCACCGAGGTCGATCAACCTCCGTTCGAACACGCGAGCGAGCCGATCGGCGAGGTCGAGCGCCGAATCGGCCAGCACGTTGCGGCGCTCGTGCCCGATGGAGCGACGATCCAGATGGGGATCGGCACGATTCCCGCCGCCGTGGGCGCGGCGCTGCGCGACAAGCGCGACCTCGGCATCCATACCGAGCTGTTCACCGAACCGGTCCTCGACCTGGTCGAGGCCGGCGCCGTCACCGGAGCCGCCAAGGAGATCAACCGCGGGAAGATCGTCACGGCCTTTCTGATGGGGAGCCGGCGGCTCTACGACTTCGTGGACGACAACCCGATGATCGAGATGCGACCGGTGACCTACACGAACGACACGACCGTCATCCGGCGCTTCCGTCGGATGATCGCGATCAATTCGGCGTTGTCGATCGACCTGACCGGCCAGGTCGCCGCCGACTCGATCGGCACCCGCTTCTATTCCGGGGTCGGCGGCCAGATGGACTTCATGCGTGGTGCCGCGCTGTCGCCCGAGGGTCGCGCGATCATCGCCCTGCCCTCGACGGCGGTGGGGGGGACCGTTTCGCGCATCGTTCCGATGCTGGCCGAGGGTGCCGGCGTGGTCACCAGTCGCGCTCATGTTCGCACGGTCGTGACCGAGTTCGGCGTCGCTGAGCTCTTCGGGCGCAGCATCCGCGAGCGCGCTACCGCGCTTCTCGAGATCACGCACCCAGACTTCCGCGACGAAATGGCCCGCGAGGCACGTCGTCTCTATCACACGTAGGTCACCGGCATGCTGAAATCGCCCTACGGCGAATTCCCCAAATGGGACGCGATCCGAGCCTTGGGCGCAGGAGAATTGCGACAGCGCTGATGCCGGGCGAGGAGGCGGCGTGAGTGGCTCAGTCGCCGGCACCCCTCGGCCCCGGTAGAATCGCTCCTCTTATCGGGTTGGACCAGCTTGGCGCGAATTCTCGTGTACACGGGCAAGGGCGGCGTCGGCAAGACGAGCATCGCCGCCGCGACCGCCCTGGCCTGCGCCGACCGCGGGTACCGGACGATCGTGATGTCGACCGACATCGCCCATAGCCTGGGCGACGCCTTCGAGCGGGAGCTGGGGCCGACCCCCGTGGAGATCGTGCCGAACCTCTGGGCCCAGGAGTCCGACGTCTTCTTCAACGTTGCCCGCTATTGGGGCCGCATCCAGCGCTACGCCGCATCCGTCCTGCGCTGGCGCGGGCTCGACGAGATCATGGCGGAGGAGATGACGGTCCTCCCCGGGATGGACGAGGTCGGCTCGCTGCTCTGGATCGCCGATCATCACGACTCCGGCGACTACGATGTTGTGGTCGTTGACGCGGCCCCGACCGGAGAGACATTGCGGCTGCTCTCACTGCCGGAAGCCGCGAAATGGTGGATGGAGAAGATCGAGCCGATCGGTCGACGAATCACGAAGTTGACCGGACCGCTGATCCAGCGAGTCATCGGCATGCCGATGCCCGACGAGGGCGTGTTCAACGCCGGCGAGGAGCTGTTCGGGCGCCTCGACCACATGCGCCAGCTCCTGGCTGACCACGCGAAGACCTCGATCCGGGTGGTGCTGACGCTCGAGCAGGTGGTGATCAAGGAGGCGCAGCGCTCGTTCACCTACTTCCATCTCTACGACTATCCGACCGACCTGGTCATCGCCAACCGCGTGCTCCCCGACACGGTTGGCCCGTACTTCCGCGGCTGGTACGAGGCACAGCAGCGCTATGGGCCGCTCGTCGAGAAGACCTTCCATCCCATCCCCGTCCGGTCCGTCCCGTACTTCGACCGAGAGATGGTCGGCATCGAACGCCTCCGCGAGCTCGGTCGCGTGCTCTACGAATCGGCCGATCCCACCGAGTTCTTTTATCGAGGGCGTCCGTATTCCGTCGTGCGTGACGACGGAGCCTACATCGTGTCGGTCGAGCTCCCCTTCACCGAGAAGGACGGGATCGACCTGTCGCGCCACGGGGACGAGCTCGTGATCGACCTCGGCACCTGGCGCCGGACGCTCGTCTTGCCTCGCATCCTGGTGGATGTCCCGACCGCCGGCGCGACATTCGAGGATGGAACGCTCAAGATCCGATTTGCCACCCCCGCCAGCGCACAGGAGGCCAGCTCATGAATGAACCGTCCACGGCGACCCAGGATCGGACCGCCGAGCTCGAGGCACGCATCGCCGAGCTCGAGCGTCACACGCCGCGCCGCATGGTGGAGGAGAGCCGATCCGGGCTCGAGACCGCCTTCTGGGCGATGATGCACACCCTCTTCCCCGACGAGGCACGCGGCCACCTGAAAAAGGCGGGCCGTGAGCAGCTGCTCGCCGCACGTGTCTACCTCGATCGCTGGATCGCCCGACTCGAGTCGCAGGACGATGAGAAGCCCGGCCGTTCACACGAGAAGATCGACATCGAGTAGGCGGCGTTTCTCTGTGGGCGCGGCGGAGTCCCACACGGTTCATGACCTCCGGCACTGGTCGCCGCGGCGACGCGAGCGGATGCTCTCGGTATCGATCGACTGCGGCGGGAAAGCGTGGAGGAGAGTGATGGCGGTCAGCACCGATGCTCAACGGACATCAAACGCCGCGGGCCGCGTCGCATGGATCCAGTGCCGGGGTGACCTTCGCGAGGTACGCGATGGCAGCGTCGCGTGTCCGCTCGATGGTCGCGCCTCAGTCTCCGAGTGCCTCGATTGTCACATGCTCGAGACCCTGGCCGACGAACGCGCCAGATTCGTCAGCTGTTCCACGCCCGAGGACTGAACGAGGCGACTATCGACCTCGACGCTACGCGACGAGTCGCTCGAGCACCACCATGGGAATGTTCGGCTCGTCGTCTTCAGGTACTCGCCGATGCCCAGATGCACGGTGATGTGCTGGGCAAAGAGCCGATCGCGCTCCGGCCCGCTCGCCGCCGGGATGGCACGCGCCTGATATTTCTCGCGACTTGCCTCGACGGTCACGATCGGATGGGCGAGCAGATTGTGATACCAGTCGGGATGCATCGGCGCCCCGCCCTTCGAGGCGCTCACCGCCACTCGATCTCCGTCGACGGAGTAGGCGAGGGGTGTTCATGCGTGTCGCGCCGCTCTTCGCAGACGCGCCTCCGTCCGATGTTCATGCCGCCGCAAGGTCGGTCAAGGGTGATCGTCATCACCCATCGAAAGGGTGGGTGCATGATCACGACCACCAACCATGACCGCGCAGTTCCCCGACCGGCCGCATCACCCAGGGCGGATAGCCGATGGCCGATCAGCGAGCACCCAATGCGGCAGCTGATGACCTGCCTGGAACGCGCCAACAGTTCAGATTGGCTCGCCCGGCGCCGACGCGGCCACGACCTGGATCGCGCCGGCCGCGTGCGGCGGCAGATCGGGGCGATCGCCATCGCATCGGATCCGGAAACGGCTGCCATCGGACGCCGGGTCACCGTCGCGACCCAGGATCGCGTGGTCGGATCGTGGTGGTTGGCCCTGCCCGGAGACGCGTCCACAGCGGCCGACACCGTCTCGATCACATCTTCGATCGGTAGGGCCCTGGCCTGGGCCTCGATCGGCGACACCGTCTATCTCACCGGCGAGCTGGAAGGATGGGGGGTCGTGCTCGAGGTCGCCGGCCCGCGCTGACTGTGGTGAGCGCGCCATGAAGCCGAGAGGTACACCGATGAAGTCCAATGCAGCGATCGTCGTGGAGCGACGACACCATCAACCGCCGCTCGAGGCACTCGTCACGCAGCTGCGCAACGCCTGGTTGGTCGCGCTGGCGTCAATGGCCGACCGGGTCGAGGCAGCGCAATTCGGTCCGATCCCGCAGACCGTCGTCGGGTGCCATACCGGAGCGCGCTGCTGACGACGAAGAGACACGCGGACTGCACCGTTTACGAAGGCTGGCCGCCGGGACCAACCGCCGCCGGCGATCGCGTCGCCACCGCGGGTCGCGCCAGGAGCGCCGCCACGAACAGCACCAGCGTCAGGCCCGCGACGATGCCGAACGTGACGAGCCCGACGCCGGCCAGCGGCAGGATATCGAGGCCGAGCCCCAGCCAGGTCACGGCGAGGCCGAAATTCCAGCCGACCACGCGCGTGGTTCCCCAGCGCGAGAGGGTCGCCCGCTGCCGGGCCTTGGTCTCCATACTCCCCGGACCGGCGGCCGGTAGCAGATGGCCCCACGCCCCGACCAGCTCCTGCATCGCCCAGCCACCGATCAGCGGCACAGCCGCGGCCCCGATCGTCCATCCCGGCGGGCTGCCACCATCGCGCACGAGGCCCACCAGCAGCGCGGCGAGGGCGACGACGAGCCAGGCCATGCCGGCCAGGCCATGGCGCACCGCAAGATCATGCCGGGCCTTGTCGTTCGCCCAGCGGCCGCGTCGGCGCCACGCGTCGATGCCGTACCCGAGAAGCCCGAGACTCCCCGCCAGGCTCACCGCTCCCCCTGCGATCGCAAGACCCGGCCAGGCCGCTGCCGCCCCGATCGCGACGATGAGAGGTCCAAGGCCGAGGCCGATGAGCGCGACGAACAGCGTGACGTGCGCCCGGATCCTGGCCCCGAGCATCGTCGGGTACAGGTAGATCAGCGTCCCGGCGATCGTGAGCGAGACGAATCCCAGGGCATTCAGCCAGACGTGGGCCGGCTTGAGGTTGATCCACGCTCGGGTGATCGGTTCATGGCCGAGAAGAAAGAGCACGGCCAGCGACACCCCGACGGCGAGTTCGGCGAGCGCGAGACCATAGGCGGCCTGCGCGATCGGATGGCGGCGTGCCAGCCCCGAGCGCAGCGGCGCATACGTGTTCCAGGCCGTCAGGCCGATCCCGAGAAGCACGAGCAACCCTCCACCGGCGGCCACTTCGTCGCCGAGAGCCGGACGGCCGAGCGCGATGACCATCATCCCGACGCCGAGCGACAAGACGCCGGCGAGCCTCAGCGCTGGGGGCTCGGGCCGGGTCCCGGCCAGCGTCACGCCGAAGTGCGGCATGAAGGTGCCGATGGCAACCGTGGCGGCTCCCGCCAGCGTCAGGTGGATCGCGACCCAGCCGTGCAGGCCGGCCATCGACAGCGGGCCGGTGACGATCGCCAGGATCAGGAACGACGCCACGAGCGCAAGCCCCAGGCGAAGGACGGTGCGTTCGTTGATGGCGGGAGCCGCCGGCGGATGACCGCCGGCGGCTCCGAGAATCGTCACTCCTCGACGACGATCATCGCCCGCATCCACGGATGTGGCAGGCAGTAGTACTCGTACTCGCCCGGCGTATCGAACGTGAACGAGAAGCTATCGCCCGGGTCCAGGAAGCCCGAGTCGAAGCCGGCGTCGACATCGGTCACGGTGTGGATCATCTCCGGGTCGTCGTTCGTCCACGTCACCGTCGTCCCGACCTTGACCGTCAGCACGTTGACGCTGTAGTCCGGGAGCGACTCGGTCTCAGCGAACTCGTCGGGCGCGCCTTCCTCCTGGAAGGTCCCACTGCCGGCGAGAATGCTGACCGTCTCTTCGGGTCCCGTGGCCCCGCCGGACGCCGACGGCGCGGCCGAGCCGCTGGACGCGGGCGCGGGTGTCGCACCGGGCTCCGTGGCTCCCATCGCCTCGAAGATCTCCGGGTTTGCGTCGCCCTCGATCACGATCTGGCCGATGGCGCCCTTGTCGAAGGCGCGGGCCAGCGCATGGTCGACGAGGACGACCGTCTGGGGCACCTGCGCGATCAGGTCGACCACCACGCCGCCGCCGGCCGGGACGAGCGTGGTCTGCGATCCGCGGATCGGCGAGTTGAGCGTCGCTCCCTCCGGGTAGACCGCATCCCAATGCGAGCCGATCGCGTGGAAGTTCGAATCCAGGTTGAGCCCCGCGTTGACGAAGTAGATGCGCATCGTCTCGCCGACCTGCATGCGCGGGGCGTTGTCACCGGTCAGGGAGCCGACGGCGCCGTTGAAGACAACGAACTCCGGGGCCTCGTCGGTGACCGATGCGCGATCCGTTGTCACGGTGCCCGATGCGGCCTGGGTCGTGTAGTACTCGGACTGCACCATGTACAGCTCGTGCTCAACCTCGGGAAGCGGCTCCGCCGGATCAACCAGGATGCCGCCGTACATGCCCTGCGCGATATGGAGCGGCACGTCACCGAAGGCGCAGTGGTACATGAAGATGCCCGGGTACAGAAGCCGAGCCTCGATCGTCACGGTCTCGCCCGGAGCGACCGTGGTGTCGGCCGCGCCACCGCCCTGGCCCGTCACCGCGTGGAAGTCGACGTTGTGGGGATGCGTGTTTTCGGGGAGGTTGGTGATCGTGAAGCGCAGGACGTCTCCGACGCGCGCCCGGATGATCGGGCCCGGCGTCCCGGTCACCACGTCCGTGCCGCCGATCCGGTAGCCCCAGGTCTCGTACTCGACGCCCGTCGCCGGGTCGATCGCCTGCACTCCCTCGACGATGTCGAACGCAACCTCCACGATGGCCTGCTCCGTGCGCCCGGACGGCGGGGGCACGTCAGGCGCAACCGCGACGTTGACCTCCGAGTCGGGCGCCACCGCGAGATCGGCCTTGGGGGTGAGCTCCGGGATCACGGAAGACCCGAGCGAGACGTCGCCTCCTCCATCGGAGGCCGATGGTGCGGCGGAAGTGCCGGGTTCGATGGCAGTCGGGCCACCGCCGAGCGCCAAGGCGCCGAGCAGGAGCGGGGTGGCGAAGAGCGCGGCGCCGCCACAGAAGGCCAGGAAGAGGACCAGGGGACGGGGAAGACTCACCGGAAAAACCTCGTTGCGGACCGAAACGGCGCTCCGGCGCCAAACAGGGTCCGATCTTCCGCCGGTCCCGCGAGGATCGTCAGGGCCGTCGGTCCCGGACTGGCCGTGCCACATGGCCCGAGGCGTGGGGACCGAAGCCGGTCTCAGCGGGCCGTGCGGCCAGCCGCGCGTCCTGGGTGCAGTTGTCCCTCGCGTGTCGCCTATACGGTCAACCGCTCCGCCCGGGCGCAGTAGCGACGCGTCAGGCGAGCTACGGGGAAGGTTTGAGCACGAACGGGCGCTCGAGGGCCGTGCCGGGACCGCTAACGCTCGCTCCGGCGTCAGATGTCACGACGCCCGTCCAGGCGCCTGGAGCACGACCGCCACCAGGCTCGTGGCCTCCGGAGGTCCATCGGAGGATTATCGGCCGATGCGACCCAGATGGGTGTCGCGGAAGTCGGTCGGATGCTTCAGGCCGTACCCGAGCGCTCGGTCCATGCCGACGTGCGCGACGAGGATCGCCCCGCCCAAGGCAAGCGGCGCAACGGCCGCGAACCAGCCCACGCCAAGCACGATGAGCGCGGTGGCGAGATTGTGCGCCAGGTTATAGGTGACCGCACCGAGCCGCGGGCCACCCAAGTAGCCCACCATCGAGATGTCCGGAGCGAGGAGCAGGGGCAGCAACCAGAGGGCGTTGCCGTTGAGGTGCAGGTAGAGCAGCACGCCGGCGACGAAGATCACGATTGCCTCGGCACGCAGGACGACAGCGACGCTCCGCATGTCAGTCGCGCCGAGGCGTCGCGGGTGCCGTGTCAGGGTTTGCGGCTGGGATCGGGGGCGGGTCGCCCGCGAGCCGGCCACGGACCTGCGACTCGTGGTGTTCGCGGGGCTCCCTCGCCGGGATCCAGCGGCGTTCGAACCATCCGATGCGACGGCGAAGCCAATTGAGCACGCTGGACAACCTTTCGTGAGGTGCGCCGTTCGAGATCAGTCGGCGGCTGATGACAGGGTAGGGAAATTCCGGTCCGCCCGCAGTAGGCTCCCGACATGGGAAGCTCGGGCTCGCGGCGGATCGGCGCATCCGCAACTGGCCGGGGATCCCCGCAACCCTGGCGCTGATGTCGCGGGTACCACCCGCCTAGGGTTTGCCCGTCACCGTCCGGTACAGGTCGGCCGTCTGCCGCGCGATGGAATCCCAGCTGAAGTGCTCGACGGCCCGCTTGCGTCCCGCGCGGCCCATCACCTCCCGGGTCGTGGCATCGGCCATCAGGGCGTTGATGGCCCCGGCGAGGTTGCGCTCGAATCGGTCGGCGTCGATTGGCAGCATCGGATCGTCGATCGACAGCTCCACCGGCACGAGCAGCCCGGTCTCGCCGTCCACCACCACCTCGGGAATCCCGCCCACGGCCGAGGCCACGACCGGTGTCTCGCACGCGGCAGCCTCGAGGTTGATGATCCCGAACGGCTCGTAGACCGATGGACAGCAGAACACTGCCGCGTGGCTGTACAGCTGGCGCACGTCGGTTCGGCTGACCATCTCGCCGATCCAGACCACGTTGTCGCGTTCGGCCTGTGCGGCGCGCACGCCTTCCTCCATCTCCCGGCCGATCTCCGGCGTGTCCGGCTGGCCGGCGCACAGCACGACACCAACGCCGGGTGCGAGATGCTGGATCGCCCGCACCAGGTGCACGATTCCCTTCTGGCGGGTGATGCGGCCGACGAAGAGGACGTACGGTACGGAGGGATCGACGCCGTGGCGCTCGAGCGCGTTGGTCGCGGGGTCCGGACGATAGAACTCGGGGTCGATGCCGTTGTGGATGACCTGGATACGCTCGGGCGGGATGTCGTAGAGGCGCTCGACGTCGCGACGCGTGCCCTCGCTGACGGCGACCACCGCATCGGCCGACTCGAGCGCCGTGCGCTCGATCCACGAGCTGACGTCGTATCCCCCGCCGAGCTGTTCGCGCTTCCACGGCCGCAGCGGCTCGAGCGAGTGAATCGTGATCACCAGCGGAATCCCGTACGCCAGACGCGTGAGCATCCCCGCGAGGTGGGTGTACCAGGTGTGGGCATGCACGATGTCGGCGCCCACCGGATCCACGACCATTGCGAGATCGCGCGAGAGGGCGGACAGCATCGGCCGCAGCCGCTCGTCGGATGCGTCGAGATCGTGCTCGACGGGGTAGCCGCGCACCCGCCACCCGGGGTCGTCCTCGGCCTGGGAGCCGAAGGTCCGGATGTCGAGCTCGACCAGCGAGCGCAGGTGCCGCGTGAGCTCGTCCACGTGCACGCCGGCGCCACCATAGATGGACGGCGGGAACTCGTTGGTGAGGATCAGCGCGCGCACGCGCCCAGCCTACCCTGCCCGATTGCCGAAATCGTCCCCGCCCCGCTGCACGCGCGCAGCGGCGTCGAGGAACGCGTCGATCTCGCGGAGGGCGAAGGGCTTCGAGACGACCGGAGCCCACAAGCCGATCTCCGCCTGCCGGATCGGGTGGGCGGCGGTGCAGACCAGCATCGGCGTATCGGCCAGGCGCTCGTCGTTGCGCAGCTCGCGCGCGAAGTCGCCCCCACGCCCGTCGGGGAGGTCGTCGTCGAGGATGAGGAGCGACGGGCGGGTCCGCTCCAGCGAGGCGCGAAGGTCGACCAGGCGCGTGAACGGTCGAGCCTTCCAACCGGCCTCGCGCGCCACCTCGCACAGGAGTTCCAGCGTGCCGGGATCGTCGTCCACGACGAACACGGCAGGAGCGTCGGCTCGCTCGCTCGTCGTCGGTTCGCTGGCTCCGGGCTGTTCTTCGGCTGATGGCAAGGTTCGCATCCGGGTACGCATGGTCATCAGATCTGTAGCAAGGTCGGTGCCCGGCCTCCTCGGCGCTTGCTGGGATACTCCCCATGAGTATACTGGAGGAGATGAACGCCACAGCACCCGAGCACATGACCGAGATCACCCTGCCCGTCGTCGGCATGACCTGCGCCAGCTGCGTGAACCGCATCGAGCGCCACCTCAACAAGGCAGATGGAGTGTCGATCGCGACGGTCAACCTTGCCACCGAGCGCGCGACCGTCCAGTTCGATCCGGCGTTGATCGACCGCGGCCGCATCGTGTCGACCATTGAGGCGGCCGGCTACGACGTCGGCCGTGACAGCGCCGATACCTCGGCGGCCGGTGGCGTCGAGGCAGCCGAGGCCGCAGACGAAGCCGAGCGTGCGACCGAGCGTCGTGAGTTGCTGACGGGCGCGGCGGTGTCTCTCGCCGTCGGGGTCACGATGATGGCGATCATGTTCTGGCCGGGCGGCACGCCCTGGCCGATGATCGACATCAACCGCTGGTTCCTCATCCCGGCCACGATCGTCCAGTTCGTGTACGGGCGCCGCTTCCTGGTGGCCGCCCTCCGTGGCGCGAGGCATCTCGACGCGAACATGAACACGCTGGTGGCCATGGGCACGCTGGCGGCGTATGGCTATTCGGTCTTCGTGACGCTCCTGCCGGACGTGGTCATGCGCTCCGGACTGGGCCACGAGACCTACTTCGATTCCGCCGCGATCATCATCGGGCTCATCCTCTTCGGCCGATGGCTCGAAGCCCGCGCCAAGGGTCAGGCCGCCGGCGCCGTGAAGGCCCTCCTCAAGCTTCGCCCCGACACGGCGCGCGTCCTGCGCGAGGGCGGCGAGCGAGAGATTCCCGTCGACCAGGTCGTGGTCGGTGATCTCGTCCGCGTTCGGCCGGGCGATCGCGTGCCGGTCGACGGTGTTCTCATCGACGGCGCGTCGGCCGTGGACGAGTCAATGCTCACCGGCGAGTCGCTGCCGGTCGAGAAGGGCGTCGGCGACCGTGCCATCGGCGCGACGATCAACGCCAGCGGCTCGTTCGTCATGCGCGCGGAGCGCATCGGCCGCGACACCACGCTGGCCCAGATAGTGACCCTTGTCGAGCGCGCCCAGGGCTCAAAGGCGCCGATCCAGCGGGTCGCCGACCGCGTGACCGGCTGGTTCGTGCCGGCGGTCATCGTGATCGCGACACTCACGTTCGCGGCCTGGATGGTCTTCGGCCCCGAGCCCAAGCTGACCTACGCCCTGACAAGCGCGATCGCGGTCCTCATCATCGCCTGCCCGTGCGCCATGGGCCTCGCCACGCCGACCGCGATCATGGTCGGCACCGGCAAGGGCGCCGAGAACGGCATCCTCATCCGCGACGGCGCGGCGCTGGAGCACGCGCAGCGCATCACGACCGTCGTCCTCGACAAGACCGGCACGATCACGCGCGGCGAGCCGGCGGTGACCGTCGTGCGGCCGATGCCGGGCGTCGAACAGGCAGACCTCCTGCGCATCACGGCGACCCTCGAGCGCGGCAGCGAGCACCCGCTGGCCGAGGCGATCGTGCGCCACGCCGAATCGCTGGAGATCCCGATCGGTGAGCCAGCGGACTTCGCGTCGGTTGCCGGGCGCGGCGTGCGCGGCACGATCGACGCCCAGGTCGTGCTGGCGGGCACGCCCGCGTACCTCGCCGAGTCGGGCATCCAGCTCCCCGACTCCGACGCACTCGACATCGGCGACGCATCCGGCGTGTTCGTGGCGCGCGATGGCAAGCTCATCGGGGCCATCGGCCTGGCCGATACCGTCAAGCCGGCTTCGGCGGGTGCGATCGCGCGGCTCCAGTCCGCCGGCCTCGACGTGTGGATGATCAGTGGCGACCGCCGTGCCACCGCGAACGCCATCGGCGCGGAGGTCGGCATTCCTGCCGACCGGATCCTGGCCGAGGTCATGCCGGGCGACAAGGCGGCGCGCGTCGCCGAGCTCCAGCAGGCCGGGGGGATCGTGGCGATGGTCGGTGACGGCGTGAACGACGCGCCGGCGCTGGCCCAGGCCGATCTCGGCATCGCCATCGGCACCGGGGCCGACGTCGCGCTCGAGGCCTCCGACATCACGCTGGTCGGCGACGACCTCGGCGGCGTGCCGACGGCCGTTCGGCTCTCGCGCGCCACGATGCGCACGATCCGCCAGAACCTGGGCTGGGCCTTCGGCTACAACATCCTCCTAATCCCGGTCGCCGCCGGACTCCTCTTCCCGCTGGCAGGGGTCCTGCTGAACCCGGCCCTGGCAGCCGGCGCCATGGCGCTCTCGAGCGTCAGCGTCGTCACCAACTCCCTGCGGCTGCGGGCGTTCCGCGCCGCCTGATCCCCCAAAGACGGAGACGCAACTCATGAACGAACTCGAAATGGCCGCGGCCAAGGACCCGGTGTGCGGCATGGACGTGAACCGCGAGATCGCATCGGCCCAGGCCCTGACTGCCGAGCACGATGGCGAGACCTATTACTTCTGCGGCAAGGGCTGCAAGCTCGACTTCGACGAGAACCCCGCGAGGTTCTTCGATCCGTCGTACGAACCGCACATGTAGTCGGGGCGCGGCGGGGACCCAATCCTGCCGTTTGCGCCGAGGGCAACCAACGACGAAGCACGGGCCGAAATGCCCCGATTGCCAGCTGATGTTTGCGGCGGGGCGCAAACCCAGGCCCGAACCGCCCTCAGCCTCGTAGTTGGTTGCTCCGACCGCAAACGGAACGCTTTGCGCGGATCGCAAACGGGCCGCCTGCCCTGACCGTAGGAACGACGCGTTGCACCGAGCCGCAGGAGCTGCCCGTACACTGAGCGCGCATGCCCCTCATCAGCACCCGGGCGCTCACGAAGCGCTATCCCGGTGTCACCGCGCTCGACGGCCTGAGCCTCGAGCTGGAACCGGGCATCATCGGCCTGGTCGGGGCCAACGGCGCCGGCAAGAGCACGCTGATCAAGATTCTTCTCGGCCTGCTGCCCCCGACCGAGGGCGACGCGAGCGTCCTCGACCTCGACACCGCGACGCAGGGCGCGCGGATCCGTGAGCTCGTCGGCTATATGCCGGAGCACGACAGCCTGCCCCCGGACGTCTCCGCCACCGAGTTCGTCTCCCACATGGCGCGCGTCTCCGGCCTTCCCGCCGGGGCCGCACGGGAGCGAACGGCCGATGTCCTGCGCCACGTGGGCCTGTACGAGGAGCGCTACCGGCCGATCGGCGGCTACTCGACCGGCATGAAGCAGCGCGTCAAGCTGGCCCAGGCGCTCGTCCACGACCCGCGACTTCTCTTCCTCGACGAGCCGACGAACGGCCTGGACCCCGCCGGTCGCGACGAGATGCTGGCGCTCATCGAGCGCATCGGCCGCGAGTTCGGGATCGCGGTGATCGTGGCCAGCCACCTGCTCGGCGAGATCGAGCGCGTCGCCACCTGGCTCGTGGCCATCGACGCGGGCCGCCTCCTGCAGACCGCTCCCTTGGAGTCGTTCACGGGCCAGACGGGCCAGTTGCTGATCGAGATCGAGGAGCCGGCCGAGGACCTGGCGCAGCGGCTCGCGATACGTGGCTACGACGTCCGAGCCGTAGGCCGGACACTGCTGGTCGACCTCACGGCCGCCGATGCCGATGCGCGGGCCGGGATTTACGACGCGGTCCGCGACGAAGCGGTTGACGCGGACCTGGCCCTGGTCCGGATCGAGGCCGGGCGCCATCAGCTCGAGGACCTGTTCCGCGACGGAGGCGCCGATGACCGCGTCGCCTGAGCAGACAGGGACTATCTACGACATCGGCTACCGCAGCTACGACGGCCCGCGCATGGGACGACGGGGAGCGATCGGTGCCATCGTCGCCGCCGGGCTGCGTGCCTCGTTCGGGCTCGGCCGCTCCGGTCGCTCGAAGATCATCCCGTGGGGGGCGGTGATCCTCGGGTTGCTGCCGGCAGGCGTGGCCGTCGCGATCCGCGTGCTTGTCGGGGACATCGTCGACCTGTACAGCTACGAGAACTACGTGTGGGGCATCGGCGGGCTCCTGCCGATCTTCATCGCCGCCCAGGCACCCGAGCTGGTCGTGAACGACCTGCGGCATCGGGTCCTTCCGCTCTATTTCAGCCGGCCGATCGGGCGCTTCGACTACGTGGCCGCCAAGCTCATCGCGCTGAGCTTGGCGCTGCTCAGCATCACGCTCGTGCCCGTGCTCGTCCTGTTCCTGGGTCGCGTGCTGGCGGCCGACGACCTGGTCGGCGCGTTCGGTGACGAGCTCGGCGCCCTCCCCGCCATCTTCGGCAGCGGCATCCTCCACGCCGTCGTGCTCGCGAGCCTGGGCCTTGCCATCTGCTCGCTGCCAGCGCGCCGTGCCTATGCGGCCGGAGCGGTGCTCGCCGTCTTCCTCATCGGCGGCGTCATCGGCGGGACGCTCGAGGAGGTGGGCGGTGGACTCCAGGCCTACGCGCCGTTCACGAATCCCCTCTCGATCCTCGACGGAACCCGCCAGTGGCTGTTCGGCGGGGGCGTCGCCGAGTCGCCGGTCACCGGTGCGGACGTGCCACTCGAGGTATACGGCCTGGCATCGGCGCTGCTGCTGGCTGTGTCCCTGGCGGTGCTGGCCATCCGCTACCGGCGCGTGACGACATGAGCGTGCTAACCCTGGCCGGCGTCTCGCGCTGGTACGGCAACGTGGTGGCGGTCAACGACGTCAGCTTCGAGGTCGGACCCGGGATCACCGGACTGCTCGGCCCGAACGGCGCGGGCAAGACGACGCTCCTCCACCTCATGTCGGGCTTCCTGGCCCCGTCGGCCGGAACAGTGGACCTCGACGGAACGGCGACCTGGCGCCATCCCGAGATCTACGAGCGGGTCGGATTCGTGCCGGAGCGCGAGTCCTTCTACCCCTTCCTGACGGCCCGCCAGTTCGTCAACGCCTCGGCGCGACTCTCGCGCGTGGCCGATGCCGATGCCAGCACGCGACGCGCCATCGAGATGGTCGGCCTTGCCGATGCCGCGGACCGCAGCATGGGCGGCTACTCGAAGGGCATGCGCCAACGCGCCAAAGTGGCCGCGGCGCTCGTCCACGATCCGGGCACGATGATCCTCGACGAGCCGTTCAATGGGATGGATCCGCGTCAACGGCTGTCGATGATGGACTTGCTGCGCGCGATGGCCGCCGATGGCCGCACGATCCTGTTCAGCAGCCACATCCTCGAAGAGGTCGAGCGCCTGTCGGACCGTGTCCTGGTCGTGGTCGCTGGACGCCTCGCTGCGTCGGGCGACTTCCGGCGTATCCGGCGCCTCATGACCGATCGGCCGCACCAGTTCACGCTCCGCTCGAGCGACGACCGGCAGCTGGCGCGGGAGCTGCTCGCTGCGCCGGACGTCGAGTCGGTCGAGGTCCGCGAAGGACGCCTCACGGTCCGGACCGGCGACTACGGAGCGCTGACCCGCGCCGTGGCACCCGCCGCCAAACGCGCCGGCGTGACGTTGTTCGAGCTGCGCCCCGCCGACGAGTCGCTCGAGTCGGTCTTCAGCTACCTGGTGCGCCGATGATCTCGGCCCTCATCACCCTCACG
>JBDSJJ010000008.1:0-7230 GCA_039917415.1 Candidatus Limnocylindria bacterium | reverse complement strand
GCAGCGGAGCGAAGGAGGCGCTGAGCTCCCAAAGGGTCTCGGAGCCATCGCGCACGACGAAGTAGGTGTTGCTGGCCGGGTTGTAGGCGACCCCGACCGGCTCCACGTTTCGAACGAGACTCCCGCCCGCGCGGCATTCGTCGTTGGTCGTGTCGAAGGTCGCCGAGGTGCTGGAACCATCCCGCGGGAACAGCCATCCGTTCGTTCCGGGATACGGATAGCTGTTGTTCTTCTCCTCCTCGATCTCGCCGTCGGTCATCACGAGGCGATCGAGCGAGCTGTTGTATCCGATGCCGGATGGGTCGGGGCTGTCCGGGTTCAAGGCTGCGCCTTCGATGGTGCGCACTAGTGTCGCGGACTCCACTGCAGCAGCCTGGACGGAGTCGGCGAGCGGCGTCGCCATCAACTCGAACTCGTAGACCCCGGCGCTGGCGGCGTCCGTTCCGCCATCGGCCACATACAGGTTCTGCTTCGCCGGATCGTCGGTCGGGTCCGCGCTCGGGGCAAGAACGAGCCCCTGAGGAGCGCGCAGTCCATCATCGTTAATGTCGCGCGTCGCGAGAAGGGTGCCGTCTGCCCGGAACTCGTAGATCGTCGTCGCATCGACGTCGAGAGTGAAGAGGTTGCCGTCCGGTGCCACGGCCAAACCGCTGACCGGTTCTTCGACGCCGGACAGCCTGATCACGGACGACGTGCTGCCGTCACTGGATTCGGCCACGACCGCGTTACGCGCTGAGTCAAGGACAAAGATCCGCCCGTCGGCTGCCGCAGCGAAACCATCCGTGCCGGAGATCGGTCGTGACGCAGCTGCCGCTCCCGTGGGGTGCCCGGTCGGGGCCGGCGCGCGGGTCACCCGCCGACCTCGACGAACGAGGAGGCTACCGTCGGTCGCGTCGAATGCGAGGGCGTCTGCTCCAGAAACGGTCGGGACCTGGGTCGCCGTCCGGGCGACGTCACCAAGGCTAGACACTGAGGCTAGGACAGACGTGGCGCCGCTGCGCCCGAGGACGAGGAGGACGTCCTGCCCCGGCACGTATGTGATGGCATCAATCGAGTCGAGTCCGAGACTCTCTGCGTCGAGCATCTGGACGAGCCGCACGGGACCGCGACGTGTCCCGTCGGGCGTATCTCGAGCGGCGACCGTCGAGAGCGGCAGACTGGCGATCAGAATTGCTACTAGCAGTGCAGGCAGGGCACTCGCACGCAAGGCACTTCCCCCTGAAGTGATGTGGCCCCGTAAGGGGGTGTACGAAGTATTACATTCGTGGTCCGGTCTGTCTAGTTGCAGTGCGCTCTGGTACAGACGCGGGCTGAAGAGCGCGGGTGCCTGGCAGCCGACGGTTACACTCCCTCCGTGCCGACCGAGTTTCCTGTTGGGGACAATCGCCCGTTTCCGCTACTTCGCCATCGCCTGCGGGGAACTGCGCTGCACCGCTCGTATCGGTTCCTGCAGTCGCGGCGCGGAGCGCGGGCGGAGCGGCAGCTTCTCGCGTCGATCGAGACGTACTGCCTCTTCCTCGGGCATGCCCGCAGCGGCCACAGTATCCTGGGGGCACTGCTCGATGCGCACCCGCAGATGGCAATCTCGGATGAGCTCGATGCAACCGCCTACATCCACGCGGGGTTTGCCCGCGACCAGGTGCTCTGGCTGTCCATCAAGGTGGCTCGGGATCAGGCCGCTCGGTTCCGGCGGAAGCGAGGACGTGGCGGCAAGATCTACAGCTACCATGTGCCGGACCAGTGGCAGGGACGGGCAACGTCCCTGCGGGTCGTCGGCGACAGCAACGCCGGCGGCACGGTGCGCGCCCTGGCGGAGGACCCGGGTCTGCTCCTCCGGCTGGAGGCGACCATGGCCGGGCTCCACCTTCGCTTCGTTCACGTGGCGCGGAACCCGTTCGACAACATCGGCACGATGATGTTGCGGAGCGGGAGGAGTTTCGAGAGCGCGTCTGAACGGTACTTCGAGAACTGGCGGTTGATCGACGCACTGGCGGACCGAATCGGCCGAGATCGCATCCACACCGTGCGTCACGAAGCGTTGGTCTCCGAACCTCGCGAGGCCATTGGCGCCATCTGCGGGTTCCTCGGGGTGCAGCCGAGCGACGCCTACCTGGACGCCTGCGCGGCCGTCCTCTTTGATTCGCCCGCGCGTAGCCGCCACCAGGTGGAGTGGTCCGCAGCACAGCGGGCGCGGATCGAGGCTGGAATCGCAGAGGTCGAGGGGCTGCGGGGCTACTCCTTCAAGTCCTGACTGGTCGATTCTGTGCCGTGAGTCGGCGACTCGCGGTCACCGCCACGATCGGCCAGCGTCTCCGCATTCGGCGACCGACCTCGAAGGTCGTCGAAGCGCTCGCGAACCTGCCACGCCTGCATGGTGGCGAGGTTCTTGGGCCATCGGAGGACGAGATGCGCGATCCGAGACGGCATTGGCACGTCGGTCGCGACGGCTTCGTACCCCAGTCGAGCCATCGCGTCACCCGCTGTGGCCTGGATGAACGCCACGTCGCTGAGCGAGATGCTGTCCCGGAATCGCCCGATGGAACGCGTCGAGATCGTCCCGGCCTCGAAGCCGCCGTAAGAGCTGTTCCCACCGCTGGCCCGGAAGTCCTCGGCAGCATCCATGCCCAGCATCGTCGGGTCGTATGCCTCGCCGATGAACTCGCTCACGCGCCGCAGTTGCGACTCCGGATCCGAGGCCAGGTCCTCATAGCGAAGGATCAGGTACTGCTGCGGGTGATTGCGTGAATTTTGCTCTGCGAGCCGCACGGAGGCCAGCCAGGCCGCGGTCGCGGCCCCAACGCCGCCGCGAAGACGCTTCCAACGCTTCAGGACCGATGCGTATCGGTCGCGGGGATCGCGGACCATGTGGACCAGGCGAGCTGTCGGGAAGTCGGTGAAGACCCGGTCGGCGTAGCGCTCGGTGTGCAGCGACTTGTCACCCCAACGTGGCTTTCCCAACCGCTCCGCGTTTTGCGCCTCGAGCAGGCCGAAGAGCCGGCCATAGGTGCGGGGACCCGAGACAAAGGCGGCCCGAAGGGACGCGAAGTCGGGGTCGAGCTTTCGGTGCCGGCGGTACCGGCTCATCTTCGCGAGCAACCGGTCGAGGTTCGCGTCATCCTCGAGGTCGTCATACTGATCAGCGAAGTACGACCACCAGTTCGTCCGCCGGGTCATCGCGATCCGCGGGTGCGACGCGAGCAGCGCGTAGATGAGGCTGGTCCCGCTGCGGTCGAGGCCGCCGATGAAGATCGGTCCGGGGATATCCGGGTTCAAGCGCGCACCTCATCGCCTATCAGCTTGCCGGCCTTGGCGGTCCCGAGCGAATTGCGTGCCGCGCTGAAGATCGCCGAGGCTGCGTTGAGGGGGAGATCCGCCACAGCGAGTCGGATCCACTCGGCCGCCGACAAGCTCGGAGCATGCATCGGGTAGCCGTACGCCCGCAACTCGGGCCCAACCAGCCGCTGAGCCAGGAGAAGCTCTCCGGGGCGCATCGCCTGGTCGTGCTCCAAGTCTGCACGCGTGCCGGGCCGCCGCTTCATCTCTGCCGACCACTCCGCTGCGGCTCGCTGGAGAGCCTCCAGGTCCGGCTCGTCGATGAAGTGGCCGACGCGCCTCGCGACGGCAACTGGATCGGCTGCGAGGTCCTCGAAGCGGATGACGAGGTACCGCCCGCCGTACTGGCGAAGGTTGTGCCGCGCCCGGCGAGCATTCGTCCTCCACCTGACGAGCGACACCCCGAGCAACCCGGGACGATCGCGAGCCGCGGCGATGGCGAGGTGGCGGTCGCGTGGATCGCGGATCATATGCAGGACGCGCGCCTGTGGAAACGCCTCGAACACCAGACCGGCGCGATCCTCCAGGCCACCCTCCTGGACGCCCCATCGTTCGCGCCCGGCGGCCCGCGCCATCTCCTCACCGATGAGCGCGACCAACGATGCGTCGTCCCTCGGCCCGTGGCGAAAGGTCGCCTCGGCGTGTGCGAGGTCGATTCCCGCATCCCACACGCCCGGATGCCGCTCGAGGTCCCGCAGGCATCTCGCGAGGTTGGCGTCGTCGTCGAGGTCGCCGTAGCGACCGTAGATGGCAGTCCACAAGTAGGACCGGCGCGAGAACGCCACCGTCGACGACGCGTCGAGGATCTGCCGAAGGGGCGTCTTCCCGCTTCGATCCAGCCCGCCGATGAACACCGGACGTGCTTCACGTGCCATGGAGCGATCGATGGTGTGCCGGAGGACGGCGACCGGCGAAGCGAGGCGCGCGATGGGAGGCCGCCTGGCGCACCTGCCAGATCATCATGCGCAGGAGATTCAATGGACGGTCGAGGACGGCATGGCGAACCCTGCCCATGCCCCCGAGCCCCACGCCGGACGGCTCGTAGCCGAACTCGCGCATGAGCGGACCGGCCTGCCGTTCGAGAAACGCAAGCTCACCGACCGGCACTCGCCCGCGGTGGATGCCGACATATCGGTCCGAGATCAAGCGCCCTGACGCGTCGTCCGCACTTGCCTGCAGCTTCTCCCGATAGCTGGGCATGCCATGCAGCTCCAGCATTTCGGGACGATAGTCCTCACCAAGGAACGCGCTGGCGCGGCGAACGACGGTTTCGGGGTCGGTCACGAGATCCTCGTATCGGAGAACCAGGTAGCGACCCGGGTGACGTCGCGAGTTGCGGCGCGCATGCCTCGCCGAGTAGTTCCAACGTGCCACGGCACCGCCCACGCGCAGCCGTCCTTCAGGCCACATGGTCAGCGACGCGTCGTACCGATCCCGAGGGTCCCGGATCATTTGCAGCATCACGGCGTCGTCATAGGAGCCGAGGACCACGTCGGCGTACCCTTCGATGAGTCCCGTCTGATCACCCCAGCGCGGCTTCCCGGCACGCGCAGCGGATTGCTCCTGCAACAGCGCGAAGAGCCTCGCGTACGTGCGTGACCCCGCCAGGAAGTCACGCCGCAACCGGTCCACATCGGGTTCGAGGAACCTCACGTGCTTGTAGTTCAGCAGCTCGGTCAGGCAGCGCTCGAAGTTGGACGTGACGCGCAGGTCCCCGAATCGTCGGTAGAAGAGCGTCCACATGTTCGAGCCCACCGCGGGAATGCTGATCCGAGGGTGAGAGGAGAGGATCGCTGCCAGGAGCGTCTTTCCCGCCCGGTCGGTTCCGCCGATGAACACCGGGCCGCTGTTCACGAGGTGCTCGTCAGGAGTCTCGGGACGGGATGCTCGCCCGTGGCAAGCGCCCGTGCCTCACGGACACCCGATCGTGCCTCCGCAAGCCAGCGAGGCGCTCCACCAGCCTCGTGGCGGCCGATGCAGACCGATGCGCGTCGAAGCGTGAGGAACTCGAGCACGGAGGCTCCCCAGCGGAGCTCGGCGCGCATCTCGGGGACGACGCTGAGGTACCCCTGCACGAACGCCTCGGATCGGGCGGCCGAAACACCAGCGCGTCCGATCGCAAACCGCGGAAGTGCGGTGACAAGATCGGCAAGCCGCCAGTCGAGACGCGCCAGTTCGAAGTCGATCACGAACAGCGGGCATCCGCGCCGCACGAGCACGTTGTACGGACCGTAGTCACCGTGGATGATCGTGGTGGAGAGCGCTGCGGCGTCAAGCGTCTCCTCGAGCGCGAGCAAGCGCTCCCCGAGACCTGCCGCTCCAAGGTCGGCAGCCCGGGTCAGGCGTGCCGCGTGCGTGGCGGGAAGGTCCACCCGCCGTCCGTCCGCATCCAGCCCGGTGATGGGCCAGGCTGCAGGCCGCATGTCGGCGATGGCGCGGTGCAGGAGGCCGAGCGCTCGTCCCGCGTCGGAGGTTCGCCGCCGCCCGTCCGAAGGAAGCCCGACGATCTCGTGGGCACTGACGTGGCCCGCGACATGGTGATACGCCGAGTACCGGCCCTCGGGGCGACGAACCAGGGTCGTCCCGCCCGGGCCTGCGAGCAGGCGCGGAGCCGGCAGCCGCAGTTCAGCCAGCCGGTGCAGAACGGCGTGCTCGCTGCGGATGGCCTCATCGTCGACCGTGTCCTTGTATCGCTTCACCACGGCGCGAGCGGTTGCGGTCTCCACGACGACCGCCCAGCTCCTCCCGGCCCCAACCGAGTGGGCTCGGTGGATCTCCCCGAGCTGAAGGCTCTCCGTCACGCTCGAGAGGTCCTGCAATTGCGCACGGTCGAGCGCCCGGGGGCGAGCCTCCCATCGTCGGTCAGGGCGGCGGATGACTCGCAGCGCCCGAGGCTCGACCGGCCAGGTCAGAGCTTCTTCGGTTCTCCCATGCGGCACCGCCCTGAGACCGGTGGCCATGTGCTCCGCCGCCGCAGCGATCGTGAACGTGTTGTCGACGCGCACCCAACGAGCGTCCACGGCGACCTCAGGGATGAGGCGGACGATGCGCCCCGCCGCGGCGAGGAACGCCGCGACTTCGGCTGGCGTTCTGCCCCGCAGCCGAATCGGGACCCCCCGAGCAAGGACCCGTTCGCGGGTCGATTCGTCCGGGGCATCCACGAAAATGGCGAGATCGGGCGCCGGCGTGAGGCGAAGGTATCGTGCGAGATCACGGTGCTCGCGTCTCGCGCCATGGTCGCCGAGCGCCTGCCAGGCGAACAGGTTCACCGCGCGGTGGTACAGACCCTCGTCGAAGACGACCGCCATCTCGCCGACATGGCGCCGCAGGAACCGCTGCCGCGCTGCCGCCCCCACCCAGCGCGTGAACAACGTCCACCGATGACTCCAACGGACCGGCGCGCGAACGATCGCCCCCAGCACCACCGCCGCGAGCCGCGGATTGGAGCCGAGAACCACGACCGCATACGGAACATCGATCAGCAGGGCGCGCAGACGTCGCCCCCGCCAACCGAACACCCGGGCCAACAGACGCGCGGACCCCATGCGCTTCAGAACCCGCTCGATGGCCGCGTCGGCAGGGACCGCTTCGCGATCGGCCCATTCCGAGACCGCCGCGGTCGCCGACTGCAGGAGTGCCGTCTTGCCTGCCCCCGGCGGACCGAGCAACTCCACGATCACCCCAGCTGGTCCCACACGGCGATTGCAGCGCGTCGCAGGACGTCGTCGAGCGGGGTCGCCGCATCGATCACGACGAGGCGTGCATCTCCCTCACCAAGCCCCGTCAGTGCCGCTGCCTTGGCGTCGAGCGCGTCGGGCGAGTTCGGCTTGCGTGCGCGTGCCGTCGCGGCGTCGATGCGCAGCGCGATCGTCAGGTCCGGTCGACCGATGCGCGCGT
>JBDSJJ010000007.1:0-7676 GCA_039917415.1 Candidatus Limnocylindria bacterium | reverse complement strand
CCTTCAAGCAGGAAGGCGCGGATCAGGCGATCGGGATCTCGACGTGCGGTCATGCCATTCGCTCCTGGGACGGCGGGGTGGCCCGGGCGTCAGCATCGACGCTTGCCCGGAGCGCCCGCGTGGCGTGGTACAGGCGGGACTTCACCGTCCCGATGGGAATTCCGGTTCGTGCCGCCACTCGGAGATCGGAAGCCCGAGGAAGTGGTGGAAGACCAGGACGGCCCGCTGCTGCGCGGTGAGCCGCCGAAACGCCCGCTCGAGCAGGTCGCGGTCGTCCACGGTCAGGTAGTCGTCGGGGCCGTACGCGCCCTCGACGGGGAGGATCCTGGGGCCCTCGTACCACCGCTTGCGACGCCTGGCCTCGGCGTAGCACGCGTGGGTGAGGATGCGGTGGAGCCACGGATCGAAGCGGGACGGGTCGCGCAGGGCTCGGAGCTCGGTCCAGGCCGTGATCAAGGCGGCCTGGACGGCGTCCTCGGCCAGGTCGACATCGCGGAGGATCCTCACCGCGATCGCCAGGCATCGGTCGCCGACCCGGCGCGCCAGGGAGTCGAACGCTTCCGCGTCGCCCTGCTGCGCCTGGCGGACCAGCTCTTCCTGCACCCATCCCTCCACGGTTCGTGGCGGTCGGCCCGCCGTGGACCAACTACCTCATAGAGCGATCGGGATACCCCAACTGTTCAATTTCGACGTGATGCCCGAAACCGAGGACCACCATGCGTGACAACGGGCGGCGGCCCCGAGGCCGCCGCCCGTGCCCCATGGCTGGTTCGCTAGTCCAGGGTCGGAAGGAACTGTGGGGCGAAGCGCACCATCGTGGCCTGCTCGTAGGCATACGACAGCGCGATGAGTTGGGGCTCGGCCCACTGGCCGGCCATGAATGACATACCGATGGGCAGCTGCCCCCGGGCGTAGCCGGCAGGAACCGTGATGTTCGCGTAGCCGGCGATTGCGGCCGGCGACGACGAGCCGATGAACAGGGAGAAGTCGCCGCCGAGGTCGCCGTTCACCGGATCGGTCACCCATGCCGGGCCATTCGTCGGCGCGACGATCGCGTCGAGGTCGAACTCCGCCATCGTGGCGTCGATCGAGGCGCGAGCAATCGCGTTCGCCGTCTCGCGTGCCTCGACGCACGCCGGATCGGAGCGACCACCGGTTGCCTCAGCGAGGACGAAGATCTCCGAGTTCCATGGCCCTTCGAGATCCGGGTGCGACTCGTTGAAGTCGATGACGTCCTGGAGCGTTCTGGGATAGCCGGCGGCGGTGTAAGTCTCGAAATAGGCCGGAAGGTCCGACTTGAACTCGCACAGCAGTGCATCGAACTCCGGACCGTATGCGTCGTCGATCGGGACGTTGACTTCCACGACCGTGGCCCCCGCGGTGGTGAGGGTCGCGACGGCATCATCCACGACCGCCGCCACGTCGTCATCGACGACCGTGCCGTCGAAGATGTAGCTGCCCTCGCGCCACACGCCGATTCTCGCTCCGTCGAGCGAATTCGCGTCCAGGAATCGGGTGTAGTCGCTGAATGCGACCTGGCCCACCGTTGCCGGGTCCGCCGAATCAACGCCGGTCATGGCGCCAAGGAGCACGGCCGCATCCGTCACGTTGCGCGCCATCGGGCCGGCGGTGTCCTGGTCGGCGCTGAGCGGCACGATCCCCGCGCGGCTGAGCAGTCCGACCGTCGGCTTGATGCCGACGAGGGCATTCGCACC
Organism: Candidatus Limnocylindria bacterium; assembly: GCA_039917415.1. Taxonomy (GTDB): domain Bacteria; phylum Chloroflexota; class Limnocylindria; order QHBO01; family QHBO01; genus JACDBZ01. Next base: position 5,961 of record JBDSJJ010000007.1, on the reverse strand, counting down.
GGCCGGGCACACGACCGAGCCATCGGTCTCGGTCCCGACCGCGGCTACGGCCAGGTCGGCGGATGCCGCGACCGCCGAACCCGAGCTCGATCCACAGGGATTGCGGTCCAGGACGTACGCCATGTTCGTCTGGCCGCCGATCCCGCTCCAGCCGCTGGACGACGGGATCGACCGGAAGTTCGCCCATTCGGACAGGTTCGCCTTGGCAAGGATGATGGCCCCCGCCGCCTCGAGGCGTTGGATGATGAACGCGTCCGCCGGCGTGCTGCCCGCGAGTGACCACGAGCCGGCGGTCGTCGCCATGCCCGTGGTGTTGATGTTGTCCTTGACGATGATCGGCATCCCGAGCAGAGGCCGATGGTCGCCGTCGCGGCGCGCTCGGTCGGCAGCACGCGCTTCGGCCAGGGCCGTGGGGCTCACCGTGATGACGGCGTTGAGGGTCGGGTTGAGCTTCTTGATGCGATGCAGGTAGAACTGTGCCAGCTGCACCGATGACAGCCGACGACGGTCCATCAACGCCTGCAGCTCCGGAATCGTCGTGGAATCGATGTCGATCCCGGCCACGGTGGTCGAGGTCGGCTGCCGGCCAAGGCTGACCGGCACGGCGACCGCCGAAGCAATGAGCAGCAGCATCAGCAGGACCACCAGGCCCACGGATCTTCGGAAATACCCGGTCATGGCACGTCTCCTCCCATCGGCTCGTGTTTGCTGGCCATCCCCGGGGCTGCGACGGGTCGACTCAATGGAACTCCTCGTGTCAATACCCCGCGGTTCGCGCTACGGCGCGGGATCGAACCGGATCGACTCCACCACTCGCTGAAGCGCCACGATCTCTTCCGGAGGAGCTCCGGGGAGGTACATGATGTCGAACACGAACCGTTCGCCGCGCACGTCGACAACGTGGACATCGAGGACTGCGCCCGCAACCGTCACGCATCGATGCCGGCCGTCGGATACGTCGTACCACAGGATGAAATCGCGGCAGTCCTCGATCTCCGCCTCCGGGGGAACGGTCACGCGCACAAGCAGGCCGTCATGGCCATCGACGGTGATCGGCCGGGGGGTCTCGGCCTCCCAACCGGGGTGGGTCGCGAGCGCGTTGGCAAAGTCCTCGACGCTCGGACCGACCGGCGGGTCCATGGGTACCCGGGCGAACGGCAGCGGGTCGGCGAACAGGTTCACCGGGTTCCAGAATGCGAGGCCGCTCGGCCAGGAACCGGGGACGCTGATTGCCCAGCGCTCGTGGCTGTCCCAACCGTCGGGCACCTCCAAGGTCACGCTCACATTAGTGCGCGGCCACACTTGGTACCTACCTCCCTCGAGATTGGCGGCGCCGGGGAGGATGGGGACCTCGCTCGGCGACGGGGAGATCGTGGTGATCGGACCCGCCGACTCCTGCGGGCCGCCGACACTGGGGGCGAACAGGCCGATGCCGAGCATGACCGCGATCGCCGCGGCGGCGCCCGCGACCGCGAACAGCAGCGAGCGCCGATTCGGACCCAGCAGCCAGCGCGACAGCAGATGCCTGCGCTGCGTCACGCGCGGGATCTGCTCGAGCACGGAGTCCAGGATGCGGTCGGACAGCTGGGTCGGCCCTTCGTCCACCATCCACTCGCGCAGAATGCGGTCGAGATCGCGATTCGCGGTCATCGGGCAATCTCCTGTCCGGCCGGCCGGGCATCGGCGTCGAGCGCGGCGCGAAGCGCGCGGGTTGCGTAGTGAAGGCGTGAACGAGCCGTGCCGACCGGGATCCCCAGCGTATCGGCAACCGCGGGCAACGGAAGGTCCAGGTAGTAGTGCATGACGATCACCGCGCGATGCTCGAGGGACAGGCGACGAAAGCCGCGCTCGATCTGGTCTCGGGCTGCGATCGCCTTGGCTGGGTCGGCCTCGTGGGACTCGATCGACGGAAGCAATCGCATGTTGGGGCTCCATGTGCGCTGACGCCGACGCTCGGCATAGCAGGCCCGCACGAGGATCCGATACGCCCAGCCCTCGAAGCGCGCCGGATCGCGGAGCTGCGGGAGATCGCGCCAGATGGACACTAGCGCTTGTTGCGTCGCGTCCTCGGCCAGGTCGAGATCGCGGAGGATGCGATGGGCCACCCCATGCAGGCGATCGCCGACGGCCACGGCAAGGCTCGCGAACGCCCCCTCGTCGCCATGCTGCGCCTGCACGACCAGCTCGCTGTCCATGGTCCTCCGCCCGAAGGCCGGATGGCGTGTGCCATTCCGTCACTTGATCGGGGAATCCCATCGGCGATGTGACTCAATCTTCGCGCGCCATGCAAGCGCTCCCTTTGTAGCGGTGCGCGGAGGAGCCCAGCTGTGCTGGCGGGGCTCCTCCGGGTTCGATGCCGTCGGATTACGGCTGTGCAAACACCGCCGTCTGGAACAGCTGGCATGCGTTCGGGCCGGGGGTACCGTCAGCGATCGCGGCCGGGGCGCCAGCGTGGAAGAGGCCCGGCAGGCTCGCATCGGTGCAGCCCGCTCGATACGTGTGGATCATCTCGGACGTCATCCCCGGAATGACCGGGCCATGATCGTTGAGAACCAGCTGAATCTGGGCCGTGGTGGGATCCCAGAGACCGCCGCCCTCGAACCATCCCGCAATCGGACCCGCTTGGAAGGAACCCGCGAACGTCGCCCGGCCGCTGCCGCCGCCAACGTGGCCACCGCCGTAGGTGACCTGCGCGTCGGTGATCAGGTGGCGTGTCACGATGTCCGGCCCGCTACACGGTTGGACCAGACAGTTCCCCGGGGCGTTGAGCGCCACGAACCAGATCGTGTACGCGTGCCCCGGCCGAAGTCCATGGGTCTGGAGCCGCCAGGTGAGGCCCCCGTCGCGGCGCACGATGGTGGCAGTCGCACCATCACCCACCGGTCCGCTGAGTCCCGAGGCTGCAGCCTGCGGGTGATAGTTGAGCGCCACGGTCTGGTGATACGACGACCTGGCGGACGCGAGCGCCGACATGGTGAGCAGCGTGACCATGGCCAGCGCCAGGCTCCGCGCCAGGACCCGGGTGCGGAAGAAACGAAGCATGGTGTGACCCCTCTGTGACCTGCACCGGCTCGCGACCATCGGCGAGCACGCAAATGCATTCCACTGATATGGGAGCCGATCCGTGCGGATCACTCAATCTCCGTGAAATGAGCGGCTCCCGCTGCGCTAGCCTTGATGCGTGAGCGAGAACATCTGCTACGCCGATGCGTACGCGCGCGAGACCTCTGCGGTCGTGCTCGAGGTCGACGCCGATGCCAACGCCGTGCTGCTCGATCGGACGATCTTCTACCCGGGCGGCGGTGGTCAGCCCGCGGACACCGGCGAGCTGATCGGCGAGTCGGGTGGCTCGTGGCGCGTGAAAGGCGCCAAGAAGCGCGGCGACGACATCTGGCACACCGTCGAGGGCGAACTGCCGGCGCCCGACACGAAGGTCACTGCACGCATCGACTGGGAGCGGCGCCATCGGCTCATGCGCACGCACTCGGCACTGCACGTCCTATGCGGGGTGGTGTGGCGTGACCACCAGGCATCGGTCACCGGCGGCAACATGGAGCCCCTGTCCGGGCGCATGGACTTCGAGTTCGAGACGATGTCGGGGGAGCTCGTCGGCGAGATCCAACGGCGCGTCAACGATGAGATCGCGGCCGACCGCGAGATCCGGGTCAGCGTCCTGCCGCGTGACGAGGCATTCGCCATCCCCGACCTCATCCGCACGAAGATCAATCTCCTGCCCGAGGGGATCAGCGAGATCCGCACCATCGAGATTGTCGGGCTCGACCTTCAGGCCGATGGCGGCACGCATGTCGCCCACACCGGTGAGATCAGGCGCGTGCGGGTAACCGGCTACGAATCGAAGGGCCGCATCAACAAGCGGATCAGGATCGAGATCGTCGACTAGTCCGGCGCCGGATTCTGCGCTGCACGATCGGGCGCGGCGCTGAACTCGAGTTCGCCTGGCGGCGCTCCACGACCTTGAACCCCGCGCGCTCGAACATGGACACGGTGCCCTTGAACGCGGATGCGGCTGGAATGCGGCCGCCGTCGGTATCGGCAGGGTAAGCCTCGACCAGCGTTGCGCCGTGGGAGCGCGCGGACTCGACAGCGGCGTCAAGCAACGCCGTGGCCACACCCTGCCCGCGTGAGCGGCGTTCGACCACGAAACAGACGATGGACCAGACCGGCCGATCGTCCACCGGGCCGAGCACCCTGGAGTTCTGGAGCCGCTCAAAGTCGTCGCGTGGGCCCAGGCTGACCCAGCCGACGGCTTCGCCATCGCGGTAGGCTACAAGTCCCGGCGATCTGCCATGCCCGGCCGTGGTCGCCACCGCCGACTCGAGAACGGAACGATTCGACGCGGGCGTGGCGGTCCGAAAATCGATGCTGCGGACTCGGTAGAAGGCGCACCAGCACCACGTTGGGTCACCGCCCTGGCCGAAGAGGGAGGCGAGGTCTCCCAGGCGTTCCGGGGTCAACGGATGGAAGGCGAGATCGGCCGTCATCGGCCCATTGTGAACCGATGAGGTGTCTTTCGGCGGTGTTGGAGATCGTGCCGTTTGCGCCCAGATCACGCAACGACGACTCAGGATCGCTATCGGGCTCAGGATTTGCGCGGAAGCGCAACGGCGCGGCCCTACGCCGGGAGCGGCTCGATCTCGTCGACGAGCTCAGCCACCGAGCCCACGGTGCGCGTCGGCCGATAGCTGAAGCGCGATGGCGTGCACATTGCACAACCGGCGTTCACTTGCGTTCGAGCAGGAAGAGGGTCCGCGTGGATTCCTCGATCGCCGCTTCGCGCACGATGCGGAACGACCCTTCGAATGCACGGCGGAACCCGTCCAGGGTGTAGCCGTCGAAGATGTCGCGCCGCGCCGCCAGCAGGCGACGAGTCATCGGATCGTCCTTGGGCACGAACTCGACGATCGCCTTGGGAGCCATGCGAGCGAACAGGCGGGCGACCGACGGCAGCGGAACGTTGTTGCCGATCGCGAGGTGATGCACCAGGGCCAGGGCAAGGATGAGGTCCGGCTCGCCTCGCTCGAGGAACGAGCCGCGCTCCTCGAGCGCCCAGCCGATGGCCGGCGATGGGTTGGCGAGATCGAGGATCAGCGGCAGGACGGCGGGATTGCCGTCACCGCGCACGCGCAACCAGTGTGCCTCGACGCTCGCCGCGTCCTGGTCCCACGCCACGACCCGATACCCGGCTTCGGCCGCCATCGCGCTGTAGACCCCGGTGTTGGCGCCGACGTCCCAGGCGGTGGCGCCCTCGGCAGCCGCCAACATCTCCCGGACCGTCCGGCCCTTGCTCGCGGTGGCAGCATCGGTGTACGAGGTCGTGGTTGCGTACCCGGCCCAGTGGCTCTCGGGCTTCCAGCGCAGCCCCGAGACAGTGCGGCGCAGCGAGTCGAGGAGCGCGCGCTGGCCGGTCTGGCTCACCCGACGCGAAGGCCGCGCGGCGCCGTCGACCGGGGGCGCCTCCTTGGCGGCACGGCGCTGGGCGCTCGCGTGGAGATGGATGTGCGCCGAGAGGCCGAGATTGAGCTTCGTGCGGCCCGGCAGCAGTCGTGCCGCGAGGTCGAGCGGCACACCGTCGATGAACTCGCGGAGCAGCAGGCCGCAGCGTGCGTCGCGGTGAGCGATCAGCGCCAGTGGCGCGAGGAAGAATTCGCAGAATTGGCGATACGCGGGCCACGGCTCGGTCGCCGGGGCCGACTCGAAGCTCAGGCTGTCGATGAGGATCGGGCGGCCGGCGTCGAACTGGATGTTGTAGGCGCTCGCGTCCTTGAGCCGCATTCCGGCGTCGAGCGCACGGCTCTGCAGCTCGAGCGTCAGCAGTGCGGCCTCCTTGAGCTGGGAGAAGGCCCACTCGTACGGGTACGAGATCATGTCGATCCGTCGCGGTCGGATGACGACCACCGCGCCCTCGACCGCGGCGCGCGCGATCGGCTCCTCCTCGTGGTC
>JBDSJJ010000006.1:0-3780 GCA_039917415.1 Candidatus Limnocylindria bacterium | reverse complement strand
GGATGCGATCACCGGACACCTGCGGAGGCGCTCGGCCGACGCGGCCGACCTCACCAACGCGTTCCACGAGGCCAATGCGGCGATCGACCAGGTGCTGGTGGCTCTCGTGAGCTCCCACCGCGAACGGGCCTAGGTCACTCGACCTCAAACAGCTCCGTGGAAGTGGTGTTGAGGCGGACGCCCGCGGATTCGGTGCACACGACGATATCCTCGATCCTCGCTCCCCAGCGCCCGGGCAGGTAGATCCCGGGCTCGACGCTGAACGCGTTGCCCGCGACCAGCGGCTCGGAATTCGACGCCACGAGATACGGCTCCTCGTGGGTCTCCATGCCGATCCCGTGACCGGTGCGGTGGATGAACGCCTCGCCATAGCCGGCGTCGTCGATGATCCGTCTAGCGGTCGCGTCGATCTCGCTGCACGGGACTCCCGGCTTCACCGCCTCGCACGCTGCCGCCTGAGCCCGGCGGAGCACCGCGTACAGTTCCGCGAACTCGGCGGGGGGCTCCCCCACGAACGCGGTGCGGGACGTGTCGCTCGAATATCCCTCGCGGGTGCCACCGATGTCGAGCACGACCGCGTCCCCGGCCTCGATCTTCCGGCTCCCGGGGACATGGTGGGGGCTCGCCGAATTCGGGCCGGATGCCACGATCGCGAAGCCCGCCTCATCATGGCCGGCGCCGATCAGCAGCTCGCGGATGCGGCGGCTGACGTCAACCTCGGTCCGACCCGACAGCCGCTCGGAGGTGATGGCCGACATGGCGGCATCCGCGGCCGCCGCCGCCGCGCGGAGGCGCTCGATCTCCGGTGCGTCCTTGATCCGGCGCAGGGCGCTCATGGCCGGCCCGGCCTCGACCAGCTCGACCGGGTCGAGCGCTGCCCGCAGGCGGAGGACGAACCTTGCCCACATCTGATCCTGCAGGCCGACGCGCAGCGCACCATCGAGCTGCTCGCGAACCAGCCGAATCGGGTCGTCCGTCTCGTCCCACGCGATCAGGGCAACCTCGTCCGCCAGATCCCCCAGCGCGTGTCGCGCCAGTGGTTCCTCGAGCCGGGGCAGGACCAATGTCACTTGGCCATCCGCCGGCACCACGAGACACGTCAGGCGCTCGAGCGCGGGCGCTCCGTAGCCGAGCAGGTAGGCATAGTCCGGCGATGGCGTGATCAGCAGGGCGTCGAGCCCGCGGTCACGAGCCGCAACCGCGGCCCGTGAGAGGCGCTGCCGGTAGGTCGAGGGCGCGAATTGTGCAGAAGCGGTCATGGCCGAAGCGTAGCCGAATGACGGTGGCTTCCGCCACCGAGCACAGGTTAGCGTCGTCCTGAGCTACCGCACCGGGGCGGAAGCCGGTGCCTGCGGAGTCGACTAGACCGTGGACGTCGTCGCCGCGACAGTCACGGACGAGTCGACGGTCAACTGCTGACCCGATCGACCCGCAGCGGCACCTCGCTGCTCACGCCGTCTCGGATCTGCCATGCGCGCAGCGCCACGGCCGGATCCGCCTCACGGTCGGCAAGGGTCGCGAGGACGTAGAACGCATCGGGGTACTGCGCGGTGCGCCGGTCGGTGGCCGACGGCACGGCCGGCGATGCGGTGTGCGAGTGGAAGATCGCCACCAGGTCCTCGCCCGCATCCTCGACATCGAACACGATCCGCACCAGGTCGTCGGGGTGCACGTTGTAGCGCAGGGGGCTGGCCTCCGCGTTGCGCGCCGGGTGGAATGACGTGGCGCGGCTCGTCACGAGGCTCCCGCCGAGTAGTCCACAGGCCTCGTTCGGTAGCTCGCGCAGCGCGTGCGCCATCATCTTCTCGGCGAGTGGACGCGGGATCACCAGTCCATCGGTCACCACAGCAGCGAGCCTTCCAGTTCGTCCTCCAACTCATCGAGGTCGCCACTCCACAGGTCGGCCGACAGGTATTTCCAGCCTCCGTCGGCGAGGAGCACCACCACCGAACCGCGCTCCATTTTCTGCGCCACGCGCACGGCCACGGCAATCGCCGCACCGCACGACAGGCCGGCGAAGACCCCCTCTTCGCGCAGGAGTCGTCGCAGGCCGACCACCGCGTCACGGTTGCTGACGAGGTATTTGTCGTCGAGCACCGACTCGTCGAGCACGGGCGGGACGAATCCTTCCTCGAGCGATCGAAGGCCCTGTACGCCCTCCCCGGGCAGCGGCTCGGCCGCGATGATTCGGACGCCGGGTCGCTGGCGCTTCAGGAATCGGCCCACCCCGGTGAGCGTGCCGCCCGTTCCCAGGCCAGCCACGAAGACGTCGATGTCCGGGACCTGCGCCAGGATTTCGGGGCCGGTCGTGGTCTCGTGCGCCCGGGGATTGGCATCGTTGCCGTACTGGTACGGCATAAACAGGGCGGGATCAGCGTCCGTCAGGGCCTGGGCCATGCGGATCGCCCCGTTCGACCCCTCGGCGCCGGGTGAGAACACGATCTCGGCGCCGAACAGCCGAAGGAGCTGCTCCCGCTCGCGGGTCGTGTTGTCGGGCATCACGATCCGAACCGGGTGGCCGAGGCGGGATCCGATCATCGCCAGGCTGATCCCGGTGTTCCCGCTCGATGGCTCCAGGATCGTCTGGCCGGGATGCAAAGATCCATCGGCCAGCGCCGACTCGATCATCGCGCGTGCCACGCGGTCCTTCACGCTGCCCGTCGGGTTGTTGCCCTCGAGCTTTGCGTACAGGCGCACGCCGTCATGCGGTGCCAGGCGTACCAGCTCGACCATCGGCGTGTTGCCGATGGCGGCGACAAGATCCTGAGCCGTCCCGACCGTGGTCGGCATCGGCCTAGCGGGACCCTCCGGCCATCGCGGGCAGCAGGATGATCGTGTCGCTCGCCTCGACCGGCGTGTCCAGACCATCCCGGTACCGAACATCGCGGTCGTTGACGTACACGTTGATGAAGCGGCTGAGCTCGCCGTCCTCGGTCACGCGGTCGCGGAGTGCGGGGTGCCGGGCAAACAGGTCGTCGAGCGCCTCGGCGACGGTGTCGCCAGTCACGTCGACTGATCGGCTGCCGCCGGTGTTCTCGCGCAGGACGGGGGGAATGCGGACCGTGCTCACAGGACTCCTCAGACCGAGACCGGCTCGGCAGGCTCCGGGGCGACGGTTGCGTACGGCGAGGCGTCGCCGCAGGCGGGGCAGGCCGGGTCGCGCCAGATGCGGACCTCGTCGAAGGCGGTTCCCATGGCGTCGAACATCAGCAGGCGTCCGGCCAGCGTGTCGCCGACGCCGAGGACGAGCTTGAAGACTTCGTTGGACTGCAGCATGCCGATGACGCCGGGCAGCACGCCGAGCACACCGGCCACGCTGCACGCTGGCGCGAGCTCCTCCGGTGGCTGGACCGGATACATGCAGCGATAGCACGGGCCCTCGAACGGCACGAAGGTCGTGATCTGGCCGTCCCATCGGTAGATCGAGCCGTGGACGATCGGCTTGCGCAGCTTCACCGCGGCGTCGTTGAGGATGTAGCGCGTATCGAAGTTGTCCGTGCCGTCGACGATGACGTCGTACCCGGCGATGAGCCGCTCGACGTTGTCGGCAGTAAGGCGCTCAGCGTGCTTGACCACCACCGTCTCCGGGTTGAGGCTGTGAATCGTCTGCTCGCCGGAGTCGACCTTGCGCATGCCGAGCCGATCGGCGCCGTGGAGCACCTGGCGCTGGAGGTTCGATTCCTCGACCACGTCGTCGTCGACCAGGCCGATGGTGCCGATGCCCGATGCCGACAGGTAGAGCGCCGATGGCGATCCCAGCGCGCCGGCGCCGATGAGCAG
>JBDSJJ010000005.1:0-8445 GCA_039917415.1 Candidatus Limnocylindria bacterium | reverse complement strand
ACGCGTTCGTGAGGTCGGGAGGGCCGCCGCTGATCGGGGGTTCGCCGTATCTGCTCTACGGCACGGCTTCCGGGCTCGAGCAGGCGATGCTTCGCCGACGGGATCGGACCGGCGTCACCTCCTACGGAATTCCGGCGCGCGCCATGGAGGCGTTCGCGCCGCTCGTCGAGCGCCTGGCTGGGCGCTAGGGAGTAATCGCCGGCGCCACACCGGCACGTCTCGGTAGCTCATCATTTGTCGTCGTCGACCTCATCGCGTCGGCGTCGAGCGACAGCAATCGGCGGAGGGCTCATCACTCTCCGCCGATCTCAGCAATCCTCAGCTTGAACCCCCGCCCAGCCTCCCCCTCGTTCGTCGCTCACTCGCCGTCGAACGGGCTCTGCTGCTTTCGCTGCTGCTCCCAGTTCCGCTCCGCCTGGGTCAGTGGGTCGGCATAGCCGCCCTGCTGCTCCCGCTGGTGCTGCCACTCCCGCTCCGCCTGGACGAGTGCCGGGTTCGGCGCGGAGTAGCCCTGGGCCTGATCGCCGGTCGGGAAAGAGACCCGCCCGGGAATCAGCATCGCGAGCACGATCGTCGCTGCGATGATCACCGCGGCGGCCAGGGCAACGATGCCCGCGGTCAGGGGGATCGCTCGGCGCGGTGCCTGCTCCATGTGTGTCATTTCGGAACCTCTGCCTTTCTCCGTATCGGTCCGGTGAGCTCCTTGCTCGGATGTGCCGGCCGTGTTGGGAGAACCGTAAGGTCGGCGCGGCATCGTCACATCGGTGCACGCATGGAATTTCAGGTCAGGGCTGGCCCTGAGGACCCTCTTGTGGTTCGATGCCATCATCGAGCGGTGAATCCGACCGTCCTGATCGTTGACGACCACTCCGGCTTTCGATCATGGACGCGATCGATGCTCGAGACGGAGGGGTTTCCGGTGGTCGGCGAGGCAACTGACGGCGCATCCGCGATTGCGATGGCCCGCGCACTTCGCCCGGATTTGGTTCTGCTGGACGTCATGCTGCCGGACACCAGCGGTCTCCTCGTCGCCAAGCAGCTGGCTGGGCTCCCCTCTCCGCCCAGGGTGATCCTGGTTTCGAGCCGTGAGGCGTCCGACTTCGGTGACGTCCTCGGCCACAGCCAGGCTCTCGGCTTCATCTCCAAGCCCGAGCTGTCCGGCCCGCGCGTGAGATCGCTTTTGGGAGCCTCGTGATGGGCTATGTGGTCGGCGCCAGCGTCGTGGTGCTCGTCTGGATGACCGGGCTGATCTTCAGCTTCTCCATCGAACCAGTTGAATACTCGAACGGCTACTCGAGCGGCCTCGGGCAACCCGGATTCGACTGGCTTGGCTTCGTGCGCGACATCGCGCCGGCCTGGGCATTCGGCATCGCCGGCACCATTGCCTGGCGACGCCGTCCCACCAATCGAATCGGTCCCCTGATGGCGATCATCGGAGCTTCCCTGGTGATCTGGGGCCTTCAAGGGTTGTCGATCCCACCCCTGGTCAGCCTGGGGCTGTGGATGAGCCAGGGACCCCAGGCGTCGGGCTTCCTGCTCGGCGTGCTCGTGCTGGCGTATCCCAGCGGGCGGATCGTCTCGCGCCTCGATCGGGCCTGGATTGCCCTCGGCCTGGGGTGGCTGATGATCGTGCAGTTCGCGTGGGCACTGGCGACACCGGTTGGGCTCTGGGGTTGCATCGATTGCCGTCCGATGATCGTCGTCTGGTACCACGAAGGGATCCGACTGGCGCTCCAGAACCTGAGCGTCCTCAGCTTCCTCGCCCTTGCGGTGGTGCTCTTCGCCCTCTTGATCCGACGGTGGCTGAGCGCAAACGCGACGGCTCGCCGCGTCCTCGCGCCGGTGTGGCTGGCCGGAGCACTGGTCCCCGCCGTCGCTGTGACCCGCGCGATCATCGACACCACATCGGAGCGATTCATGGGCGTCGTCCGCGTGCCCATCGACTTCATGGGCGTATTCCTCCGCGGCCGCGTTCCGTTGGCTGTCTGGGACGCGCTTCCCTGGGTCGTGGCGGCATCCCTTCTGCTGGTGCCAATCGCGTTGCTCTGGGGACTTCTCCGGGCTCGGCTCGGTCAGGCCGCAGTCAGCATCCTGGCCATCGAGCTCCGTCAGCCGGGGAGGACGACATCCCTGACCGAGAGCCTGCGCCGCGCCCTGCGCGACAGCTCCCTGGAGGTACTTCTCTGGTCGCGCCCCGCCGCCGAGTACTTGACGACCGATGGCACCCCAGTGCCGACGCCGGTGGCGACCCCGAAGCGCGCGGTCACGCGCCTGGACAGCGACGACGGACCGCTGGCCGCGCTCGTCCACGATCCCTTCCTCGAGGAGCAGCGCTCGCTGGTCGACGGCGTCTCGGCGGTTGCACAGTTTGCACTCGAGAACGAGCGACTCCATGCCGAGGTGAAGGCGCAGCTCGAGGAGGTTCGTGCCTCCCGCGAACGGATCGTGCGGGCCGGGGACGAGGAGCGTCGCCGCGTCGAGCGCAACATCCATGACGGCGCTCAGCAGCGGCTCGTCAGCCTTTCCCTCGCCCTGAGCATGGCCCAGGCAAAGGCGGCCAAGGCATCACCCGAGGTGGTGGAGACGCTGGCGGCTGCCGAGGTCGAGCTGAAGGAGGCAATCGGCGAGCTGCGGGAGCTCGCGCGCGGCATCCACCCCGCCATCCTGACTGAGGCCGGTCTGCGCGCCGCGCTGGAGAGCCTCGCCGAGCGTTCCCCGGTCCCGGTCACCGTCCACACGAATCTCGACGGTCCGCTCCCGCCGCTGGTCGAAGCGACGGCCTACTTCGTGGTAGCGGAGGCGCTGACCAACGCCGCACGCCACGCGTCTGCGTCGACCGTGAGCCTGACCGCAGACGGCACCGATGGATGGCTGCGGTTGATGGTCGATGACGATGGCCACGGCGGTGCCGACCCGGCACGCGGTAGCGGGCTGCGCGGGCTCCTGGATCGTGTCGCGGCGCTGGGCGGCCGGCTCTCGATCGAACCAAGCGGCACGGGGGGTGGGACCCGCCTGCACGCCGAGATCCCGTGCGCGTAGGCATCGTCGACGACGCGGTCCTCTTCCGGGAAGGGCTGGCGCGCCTCGTAGCGGAGCTGGGATTCGAGGTCGCCTTCAGCGTTGGGACAGTCGAAGAGCTGCTCGCTGCGGTTGAAACTCACCCTCCGGACGCGGTGATTGTCGACGTGCGACTGCCGCCGTCGTTCACGAACGAGGGCATCGTTGCCGCTCGCCGCATCCGGTCGGAGCAGCCCCAGGTCGGGGTCCTCGTCCTATCGCAATACGTGGAGGGCAGCCAGGCCGCGAGACTCCTGGCGGAGAATGGCCGCGGGGTCGGCTATCTGCTCAAGGACCGGGTGGCTGACCTCGACACCCTGTCCGATGCCATCAGTCGCATCGCAACCGGCGGCACGGTCATCGATCCAGAAGTGGTCTCGCGGCTCCTGTCACGCCGAGGCAAGCGCGACACGCTGGACGAGCTGACGCCGCGGGAGCGCGAGGTCCTGAGCCTGATGGCCGAGGGCCAATCCAACACCGCCATCGGCGAGCGGCTGCACATCGGTCACAAGACCGTGGAGACCCACATCAGCATGATCTTCAGCAAGCTCGAGTTATTTCCCGGCGACGAGGTGGATCGGCGGGTCCATGCGGTCCTCACCTACCTGCGCGGCAACTAGGGGACGCGTAGAGCTAGGGCTCAGCGCGCGTAGCGCACTCCACCGCCGCGGCGCTCCTTGTTGAGCCGACGGTTGAGATGAAGCCCCTCGAGCACGAACTCGACGGCCGATGCGATGCCGGCCGGCGACTCTCCAGCATCGAGGCGCGCGATAGCGGCACCCAGCTCCGGGACGGCGCTCGCCAACTCGCCGTGGGTGGTTGACGACACGGTCTCCCCGACCTCGGCCTCGAGGCCTTCCTCCTCGAACCGCTCGAGAAGCGGCACGAGCTCGGAGATGGCGAAGTGTCGGTTGAACACGTTCACCACGGCGCGAGCGACCAGCTTCTCCACGACGCGGTCCTCGCGCGTCTCGTCGCCGAGCGTCTCGAGCTCGATCTTGCCGGCCGTCGACGCCACGACCGTCGGTAGGTCGCTGATGCGGGGGGCTGCCGCCGGCTCGCCCAGTCGCACGGCTCGCTTCAGCGCAGCCGCGCCGAGGGTCTCGTGGTTCGCGATCGTGACCCGGACCGAAACGCCGGAGCGCTGGCTCACCTCGCTGGATCGACGCGCCAACTGTGACAGCTCGGCCACGATCTCCTTCATGAAGCTCGGCACCTGGACCGGCACTGATCCGTCATCGGCCTCCGCGAACGCGGTGGACTCGCCCTCCATGATCGCGATCTCGGTGGATGCCTCCTCCGGATAGTGAGTCCGGATCTGCGCTCCGAAGCGGTCCTTGAGCGGGGTGATGATCCGTCCGCGGCTGGTGTAGTCCTCGGGGTTGGCGCTGGCGATGACGAACAGATCGAGATCGAGGCGGACGCGGTAGCCGCGGACCTGGACGTCGCGCTCCTCCATCACGTTCAGCAGGCCAACCTGGATGCGCTCGGCCAGGTCCGGCAGCTCGTTGAGGCTGAAGATGCCCCGATGCGTCCGTGGCAGGAGGCCGTAATGGATGGTGAGCTCGTCGGACAAGTAGCGGCCCTCCGCAACCTTGACCGGGTCCACCTCGCCGATGAGATCGGCGATGCTGATGTCGGGCGTGCTGAGCTTCTCGCTGTAGCGGTCCGCCGCGGCCCACCAGGCGATCGGCGTGTCGTCCCCCTGCGCATCCACCGCGGCACGGCCCGCCGGAGAGATGGGACGGTACGGATTGTCGTGAAGCTCGCTGCCGGCAACGTAGGGCAGCCATGGATCGAGTAGGCCGACCAAGGAGCGGGCGATCCGGCTCTTCGCCTGTCCGCGCTCTCCGAGCAGGATGACGTCCTGGCCGGCCAGGATCGCGTTCTCGAGTTGGGGAAGGACCGTGTCGTCATAGCCCAGGATGCCCGGCAGGAACGGCGACCCATCGCGGATCCTGGCCAGCAGGTTGGCGCGCAGCTCCTCCTTGACCGTGCGCGACCGATAGCCGGCGGCGCGCAGCCCCCCCAGGGTGGTGTCGGCGGGGCGGGGATCGGCAGCCATCTCGTCCGAGCCTACCACCTGCCTCATGCCGGTGAGATACCGAGCATGGCCGCGAGGTGGTGATCCTCCGTCCCTCGCGTTGCCTAGAGCGCCGGCGGTGCGAGTCTCCTGGCAGTTACGCCACAGTCCTTGAAGCCACCAAGCGCGTGTGAATTCGGCTGGTCGACGATCGCCCGACGCCTCGGCTATCAAGCACGTAACGTCCCAATCAGTGATGACTGCCGGACGCCATGAGCAGGGTGAGCGCCTCGGCTCGCGAGTGCACGCCCAGCTTCTCGTAGGCGTGCTCCATGTGCTTGCTGATGGTGGCCGGAGACGTCCCCAGCATCTTGGCCACCTCCTCGTTCGCCATCCCGCGCGCGGCCCACGTCAGCACCTCGGCCTCCCGCGGCGTGAGCGACACACCCTCGAGGGACAAGGGCACCCTTCCAGCCAAGGCCCGCTCTCGCATGCGGATGAGATGGTGCTGGAGGATGCCCAGAAGATCCTGTTCGCGCGCCGAGAAGTCGGTGTCGAAGCGTCCGAGGGCCACGCAGGCGGCGGACTGCGGTGAGCTCCACAGCCAGACCTTGATCGTGTCCCGCAGCCGGTTGCGTTTCATGAACGATGCGAACGAGCCACGCCGTTGTAGCTCCCGCTTGCTGATCATTGCGGATAGCCGTAGTGACCCGTCGCTGGGATGCCACCGCCGCCAGTTGAGTGGGTTCTGGAGGCCGACGGCGACCATTGTCTCCTCGCTGCACGGCGCCCTCTCGATGTCGTCGCTGGTGGCGAAGGAGAGAACCGCGCGATCAGCGCGGCGCAGTTCGAAATAGTCGGCGTGGTCGGCGGCCAGCAGCTCCCGAAGACCGACGAGCACCGATCGAGGCAGGGGATCGTCGGCGCTACCCGCAGACTCTGTAGTGACGAAGCGCAGGACGCGTCGGAGATCGGACCCACTCACTCGCGCCATTCCTGAAAGATACGGTGTGTGCCGTATAGCGGCAAGGACTCGACGGCGGGCACGATGTTCGTATGAGTGTGTCGACGTGCCTGCTGCTCGCCAGCCTGATAGTCCTCAGCAGCTGCTCAACCGCACCGCAGGCAAACCAGCCGGCATCGCAAGCGCCGTCTATCGGCCTTGCGTCGATCGAGCCGACGGACTTTGTCGAGCCGAGTCCATCCGCTCCGAGTGACCCACTTGCCGCCTGCGAAGACGTGCAGCCCACCGGTGACCCCTTCGAGATTTCTCTGGGTACCGTCACCTATGCGTTTGACGCGGGCCGCATCGAGGGGCCCCGCCACTGTCAGCCGTTCGTCATCGTCTTCACAAACTCGGACCCCACGGTAGCGAACAACCTCTACGGCACCAATGAGCACGACGTGACAATTCGATTGGATGGGCTTCTCGGTCCGCTGGTGTTCGAAGGCGAGCGGATCGGGCAGAGCACAGTTCGCTATGAAGTGCCAGGCCTGCCGGAGGGCGAGCATTATCTGTATTGCACGCTCCATTCCGTCATGAGCGCTGAACTGATCGTCGCGTCCGCTGGGTCCTAGGGGGTCGGCCGTTCAGCTCGGGTACCTTCGAACGGCAATGGCGACCGACGGCGGGTCGCAGATGCCTCGCTCGGCGAGGCCCTCCAGGAAGTTCGAACGGGCCGCAAGCTCGGACTCGAGCTCGCCGGCGCCGATGCCGAGGCTTGCAGCGAGCACCGCGTACGCCGCGAGATCATGCTCGAAGGGTCGCGTCGAGCGCCCGCCGTCATCCGGAAGCATCGGCGGGGAGGGCAGGCGCTGCGCGCCCGTCATGCTCGGCGACCGGTCGCCGGCGATCGCGCCGAGCCGCACCGGCGCAAGCGCCCCTGCCCCATCCAACCGCAGGTGCCACGCCTCCTCGATGCGCCGATACACGCCGGCCGGCGTCTGATATGCGGAGTACTGGAGGTAGATCGTCATGCCGGCAAGATCAGCATCGGTAGCGCCGAGCTGCCCGCGCAGGGCCTCGAGCGCTTCGGGTAACGAGTCCGCATGCATCGTGGCGCCCATCCCCCAGCCCTTACCGGCGAGCACGAGCGCACCGCGCGCTGCGCGACCCCAGACGTAGATTGGCAGGTGGTCGCTCATCTCGTTGATGAGCAGGTATCCGGTCCCCGCCGGGACCTCGTCGAGCCAGTCGTACTCCTCGACCCAACCGCGCACGAAGATGCCGGTCGTGTCCTCGGGCAGGAAGTCGACGAGGGCGGAGAGCGCGGTCGTCTTGCCCGCCTGCGGTGCCTCCGAGCTCAACATCACGCTCCTGCGGCGGCTCATCACGGCCCACAGGGTCGCCATCAGGCGAGTGTCGATGGTCGGGGTGCCGATCAGCTCGACGGCGCTCATCGGCCGGGGTGGCGCCCAGTGGTATCCCCACCATCCTTCGGGGAACCGATTGAACCATGCAGCGAGGGCACCGGGCATCGTCAGCCAACGGTACGCGGCGTCATCCTCGGGCGCAACCGACCGTTGCGAGCCCCCGTATGATCTCGAAAGCAAAGGGGAGGAATGGCCAATGCGCGGCATCCCGAGTCTCGCGGCCGCGGCGCTCGCTGGCATCGCCGCGGTGGTCGCCAGCCAGGACGGCGACGGCGACATCGTTCCATTCTTCATCGCGCTGACCGTCGCGGGTGGGATCCACGCGTGGGCAACGGCGCGTCCACCGACTCGGGTGCGTCGGTCCCTGGCGTACGGAATCGCGGGCGCCTGGACGGTGGCCGGAATCTGGATCGGTGTCCTTCTCGTGATGTATCAGGCAACCTGTGGGTGCTCGCGACCCGAGCTTCCCCCGGAGCTGACCTATCTCGGGCTCACGGCGACCGTGTACCACCTCATCGGACTGTACGGCGGCCTCGCATTCATCCTGTTCGGCGAGATGTCAGCGCGTCGCGAGGGTTTGGAGAAGCCTGCCGCATAGCGTTGGCCGCTCCTGTCCAGTCTGCCTCGTATATACCGATATACCCGCGCCTCTCTTGCACGGACCCTAGCCTCGCAGGATCTGCCGCTGCCGAGCCGCGCGCCAGACGAACGTCATCCGCATCACGATCCCGGCGATGGCGTCCACAACCGCCCCGACCACCCCATCGGGGCCGACATGGAAGTCGATCCGGTCATCGATCCAGGTTCCCCGCGTGGCTGGTTCGAAGCTGTGGGTGTGATCGAAGCGGGCCATCGGACCGCTGACCGTCTCGTCCACGAAACGCTCACCCGGCACCCGGTCCAGCAGCCGCACGATCCACCTTCGCTGGAACGGCCCGAGTCCGTAGCTGAACTCGAAGATCGACCCGGGCTGGGGCGGGGCGGGCTCGATC
>JBDSJJ010000004.1:0-3132 GCA_039917415.1 Candidatus Limnocylindria bacterium | reverse complement strand
AACGCGGATCAACCACAAGCGCGTCGAGCAGGCACTCGAGAAGTCTCCCGATGCGATCGCCACCGCTTGCCCCTTCTGCCTGATCATGCTGCGCGACGGCACCACCGACCTGGACCGAACCGACGTCACCGTGCGTGATGTAGCGGAGCTCCTGGCCGATGCCACCGGCGCCTGGAAGCGCGACGTCGCGGCCGGGGATCCGCCGGCATGATTGCGCGGTGTGCGCGATCCGAGCGCCCGGAGGCGGCCGGGGGGCAACCGAAGTGGTCAACCGCTCCCGGGGAGAGCGTTAGCCGGCCGCGATTGATCCTGGGGCGCCCGTTCGAGCGTGGCGAAGGGTCTCCCGAGGCCCCGGCGCTCGCTAACGCGCCTCCCCGACGCGTATGACGAGACGCGCGCCCGGCGCCGGTCTAATGACCGCGTAGGGAGCAATTGGCACCCGTGCTTCGGCACGAACCGGGCGCCCACAGGCTCCACGGAATCCGCGGAACCTCGCGGAATCCGCAAGATTCAGCCCTGATCCTTGCGGAAAGTTGACCAGGCACCTGGCGCTGGCTACTCTTCGGCTCATGGCCGTGCGATCAATCCAACAGTCCGGGCGGCGTCCGGTGCTTGATGATCTCGACAAGAGCATCATCCAATGCCTGCAGCAGGATGGGCGTCGGCCCTACGCCCAGATCGGCCGCCAGCTCAAGGTCCCGGAGGCGACCGTTCGGCAACGAGCCGAGCGTCTCATCGGCCGGGGGATCGTGCAGATCGTGGGGGTGACCGACCCGCTGGCCATGGGGTTCCAGCAGCCGGCCCTGATCGGTATGAAGGTCGAGGCCGGAAAGCTGAGTGAGATCGCCGAGAAGATCGCCGAGCTGGACGAGGTCACATACCTCGTGATCACGGCCGGTCGATATGATCTCGTCTGCGAGGTCGTGTGCGAGGACAATGACCACCTGCTGCGCGTGCTGACCGAGCGGCTCGCCGACATCGGCGGCATCCGCTCGACAGAGACGCTCGTGGAGCTGCGTTTCGTGAAGGAAAGTTACCAATGGGGAGCTCGCTAGGAGGGCGACCGTGACGGTCACCACGCAAGAGATCGACCGGGCGCGCATCGAGGAGATCGGCGCGCGCGAGGAGGCGTCATACCGTCAGCGGACGCCGAAGAGTGAGGCGCTGTTCCGTCGCGCGCGAGAGTCCATGCCCCTGGGCGTTGCCAGCTCGTTCCAGGCGTATGACCCGTACCCTCTGTTCATGGGCGATGCGCGCGGCAGCCGCATCTGGGACGTGGACGGCAACGAGTACATCGACTTCGACATGGCGTTCGGCGTGCTCGCCGCAGGACACTCGCATCCGCTCCTGGCGGAGGCCCTCAAGCGGCGCGTGGCGAACGGCACCTGCTACACGTTCCCCGTGGAGGACGGCATCACACTGGCCGAGGAGATCCGTGCGCGGTTCAACGCCGGGTTCGTGCGGTTCAGCAACTCGGGCACCGAGGCCACGATGGATGCCATCCGGGTCGCCCGCGGCTACACCGGCCGCGAGAAGATCATCAAGTTCGAGGGCGGCTATCACGGGCATCACGACGATGTCCTGGTCAGCATTCAGCCGCAGCGCGACCTCATGGGGCCGATCGAGTCGCCGGCCACGGTGCCTGCCAGCGCCGGGATCCCGCGCAGCCGCATCGCCGAGACGGTGATCGCGCCGTTCAACGAGCCCGACATCTTGGCGGGGATTCTCGAGGCGCACAGCGGCGAGATCGCGGCCATCCTGGTCGAGCCGGTCCAGTTCAACATCGGCGTCGTGCCGCCCGAGCCGGGATTCCTCGAGCGGCTGCGCGAGCTTGCCGACGCGCATGGCGCGGTGCTGATCTTCGACGAGGTCAAGACCGGGGTCGTGCTGGCCTGGGGCGGCGCCTACGATCACTTCGGCGTGCAGCCGGACCTGTTCTGCTTGGCCAAGAGCATCGGCGGGGGCATACCGATCGGTGCGTTCGGCGGCAAGCGCGAGATCATGGCGTCGATCGAGACGCTGGAAGGCACACCGGCATTTGCCGAAGGCGCGGCCGGCAGCGGGATGGAGCGCTCGACAATCCCCGGCGGCGAAACCCGCGTGGCACACCTCGGAACCTTCAACGGCAACCCGCTGTCGATGACGGCCGGGGTCGGCACCCTGAAGCAGATCCTGACGAGGGCCGCCTATCCGCGCCTGCACACCATGGCCGATCGCCTGACGGCGCGCAGCCAGGCGGTGATCGACGAGCACGGCCTGCCCGGATACGCCATCAACGTGGGGCCGAAGGGCTGCGTGATGTTCACCCCGGAGCGCGTCACGAGCTATCGCAACCTCGTCGGTCTCGACTCGGAGCTGTGGGCCGCGAGCTTCTTCTACCTCGCCAACCGCGGCATCCTCCTGCCGCCCGGGCCGGACGACCAGTGGACGCTGTCCGTCCAGCACAGCGATGCGGACATCGACCGCTATCTCGAAGTCTTCTCCGACTTTGCCGCCGAGCTGACCGCCTGATGCTGGAGCGGGTCGCTCGGCCGCTGGCCGGGCTGCTGAACTGGATCGCGAGCTTCCTGAACGCGGCGTACCGCGCTCTCGGCACCCCCGGAAAGCTGCTCCAGGACCTGCTGAACGGATCGTGGCTGGGGCATTCGCTGCACCCGGTCCTCGTCGACGTCGTGATCGGCGGGGCGACGGCGGTCGTCCTGCTCGACGTCCTGCGCGTCGTGTTCGGCGCCGGGGGCACCGAGGACGCGGCCACGTGGGTGCTCGCGCTGGCCTATGCCGCGGGAGTCGGCTCGATCCTGAGCGGCTGGACTGACTTCAAGGACACCGCGTCCGGGAACGAGCGCAATGTCGTCGGCCTTCACGGACTGATCAACGTGGTGGGCCTCGCCGGCTTCGGGATCTCCCTCTTCCAGCGCATGCAGGGCGACCACGTTGCGGCGTTCTGGCCGATGCTCATCGGCTACGCCATCATCTCGTTGGGCTCGTACATCGGCGGCCACGTGGTCTTCAAGTACGGCTACATGGTCAACCACAACGCCTTCGACAGGGGGGCACGGGCCAAGGACTTCAAGCCGGTCATTGCGCTGTCCGAGGTGCCGGAGGAGACGCCGACCAAGGTCACCTTCGGCA
>JBDSJJ010000003.1:0-11473 GCA_039917415.1 Candidatus Limnocylindria bacterium | reverse complement strand
ACGTTCACCGGCCGCAGTCTCGATGACGACCACGACGACGACAACAACCACAACGACGAGTAGCAGGAAGAGGCGCAACGATGTCGATGGCATCGCGCGAGATGCGGGCGAGCTTCGCCTTTGTCGAGCGCAACTTCAACCTGACGAAGCGCTACTGGGGCTGGGAGGTGGCGTGGCTGGTGTACTCCCTGGCGGCCGCGTTGTCGGTTGCCTTCATCGGCGTTGCCCAGGGCGACGCCCGGCTGCTCCAGGTGCTCGTGATCGGCACGATCTTCTGGAACTTCCTGTCGATCGTGTTCGGCTTCATCGGCGAGACGGTGACGTGGGAACGCTGGGAGGGCACGCTCGAGTACACGTTCATGGCGCCGGTGCGGCGCTACACGCAGCTCGTGGGTTCGACGCTGTTCGCGGTGACCTATGCCGTCATCCAGATGGTCGTGATCCTCATCGTGATGATGCTGTTCTTCGGCCTCGAGTTCAGCGGCGGCAACTTCGTGACGGCCGCGGCATTCCTGGTGCTGGGCTCGGTGAGCTTCGTGGGCGTCGGGATGATGGCGGCCATCCTGCCGCTGCTCTACGTGGAGCGCGGCGACCAGATGGTGTTCGTCATCCAGTCGGTGATCCTGCTGTTCAGCGGCGTGTACTACTCGACCGACATCCTCCCGGGCTGGATGCAGTTCGTCTCGCAGTTCTCCCCGGGAACGTACGTGCTCGACGGGATCCGTGAGGGGCTGATCCAGGGGACCCCGGTGACGGAGCTGCTTCACGACGTGTGGCCGCTCGTCATCATGGGTGTCGTCCTCATCCCGCTCGGCGTCTACGTGTTCGGAATCGCCGAGCGCTACGCGAAGCGTACCGGCAAGCTCAAGCGCGTGGGATGAATGGAGACTGATGTGAAGACCGACACGGCCGCCCACGCGACCACGATTCCCGGCCTCGTCCTGCGGCCGTACGCGGGCGAGGCCGATATTCCGGCGATCGCCCGGATCCAGAACGCGGAATGGAAGGCCGATGGGCTCAAGGCGCGGACGAGCCACGACGAGCTCGCTGCGGAGTACGGCCAGGTCTCGGCTGGATTTGATCCGGCGCGAGACATCCGAATCGCGGTCGTGGACGGGACCGCGGTCGGGTTCTGCATGCGCGATTGGGCCGACGCAACCGACGGCGTACGCGAGTACCGCAGCCGTGGCTACATGGAGCCCGCCTGGCGCCGTCGCGGGATCGGGACGGCCCTCCTCGCCGATGCCGGGAAGCGCGCGCGGGATCTGGCTCGGTCGCATGAGACCGACCGCCCGCGGATTCAGGGCACGATCTCGAATGATACGAACCCAGGTGCGGCCGCCCTTGCCGAGCGGTTCGGATTCGCTCGGGCGCGCTGGTTCTTCGACATGGAACGGCCGCTGCCGGCTGACCTTCCCGACATCGGTCCGCTGCCGGCCGGGATCGACGTGCGGACGGCCACGCAGGGCGACGTCCGCGCCATCTGGGACGCCGACCACGAGGCCTTCCGGGATCACTGGGGCGGGCACGACTCATCGGATGCGAACCTGCGCCGATGGACGAGCGCGCCCGAGTTCGACCCGTCGCTCTTCATCCTCGCGTGGGACGGCGACGACATCGCGGCCGGTGTGCTGAACGCGATCTACCCGTGGGAGAACGAGGAGCTCGGGATCCAGCGGGGCTGGCTCGACAGCGTCTTCACTCGGCGTCCGTGGCGGCGCCGTGGGTTGGCGCGCTCGCTCATCGTGCGATCGCTGCACCTGCTCCGCGAGCGCGGCATGACGAGCGCGGCGCTGGGCGTGGATGCCGACAACCCGTCCGGCGCGCTCGGCCTCTACGAGTCCGCCGGCTTCGCCGTCACCGAGAAGACGACCGCCTGGCGCAAGCCGCTGGAGGAGGGACCCTTCACATGATCGACGTGGCCATCGCGGGGGCGCCGGCCGTGCCCGGCCTCCGCTTCCGGCATTACCGCGGGGAGGAGGAACTTCCCGCCATGCTCCGCGTCTACACCGCGGCACACGAAGCCGACGGCCTCGAGGAGGTCACGACGCTCGACCAGCTGCGGCTGAATTATTCGACCCTCGTCAACTGCGACCCGGAGCGCGACATCGTGCTGGCGGAGGTCGACGGCGAGCTCGCCGGCTACGCTCGCGTCTTCTGGGCCGACCTCGTCGAGGGTGGCCGCTCCTACGAGAACTTCGGGTTCGTCCATCCGAATTGGCGGCGCAAGGGGATCGGCGGCGCGTTGCACCGCCACAACGAGGCACGGCTGCGCGAGATCGCGGCCACGCACGCGGACGTCTCACCCAAGTGGTTCGGATCCGAGGGCCCGCACACCGATGCGGGCAACACCGCGCTCCTCGCCAGCAACGGCTACACGCCGGCTCGCTACTTCTACGACATGGTGGCGCCCACCCTCGACGGCATCGAGCCGCTCCCGATGCCCGAGGGGATCGAGCTGCGCCCGGTGACGCGCGACCAGTACCGGACGATCTGGCTTGGCGCGGAGGAGGCGTTTCGCGACCACTGGGGCCAGGCGGAACAAGTGGAGGCGGACTGGGAGCGCTTCGTCGCCGATCCCGACAACGAGGATCCGGCGCTGTGGCGGATCGGCTGGGCCGGTGACGAGGTCGCCGGGGTGGTGACCACGACAGTGCCGGCCGAGGAGAACGAACTCCACGGCCGCGCGCGCGTCTACGTCGCCTCCGTCGCCGTGCGTCGACCGTGGCGGCGTCGCGGGTTGGCCCGCGCGCTGATGACGAGCTCCCTGGTGGCCGCTCGCGAGGCCGGATTCACGTCGGCCAACCTTGGCGTCGATACCGACAGTCCGACGGGCGCCACGGCGCTATACGGGTCGCTCGGATTCGTCCCGGACAAGACGTTCACGACGTATCGCAAGCCGATGGACTGACGGCAGCTGTTTCCTGCGGTCCTGACTTACGCGTGGGCCGGGAGCGATAGACCACCCGTGGCGCTTCCTGTGACAAATGCGCCGGGAGTTGTCATGAGCGGGCATCCGGGTCCGGACGGCGCCGAGTTCCTGCGTGGCGGCGGGCACGCGAAGGCACCGCGCTCGCTAACGCATCCCACGGGTGCATTTGGCCGTAACCCCGCGGCCGTCAGTGCTGGCCGGCCAGCACCCGGTCGCGTGTCTCGTAGTAGAAGTCGACGATCCGCTCGGTCACGCGATCCCAGCTGAACTCCGGTGCACGGGCACGCCCCGCCTCGCCCATCTCGTGGCGGAGGTCAGGGTCCCGTGCGAGCGCGTAGAGCCCGGCGGCGAGCGCCCGCGGGTTGCGCGGTTCGACGAGCAGGCCTTGGACGTTGCGCTCGACGACGCGCTTGAAGCCGTGGATGTCCGACGCCACGATCGGCACGCCCGCGGCCATCGCCTCGAGCAGGACGATGCCGAAGGACTCCTGCCCGGTGTTCGGCGCGCAGTAGATATCGGCCGATGCGAAGTAGCGGACCTTTGCCTCGTCGTCCACGCGGCCGAGGAACTCCACGTCGCGGATCCCGCGCAGTCCGACGTAGCGCTTGTACTCCCGCAGCTTTGGGCCGGCTCCGACGACAAGCAAACGCGCGTCCACCTTGCGCTTCCGCAGCCGGTGGTAGGCCTTGAGAAGATGAGTCAGGCCCTTGCGCTCCTCGAGGCGGCCGACAAACAGGATGTTGAGGGTGCCGTCACGCAGTTCCTCGAACGGCTCGGCCTGGGTGAAGCGGTCGAGGTCGACCCCGTTCGGGATGATCTGGTACTGGCCGGGGAAGTAGGTGCTGATGAAGTGGCGCGCCGCGCCGGAGACCGCGATGCGGCCGTGGAGCAGTTCCGCCAGGCCGCCGGCAAAGCGCTTGCCGACCCAGTACGACGGCGAGAAGCCGCCGAAGGCGTGGAAGGTGGCAACGTTCACCGTGTCGGACTGGTCCAGCACGGTCGGGGACAGGAAGGGCACGAAGGGCTCGTGGAAGTGGAGGATGTCGAAGCGATGCGCCTCGAGCACCTCGCGCGCCTGGCGCTTGAAGCGGAGCCCGAGCGTCACGCGGCCCACGCTGCCATTGGCCGGGGCCGCCCAGCCGGTCCCGAGGCGGATGATGTGTCCTTCGCTCTCGCGCTGGCGCCCGTACTTGCTGGTGATGATCCACACGTCGTGGCCCATGCGGCGCATCGCCTCATACGTGAACCGCACGTGCTCGTTCACGCCACCGGGATGTGGATAGCCGTAGGGGCTCACGATGCCGATCTTCAGCGGTCGACGGGGACGCGCCGCGACATCCACCGTTGGCTCTGCATTGCGGACCGAGGTCACCGCCACTCTCCCGTTGGCCGGAAAGTATGGCGCAGGTGGCGCCCCTTGGCCCGCAGCTGCCGCCGATAGACGTCGACGTTATGACGGTTCGACCAGAACAAACCATCCGGCCGCGTCGAGCGCGTCGCGATAGCGTCGCGATAGTCAGCTGCCGATGACCCGGGGAACCAGGTCCAGGCCGTGCCGATTCCCTCGGGCACGTGGGCGTCGGAGTTGCCGACCGGCGCAAGGTCGAGCAGCTCGTCGTTGAGGCGCTGCCGCGCTACGCGGCGCGATCGTCCCGCGGCCGACGGGTTCATGAGCTCGATCGCGTCGAGGTGCTGTCGCGGGTCTCCGGCGTCGTGCGCGGCTCGCAGGGAGCGCGTGCCGAGGGATGGGGTGAGCGGCGCCATCGGATGGGCAGCGATGGCGATTCCGCCCTGGTCGTGGATGCGCTCGAGCGTCTCGGGCAGGGGGCGCAGGGCCGGGATGCGCTCGGTGATGAACAGCGCCAGGACGTGGCCGCGACGCGTGGTGATCTCCTCGCCGATGACGAGATCGAACGCGTAGTCACCGGCGTCGTGGATCTCGCGCGCACGGACCGCCCCATCGATCCGTTCGTGATCGGTGATCGCGACCAGGTCGAGATCGGTCCGGTGCTCGACTTGGTCGAGCATGTCCTGGACCGATGCCGTGCCATCGGAGTACAGCGTGTGGAGGTGCATGTCGGCCTTGCCGCGCTCGGCGCCGGATCGGGTCATGCGTGGGGACCAGGTTTCAGATCGGGCCAGAAGGGCTGGAAGGCTCCCCACCATTGCTCCGGCGCCAACCCGATGTCGTGCTCGAAGCGCGCCGCGAAACGAGCGGTGAGCACCTCGATGTCGGAACGCCGGTTCCCGGTCGCCGGCAGGTCGACGACCTCGCCATCGGCAAGGAAGCGGTCGGGACCCATGCGCAGACAGCGTCCGACGATGACTCCCGCCCCGTGGGTGACGGCCAGCACCGCGGGACCCAGCGGCATCGTCGTCGGGTGCCCGAACATCGTGACCGGCAACCCGTCGCGGTTGAGGTCTCGGTCGCCGATGATCCCGACCGTGCCCCCGGCGCGCAGCTCGGTGCTGAGCGCCTTCCGCGCCTTGCTCAGCGGGACGAGCTCCACGCTGGCGCCTCCTCGCCGCGCGGCAAGAAACGCGAACAGCTCCGGCGGCTCGATCTCTTCGATCGGCGCCAGCGGGCGGAAGCCATGGGCCGCCATGAACACGCCAAAGGGCTCGAAATTGCCGAGGTGCGAGCTCACGATCATGCCGGGTCCGCCGCGCAGGACCGGCTCGAAGGCCGGCCATTGCGGCACGTCCACCCGCTGCTCGATCTCGGCGAGGGCGTAGTGCGGGGTGCGCAGGAGCTCGATGTAGTAGCGGGCGTGGTTGCGGAACGCCGCCTGCACGAGCTCGCGAAACGGTCGGCCGTGGGTCGGACGGCCGGTCGCGGTGCACACGCGAGCGAGGTTGGCCGCCACCAGGCGGCGCCGATCGGCGGCAAGCCGATACCAGGCCGCCCCGAGCAGGTCGGCCAGTGCGTACGCGGCGCGCGACGGAAGCGCGGCGACGACGCGATCGCCAAGCTCGAGGGCAAGGCGCAGCATCACGATTTGAGCTTGGTCCAGTCCCGACAGCGCCGGGCTGCAGCCAGCGCAGCTCGGGCATCGGCCCGGTCACCTTCGCTGACCGGCCAGACGGGGCGGAACATGTACCACTGGCCCGGGTCATCGGCGATCACGGCACCGAGCGCGTCGGCCAGCTCCTGGGTCGCGCGGAAGATCTCGGCGGGCTCGGTGCTTGTGCAGCGGATGAGCGGAAGTCCACGAGCGTCGAATCGGTCGTCATCGTCGCGGCGGCACCATACCGGCAGCAGCGGCGCTCCGGTCTTGGCCGACAGCGTGGCCGGTCCGATGGGGAAGGTCGTGGCCTCGCCGCACAGCTCCACTGGCACGTCCCCGCGTCGGTACCCGCCGTCGCAGAACAGCACGAGATTGCCGTTCTGGTGCAGGACCTTGAACAGGCCGCGCAGGTTGCGCCAGCCGATCACGAAGATGCCCTGTTTGGCACGGGCGGCCGCCAGGTGGTCGTAGAGGCGACCGTACGTCGTGTCGTCGGCAACAACATGCATGGCCTCGCCCTTGAGTTTCAGGCCCGGGCCGATGAGGTCCATGCCGCCGACGTGGATCGTGCAGGACAGGACGCCCCTGCCCTCCGCCCGCGCCTCGTCGAGCACCTCGATGTTCTCGATGCGCACGAGATCGGCGGCGGCCTCCGGCGTGAGGTCGCCGAGCCGCATCATGTCGACCATGTACTTCGCGTAGTTGCGGAACGCGCGCCGTCCGGCTGCGTGGACCCGGGGGTCGTCGGGGTCCAGCTGCATCGGGCGCGCCAGGTTCTCGTGGATGAGACGGCGCTTCGACCCGGACAGGTCGTACGCGAAGTTCCCCACGGCGGCGGCGGCCGGCATCACGATACGGCGAGGTACCGCGTTGATCACCCGCTCCGCGAGTTGGTAGAGCCAGAAGGTGAGGAGCTCGCGCTTCCGTTCACCCGTGCCTGCGATGGCCATGCATGGACGAGTATCGGGTTACGGGCGCTGGCCCGTTCGCCGATGCCGACTCGTCCCTAGACAACCTCGGCGGCTGCGGCCTTGGCTTTGCCCGTGCTGTTCGCCCTGGCCAGCTTCTTCGTCCGCTTGGCCGGCAGCTTCTCCGTCCCGACAAGGGTCTCGCTGTCCTCGCCACGGATGAAGTCCTCGACGCGGTTGTGGGCGATGTCGTCATGGATCTGCATCGGCGGCGACTTCATGAAGTAGCTCGATGGTGCAACCAGCGTGCCCGCGAGCCCGCGGTCGAGGCCGAGCTTCGCGCAGCGAATGGCATCGGTGATCACGCCGGCACTGTTCGGGCTGTCCCACACCTCGAGCTTGAGCTCCAGGTTGAGCGGAACGTCGCCGTATGTCGTGCCTTCCATCCGGATGTGGCACCACTTGCGGTCCTTGAGCCACGGGACGTAGTCCGACGGACCGACGTGAATATCGTCCTCGGCGATCTCATAGTCCATCATGCTCGTCACGGCGTTCGTCTTGCTGATCTTCTTCGACTCCAGCCGCTCGCGCTCGAGCATGTTCAGGAAGTCGGTGTTGCCACCGAAGTTGAGCTGGTACGTGCGGTCGATCTTCACGCCGCGATCCATGAACAGCCGAGTCAGGACCCGATGCGTGATCGTCGCGCCGACCTGGCTCTTGATGTCGTCGCCGATGATCGGCAGCCCGGCCTCGGCAAATCGGCGCTGCCAGTATGGCTCGCGTCCGATGAAGACCGGAATGGCGTTGACGAACGCCACACCCGCCTGGATTGCCTGCTCGGCGTACCACTTCGTCGCCTGCTCCGACCCGACGGGCAGGTAGCTGACCATCACGTCGACCTGGCGCTCCTTGAGGATGCCGATGACGTCGGCGGTCGGCCCTGGCGCCGGCTCGATGATCTCGGACAGGTATTTGCCCAGACCGTCATGCGTCATGCCGCGCTCCACGGGAACGTTGAGCTGGGGTACCTCCGCGAACGTGAAGGTGTTGTTGGGCTCGACGAAGATGGCCTCGGACAGATCCTTGCCCACCTTGTTGCGATCGACGTCGAAGGCCGCGACGAACTCGATGTCCCGGACGTGGTAGCCCCCGAGGTTGACGTGCATCAGTCCGGGAATGAAGTCCCCGTCCTTGGCATCGGCGTAGTGGAAGCGGCCCTGAACCAGGCTGCTCGCGCAGTTGCCGACGCCGACGATGGCGACTCGGACCTTGCCGTCCGTGGGTCGATGGCCATTACCGGCGGCCTTGCCGTTCTTGGATGCCACGATGGGATCAGTACTCCCTGCTGCGTGAATCGGCCTGGCTGACGCGCCAGACGTGCCAGATGCGCTGGATGACCGTCACCACCGTGAGAACGGCGACGAGGACGAGGATTGCCACGAGGATGGGTGTGAGTCCGAGCCCCGCAAGGGCGATGCCCGCAATGACCAGCACGAGGCGCTCGGTGCGCGGGGCGAGGCCGATCGCCGCCGAGATGCCGATCGCCTCGGCGCGTGCCCGAGCGTAGCTGACGAGGAACGAGCCGCCGAGCGCGATGAACACCGCGGTCACTGGCAGGCTCGGGTCAGCCAGCGTCGATAGCATCCAGACCGCGATGCCGGCGTACACGATAGCCTCACCGGCGCGGTCGAGCGTCGAGTCCAGGAAGCTGCCGAAGGGCGTTCCACCGCCCTGGGCCCGCGCGAGTGCCCCGTCGACGGCATCCAGCAGCGAGCCTGCGGTCAGGAGCGCAGCCCCGACGAGCAGCCAGCCAGTCGCGACCAGCGCGGACGCGACGACGGTGATGCCGAGGCCGATGACGGTGATGGTGTTCGGGGTCAGGTGCAGTGCCATCGCCAGGCGCACGACCGGCGCCAGGGTTCCGCGGACCGCCTCCTTGAACCAGGCCGGCATGACCGACGCCCCGCGCCGCAGCTCGTTGGCGTGGTCGCGGCTAGTGGACATCGGGCACCGTCCCCCGAGCGTCCGGCGAACTCGCGACGCCGGCGGTGCCGCCGATCAGTCGCGCCTCGGCATCGTGGAGCTCCTCGAACGCCGCCGTGCGGAGGCGACAGATCACCTCGCGACCGGTGCGCTGGGTGTCGACCAGGCCCGCCAGGCGAAGGATCCGAAGGTGCCAGCTGATGAGGGGCTGCGACAGGCCGACGCGGGCCGACAGCTCGCGGACCGGCAGCGGGCCGATCTCGGCGATCAGCCCGATCATGCGCAGACGCGTCTCGTCGCCCAGCGCCCGATAGAGGGAGCGGAGACGACGAAGGTCCTGCTCCGCGGGAGTTTCGGGAGGAGACGGGATCACAAGTCGATCTTTATCAAATGCGAATTTATATAAGGACTTGCTTATGATATTCGCCTCCGTCCGGGGTCGTCAACCCCTCTGCTAGCATCGGCCCGCCCGCCCGACCGATCCGGCGGCGACACAGGAGGTTACGCGCTGACGAGCTCGACCCCGGACGCGCTGTGGAGCGCGCCAAGCCTCCGTGCGTTGCTGCCGGCGGCCGTGACCTGTACCGATGTGCGTCGTCGCGATGACCTCGACCACTGCTCGTTCTCGGTGCCAGCCGGTGCTCGGCTGCTCGTCGTGTCCGACCCCGAGCGCAGTGCGTCCACGTTGCTGCGCATTCTCGCCGGCCTTGCGCCCGCAGATCGGGGCCGCATCTGGGTGGCCGGGTTGAACGATCCGACGGCCGAGGGGTGGGGACGCCGGGTCGCCTACCTCGGGGCGAACTCCGGACTTCATGATTGGATGACGCCGGAGGAGGCGATGCAGTTGGCGGGCGAGCTGTTGGCTCTCCCCTCGGTCGAGGCCGCGCGTCGGACGGATCGACTCCTGCGCTGGGCGGGCGTCGACACGGCCACGGCTCGGCGGTCGATTCGCCGGGGCGGCGACCAGCTACGCCAGCGGACCGGCCTGGCCTGCGCGCTCCTCGGCGATCCCGAAGTCCTCCTGTTCGACGAGCCGCTTCGCGCGATCGAACCGCGCGAGCGCACGCGGCTGCTCGGCGTCCCGGGCGAACGACGCACCGTGGTCCTGGCCAGTCGCTATCCCGCCAGCGAGGCTGGCCTGGTCGACAGCCTCCTGTACCTGCGCGACGGCAGCGTGCGAGCCCTGGCTCCGTTGGCGGCACTTGAACGGGCGGGACTGCCACTCTCGCGCCGAGGGATCGCCGACTTGGCTGACCTGGTGGCCGCCACCCAGTCGCTGCGGCAAGCCGCCGGATGACCCCGACGGCCGTTGTCGCGCGCCTCGCCGTGCGCGAGTTGTGGATGAGCTTTCGCCTCCTCGTGCTGCTTGCGGCATACCTCGGAGCCGTTGCGCTCGTCACCGCTGTGCCGGCCCCATCCTCGACCGTGCTGCTCCGGCTTGCCCTCGCGCTGGCACTCGCGGCCGTTGCCGGATCGTCGATCGCGGCATGGTCGCTGAGCCACGAGCGCTCGCTCGGGAGGCTTGGATGGTTGGCCGCCCGCTCTGTTCAGCGCCGCACGATCCTCATGGGTTGGTTCGCCAGCCTGGCTCTCGTCACGGTGGCCGGCGTCCTCGGCGCCGGACTGCTGGGCTGGGCTGCCCTCGGAGGCTCGGCCGGCCGGATCGGACCCACGGTCTTCGCGCTTGCGATGATCGCCTCGATCGGTGGCGCAGTCGCGCTCCAGGCTCTCGGCCTGGCGGTTGGCTCCGTCCTCCGTCCGCGGCTGGCGAGCGTCGTTGCCGGAGCACTGAGCGCGATCGTGATCACCGGCGGCTGGGTCGTGCTGCCGGGGCTCGAGCTGCCGGTCGAGGCGATCGCGCACCTCCAGCAGCTCGATCGGCCGATCTCGGTTGCGTTGCAAGGAACGGGCGGCTCGCTCAGCCTCGCGGTGATCCTGTTGCTCGCTGCGGCATGGGCGCTGGGCCGGGTAGACCTGTGAGGGCCGGACCGATGACCATCCATCCGGTTGCGGCCTGGGCCGCGCTGGCTTTCGCCAGCCTGGGCGTCCTGCTCGGAGGAGCCGAGCTGATGGTGGTGGCCATTGCCCTGCCGTCGATCGTCGCCGACTTCGGCGGCTGGGGCGACCTCGCCCGCGTCAGCTGGATCGTCAACGCCTACCTGCTCGCGTACGTGATCGCCATGCCGCTTGCCGGACGCGGGGCCGACCTGTGGGGCGCACGCCGCCTGTACGTCGTCGCGCTCCTCCTCTTCGTCATCGGCAGCGCGGGCGCCGGACTGTCGCGCTTCGCGGGACCGGAGGACGGCCTGACGTGGCTGATCGTGGCGCGCGTGGTCCAGGGTTTCGGGGGCGGCGCCCTCGTGCCGCTGTCGATGGCGCTGGCGAGCCACCTGTTCAGCGGTCGCGCGCGTGCCACCGCCCTCGGCGTCGAGGGGGCCGCGACCTACATCGGCATGGCGATCGGGCCGGCGTACGGCGCCTGGGTCCTCCTGAACTTCAACCTGCCCATTCCGGCTCTCGACATGGCGAGCTGGCAGTGGATCTTCCTGCTCAACGTGCCGATCGGCATCGTCACCCTGCTGCTCATCTACGTGGTGGTCGGCGGGATCGAGACGCCGCGGGTCCGGGCGTCGCTCGATCTC
>JBDSJJ010000002.1:0-16475 GCA_039917415.1 Candidatus Limnocylindria bacterium | reverse complement strand
CCTCGAGGCGGGCGAGCCAGTCCGGTGTGGCGGTGCTCACCTGGCGCCTAGAGGCGCTCGAAGCGTTCCACCGGCTGGACGAAGACCGTCGCTCCGCCGACTTCGACCTCGACCGGGTACGGCATGTAGAACTCGCCCGGTTCCATGATCGGCGGCATCGGGTTCACGAACTGCTTCCGGCTGTGGCAGTTGGCGCTGATGATCCCGAGCACCTCTTCCACCTGCTCATCCTCCACGCCGAGCACGATCGTGGCGTTGCCCTGCTTGAGGAAGCCGCCCGACGAGTTGAACCGCGTCGCACGGAACTCCTTCTCGAGGAGCGCGTCGACGAGCGTCGCGGCATCCTCGCTGTGCACGATGGCGGTGACGAGCTTCATCGGTGGTCGGCTCCTTCATACGGCGCAGTCCCTGGGGCGAGGACCAAGTGGGCGTCACCGATTATGGCGCAGGGGAGCACCCGAGGGCCACCCGTCATCCGACGCGCGGCGCCATCGACTGCCGTGCTCTCGAGCGGGGTCAGTCGAAGAACCTCAGCGCGACAGCGCGCGAGATCGCCGCATCCGCCTCCTCCACCGACACCGAGCCGTCCACGGTCTCGAAGCGCTCAGGCTCGTCGGCGGCCAGGCGCAGGTACGCGGCGCGGACCTTCTCGAAGAACGCGACCTCTTCGGTGTCCTCGAACCGATTCCATTCCGCCCGCCGTCGCGTGCGTTCCAGGCCGACCTCGACAGGCACGTCGATGAGCAGGGTCAGGTCCGGCCATAGCCCGTTCGTCGCGAACTCCTGGAGCCGGCGCATCTCGCCCATGTCATTGCCGTACCCGGCCCCCTGGTAGGCCAGGGACGAATCGGCGTAGCGGGCGCACACGACCCATTCGCCGCGCTCGAGTGCCGGCCGGATGACGCGCGCCGCGTGCTGAGCCCGCCCCGCGGCGTAGAGAAGCGCGTCGGCCCGGGGCTCGAGATCGTCGCTCATGCCGCGCATGTGGAGCACGATCCGCCGCACCTCGTCGCCCAGCGGTGTCCCGCCGGGCTCATGGGTCAGCAGCGCATGGACGCCACGTCCGCGCAGCCACGACACGAGGTGCCGCGCCGCCGTCGACTTCCCACTTCCCTCCGGCCCCTCGAGCGTGATGAACCGGCCGCGGCCCGGAGACGCATCGGTCACGCCTGCGGACCGATGGGAGGCGTCAGCGCCAGTTGCGTCCCTCCTCCGGGATGAGCTCCACCCTGCGGTTCGGCTCGGACCCGCGTGAGCGGGACATCAATGCACTCTTCTCGGCCATCTGGTGCTGGAGACGGCGGACGTAGGCGTTCTGCGGCGCGAGCTCGAGTGGGCGACCCGACGCCTGGACCAGGCCAATGGCCTCGGACGTCTCGCGCAGGGCGGCTTCCTGGGGATCGGCCTCCAGGTCGAACAGGCTGGCCAGCATGTTCTGCATCTGGAGGGTCGTGTTCGTCTTGAGCACGTAGATCGGCACCCCGTGCGACTCCGCATCGCGCAGGGAGGCCGGCTTGCGGCGGTAGTAGTTGCGCAGGGTGACCACCGCATCCGCGTCGTCGAGCTCGCGGGCGACCGTCACCGGCACGCCGAGCTCACGCACCGCCTGCTCCAGCCGCTTGCGGCTGACGCCGAACGCGAAGACGCTCATCGGGCGACGCGAGCGGGCGCGATCGCCGGCCGGCCGTTGCGCGCCGATGGGCCGATCGACGTCCGGAGCCTGGTCCATGTCGGCCAGGGCCTGCTCGAGCTCGCTGCGCGGGTCGGTGCTCGGGGCACCGCTCAGGCGCTCCCCCGGGAGCGAACGCGCGCCACGTGACGAATCGACTCCGCCCGGCAGGGGCCGCAGTCCGCTGCGCTCGTACCGCCCGCCCCCGCCGCCCCGCCCGCCACGACTGAACGCTCCGAACCCACCGGTGGGCTCGACCGGCGCGAAGGCCGGGTTGCCGGTCCCCGTCTCGCTGATGCGGTAGTCGTACTTCGTCATTGCCTTGACCTCCCCCGACTCGGAGCGGTAGCGCGCCTCCGGCGGGACCATGTGACCGCGCAGGATGGCGTCGACCGTCTCGGCCACGTTGCGGTGCACGATGACGTTGTCGCGCTCCACGATCTCGACCAGCACGTCGAACGTCGGCGGCGCCTTGCGCTCGAGCACGGTCTTCTGCGTGCCGCGACGCCGGGCTTCCTCGTCGCCCAGGGTCACCGGCTGGATGCCACCGACCAGGTCGGAGAGGGTGGGATTGAGCATGAGGTTGTCGAGCGTGTTGCCGTGTGCCGTGCCGACGAGCTGGACGCCACGCTCGGCGATCGTCCGCGCGGCGCCGGCCTCGAGCTCGGTCCCGATCTCGTCGATGACGATGACCTCGGGCATGTGGTTCTCGACCGCCTCGATCATCACCTGGTGCTGCTCGGTCGGAGTGCGCACCTGCATACGTCGCGCCCCGCCGATGCCGGGGTGCGGAATGTCGCCGTCCCCGGCGATCTCGTTGCTCGTGTCGACCACGATGACACGCTTGCCAAGGTCGTCCGCCAGGACCCGCGCCACCTCCCGCAGCATCGTCGTCTTGCCGACGCCCGGCCGGCCGAGGATGAGGAGCGACTGCCCGGCTTCGGTGATGTCGCGGATGATGTCGATCGTGCCGAAGACCGCGCGGCCGATGCGGCAGGTGAGTCCGACGACCTTACCGGCCCGGTTGCGGATGGCGCTGATGCGGTGGAGCGTGCGCTCGATGCCCGCTCGATTATCGTCGCCGAACACTCCGATGTGGTCGATGACGTGGGCGATATCGGCCTCGGTGATCTCCCGGTCGAGCAGGTCCTTCTCCCCGGTGGTGAAGCGCGCCTGGGGCTTCCTGCCCAGGTCCATGACGACTTCGAGCAGGTCGGTCCGGTTGGCCAGCCCCCGAAGGCGGTCGCAGATCTCGGGGGGCAGCGACTCCATCAGGGCATCGAGGTCGTCGGTTGTCTCGCGGCGTGCCACGTCTCGTCTCGCCTTCCCTTCCCTCGTCACCGGATCGCCGGAACCATCGCCGGCTGGCGGACCTGCGCGCGGACCTCGCGCACCAGCAGGGTGACCCGTCCGATCGGCTCGAAGCCGGCCGCCTCTGCAGCGCGCGTGCCCGCCGTCTCATATGTTCGCACCGGGGCGAGGATGCCCGCAGCGATAGCGTCGCTTCCCATGCGCGCCAGGACGGCGCGCAGGAATCCTGCTCCGTCGGTCCCGTCCCGCACCAGGAAGCGCAGGTAGTGCGGCCCCGATCGGCAGGCACCATGTTGGGCGAACCCTCCGACTCGCTGTTCCGACGGCAGCAGCCAGGTGTCCACTTCGCTGAAGTGGAGGATCGGGTTGAGCGCCGACCGCGGCACGATGGCTTCCCGGGCCGCGGACTCCCAGTCGGATGCCCCGTAGCCCTCGATGCGGGCGATGGCGGGAGGCGTGGCATGCGTCCACAGGTCGAAGATGTGCCACGCATCGAGGGCGCCCGCTGGCTGGAGGTCGACGGCGTCGGCGAGGCGCTCGCGACCGTCACGCGACACGAGCGTCCGCAGCCACGACCGTGGTCCGCGCGCCGGTTCCGGTGCGCGCCACCAGATCTCCTCCTGCGCGTAGGCCATGAAGCTCGATTGGCCGAACAGCTCGAGGTTCTCCCGCACGTCGGCGCAGGCGGCGTGGAATCTGGCCACCCCGTGCCCGGCGCCCTCGTCGACGATGGCGCGCAGGAGGTCGTACCGGATCTCGGCGGCGAGTGGTCCCTCTTCGGCGTCGAGCTCGGTGATGACCCAGTCGTCCCGGTGCGGCTCCTCGATGGCGCGGCAGCTGCCCACGAGCTCGCCGTCCATCTCGGCCACGAGGTGCACCGAGGGGGCGCGCAAGGGCAGCCACGACGGCATGAGCGCCGCGAGGCTGATGCGCGGCGACTCGGCGCTCGGGGCAGGGACGCCCAACGTTCGCCGATGCGAGTCGGCGGCGCCGTGCGCGCGGCGTGTGAGGTCGGTCAGCGCCTGGCGATCGGTGATCCGTGCCGGGCGAACCGTCCGCTCGATGTCGATCACGCCGGCAGCCCCGCGCCCCTTCCCACCATCTCGAGGAGCATGCGGTGCAGGCGTCGATCAGCGGTCAGCTCCGGATGGAAGGCGGTTGCCAGGATGCGGCCCTGCCGGACCGCCACTGGCGTGCCGTCGGGATCGCGCGCCAGGACCTCGGCGCGCGGTCCGACGTCGGTGACGAACGGGGCTCGGATGAAGACGCCATGCATGGGCGCCTCACCGAGCGCGGGAACGTGGAGATCGGCCTCGAACGAATCGAGCTGGCGGCCGTAGCCGTTGCGCCGCAACTCGAGGTCGAGGAGCGGGAAGACCGGCTCGTCACCATCGGCGATGCGCTCGGCGAGCAGGATCATCCCGGCGCAGGTGCCGAGCAGCGGCGTCCCGCCTTGCGCCAGCGACGCGATCGGCTCGCGCAGGCCGTAGGCGTCGATGAGCTTGCGCATTGTCGTCGACTCGCCCCCCGGCAGAATGAGGGCATCCAGGTCCACGAGGTCGCGCGGTAGCCGGACCTCGATCGACTCGCCCCCGACGGCACGGATGGCCTCGAGGTGTGGTCGCACGGCGCCCTGGACGGCGAGCACGCCGATGCGCGAGCGCCGCGAATCGTCGGTCATGGTGCGCGTTGGGCTACCAGCCGCGAACGGCCAGCCGCTCCCCGGGCGGAATCTCGCCGGAGGCTGTGCCGCGCATCGGCTCGCCGAGGCCGGTGCTGACGTCCACGAGGATTTCGGCGTTCTCGTAGTGCGTCGCCGCCTTGACGATGGCCTTCGCGTAACGCTCGGGATTCTCGGACTTGAAGATGCCCGAGCCCACGAACACGGCCTGCGCGCCGAGCTGGCGCATCAGGCTGGCGTCGGCCGGCGTGGCCACCCCACCGGCACTGAAATTCGGAACGGGAAGCTCGCCCAGCTCCGCGGTCTGCTTCACGACGTCGTACGGTGCCTGCAGCTCCTTGGCAGCCGCGAACAGCTCGTCGGGGCGCATCGACTGCAGCTGACGGATCCCCTTCTGGACGGCGCGCATATGGCGCACCGCCTCCACGATATCGCCGGTACCCGCCTCGCCCTTGGTCCGGATCATCGCCGCCCCCTCGCCGATGCGCCGCAGCGCCTCGCCGAGGTCCCGACAGCCGCACACGAACGGCACGTCGAAGCCGTGTTTGTCGATGTGGTGCTCCTCGTCCGCCGGCGTGAGCACCTCGGACTCGTCGATGTAGTCGACGCCGATCGATTGGAGTATCTGGGCTTCCGCGAAGTGACCGATCCGGCACTTCGCCATGACGGGTATTGTCACCGCCTGCATGATCTCGGCGATGAGCTTCGGATCGCTCATTCGCGCCACGCCGCCGTCCCTGCGGATGTCGGAGGGCACGCGCTCGAGGGCCATGACGGCGACGGCTCCGGCCTCCTCGGCGACTCTTGCCTGGTCTGCGGTCACCACGTCCATGATCACGCCGCCTGCGAGCATGCGGGCCAGCCCGACCTTGGTCGTCCAGGTACTGCGTTCGATGGTGGTCATTCGTACTTCCTGCGCGATGTCCCGCGCGGGCCTTCGGGCCGCGCGATTCGACGCTCCATTCTACTCGCGCGAGGCAGCAACGCCCGCGGCGGCGGTCGGGTGGCTGCAATCGCCGCGGTCGTTGGTATGATCCGCTTCAGGAAGGCGCTCGCCATGATGATCAATGCTCCCGTGCTGGTCCTGAACCAGAACTACGAACCGCTCAACGTCTGCGACATCAGGCGCGCCTTCCGGCTGCTCGGCGCGGAGAAGGCCGAGCTGCTGGCGAAGAATCACCAGGTGATTCACACGCCGACCATCGCCCTCCCGGCCCCGTCGGTGATTCGCCTCCAGTACCACGTCAAGCGGCCGCAGCCGCGCGTGAAGCTGAGCCGTCGGGAGGTGTTCAGCCGCGATCGGCATACCTGCCAGTACTGCGGCGCCGCCGGCCGGAACCTGACGATCGATCACGTGATGCCAAAGCACCGCGGCGGCCGGCACGAGTGGGACAACCTGGTGGCGGCGTGCCGTGCGTGCAACCATCGCAAGGGGGGCAAGACCGTGGCCGAGGCACGGATGCGGCTGATGCGCGAGCCACGAGCGCCGCGAGCAGATCTGCGCTACCTCTTCGGCACGTATCTCGCCGACGAGCGCAACGACGCGTGGCGCTCGTATCTCTTCCTCGAGCCGATCCGCTCCACCGCCACCGCGCGCTGAGGCATCCGGCCGTGCTCCAGCCCCGGGAACCGATGTTCCCCGACCTGCCGCATGCTGTGGCGCACGTGCTGGGAACCTTGGCCCATGCCGGTCATGAAGCGGCGCTGGTCGGCGGCGCCGTTCGCGATCGCGTGCTCGGCGCGAGCTCGTCCGCCACCGACTGGGACGTCGCGACCTCGGCGACGCCGGACGACGTGGCGCCGTTGTTCGCGGGGACGACGTGGGACAACCGCTTCGGCACGGTCACCGTCCGCGGCGAACCCGACGTCGAGGTCACCTCGTACCGCACCGAGCGCGGCTATGGCGATCGGCGCCGCCCGGACGAGGTGCGCTTCGGCGCCAGCCTCGACGAGGACCTTGCGCGGCGTGACTTCACGATCAACGCCATCGCCTGGATCCCCGTCGCGCTCGACGCCGGTCGCGGCCGGGTGGTCGACCCGTTCGACGGCATCGGCGATCTTTCCCGCCGCCTGCTTCGCGCCGTGGGCGACCCGGACGAGCGGTTCAGCGAGGACGCGTTGCGCCTGGTCCGTGGGGCCCGCCTGGCCGGGCGCTTCGACCTCGATATTGAACCAGGAACCGAGCGCGCGATCACGAGGCTGGCCGGCACCGTTGCCGGCGTCTCCGCCGAGCGGGTGCGGGACGAGGTCCTGCGCATGCTCGATGCGGCGGCGCCATCGGTTTCGATCTCGATCCTCGAGCGCCTCGGTCTGCTGGCCGTGATGCTGCCCGAGCTCGCGGCCCTGCGCGGCGTGCCGCAGGCCAAAGCGACCCCCGGCGACGCGCTCGATCACACGCTCCGAGCCGTGGACGCTTCTCCGCCCGACGATCGGACGCTGCGGCTCGCCGCCCTGCTGCACGACATCGGAAAGGCATCGACCCTGGCGGATGGCCACTTCATCGGCCACGATCGGGTGGGTGCCGAGCTGGCGGTCTCGATCCTCCGACGGCTCCGAGTTCCGCGTGCCGTGTCCGACGAGGTGGTGGACGCCGTCCGCCATCACATGTACGCCTACGATCCGGCCTGGACCGATGCGGCGGTCCGCCGCTTCGTGAGGCGCGTGGGCCAGGATCGTCTGCCGCTGCTGTTCGGGCTGCGGCGCGCCGACGATGCCGCGTCGGGTGTCGGGACGGCGGGGGCCGAGATCCAGGCGGCGCTCGAACAGCGGATCGCGCTCGAGGTCGAGCGCGCCCCCGACCTGCTTCGCGGCCGGAAGCTGGCGATCGACGGCGACGACGTCCAGGGTGCGCTGGGCATCGGCCCCGGCCCGCGGGTCGGCGTGATCATGGATGGTCTCCTCGAGGCGGTGCTGGACAATCCATCGCTCAATCGCCGCGACGAGCTGCTGGTTCTCGCCCGTCGCATCGGTCGGTCGGCGGTGACAGATGGCAACGGTCCAGGCCCCGCCGGCTGACATAGGAATCGACGCTGGTACAATCCGTCGTCCGGGTTCGAAGCCCGGGTCGTGCCTGATCGAACGCTGCTCACCCCGAGCGGAGGGACCGTGCACCGATGAACGCCGCCGTGCGTCGGCCTGTCCGACTCGAGCACCGGCTGACGCAACCGAACGCGTCCCTCGCGGACCTCGATGCCGCGGTATCGCTTGCTGTCGAGTACGACCTCGCCGCGCTGACGGTGAATCCCTGGCTGGTGAAGATGGCGAAGCGCGGCCTCGGTCGATCGCGCGTAACCCTGGGAACGGTGGTCGGCTTCCCTCATGGCGGCCAGGTTCTCAGCGTGAAGGCCTTCGAGGCATCCAAGGCGCTCGAGCAGGGCGCCACGCAGATCGACTTCGTGCTCAACGGCGGGGCGCTTGCCTCGGGTGACGACGAGGCCGTCTTCAACGACATGCTCGCCGTGGTCGACATGGCGCACTCGGCCCTTGCCTCGGTGGGGGTCATCATCGAAGCGCAGCCGATGAGCGAGGAGCACCTGCGCCGCGCCTGCCGGCTGGCGGAGCGCGCCGGAGCCGACCACGTCGTGACCAGCCCGGGCACCGCCACGGCCGGCTCGACCCTGGCGCGAACGCGCCTCCTGCGTGACAGCGTGGGACCTCGCATCGGCGTGAAGGCCAGCGGACGGCTGCGGACCGCGGACCAGGTCACCGACGCCGCCGCTGCGGGAGCGTCCCGCGTCTCGACCCACCTCACGCCGACCATGGCGCGTCAGCTGGCCGACCCCGTCCAACCCGTGGCGGCGACCCGACGATGACGAGGAGCGTGGGTTGAAACTGCTCGTCGTGGGCGGAGCAGGGTACGTCGGCTCGACGAGCGTCGAGCGATTCCTGGATGCCGGTCACGAGGTCGTCATCTACGACAACCTCTCGAGCGGACATGCCGCCGCAGTCCCCAACGGGGCGCGGCTGGAGGTCGGCGACGTCGCGGACGACCTGCGGCTTGAGGCCATCCTGGCCGATGGGATCGATGCCGTGCTGCACTGCGCCGCTCGCTCGCTCGTGGGCGAATCGATGATCGACCCGGGGATCTACTACCGCACGAACGTCGGAGGCGGCGTCTCCCTGTTGGATGCCATGCAGCGCACCGGCGTCACGCGCCTCGTGTACAGCTCGACCGCGGCAGTCTACGGCGAGCCGCGTCGCGTGCCGATCGCCGAGGCGGACCGCACGCAACCGATCAACCCGTACGGCGAGACGAAGCTGGCGTTC
This sequence comes from Candidatus Limnocylindria bacterium, assembly GCA_039917415.1. Lineage (GTDB taxonomy): Bacteria > Chloroflexota > Limnocylindria > QHBO01 > QHBO01 > JACDBZ01. The sequence goes on along the minus strand of JBDSJJ010000002.1, from coordinate 7,548 downwards.
GAGGGCGCCATGCGCTGGTTCGCCGCGGCGCACGACTTCCGTGCCATCAGCCTGCGCTACTTCAACGTGGCCGGCGCCACCGAGCGCAACGGGGAGGATCACGACCCGGAGACTCACCTGATGCCGGTCGTGCTCCGCGTCGCCGCCGGTGAAGCGACGCACGTTCAGATCCACGGCCAGGACTACCCGACGCCGGACGGCACCTGCATCCGCGACTTCCTCCATGTGCGCGACATCGCCAACGCCCATCTGCTGGCCCTCGAGGCGACGGGCGAGAGCGAGCCTTCGTTCGAGGTCTACAACCTCGGCTCGGCGGCGGGCTTCAGCGTGCGCGAGGTCGTGGAGGCCGCCCGTCGCGTGACGGGCCGCGCCATCCCGGCGCGACCGGTGAAGCGCCGCACGGGCGATCCGCCGGTCCTGGTGGCTTCCTCACGGCGCGCGCGTCGGGAGCTCGGCTGGCAGCCTTCTCACTCCACCCTTGAGCAGATGCTGGCCGACGCCTGGGCCTGGCGCGAGGCGCACCCGCATGGCTACGGGCATGCGCCGACGAGTGAGCCCGACCACGGGCAGGCGGTTGCGGCCTCGTCCTGAGACACGACCTTCAGCTCGCGGCGCACCGCGAGCAGGTGCCGTAGAAGTCGAGCCGCGCGTCGTCAATCTCGAACCCGCGATCCGCGGCAACCCGCGCCGCGACCGGCGCCACGTAGCCCTCGTCGATCTCCTCCACGCGTCCGCAGCGATGGCAGGCGAGGTGGTGGTGGTGTTGCGGCCGGCAGGCAACGTAGGCAGAGACGTGCCCGTCGAGCTCGAATCGCCGCGCGACCCCGACGGCAACCAGTGCCTCGAGGCTGCGGTAGACCGTGGCGCGTCCGATCTGCGGGCGGTGGCGCCGCAGGTTCTCATACAGGTCCTGGGCGCAGACCTGGCGCCCGATACGATCCAGCGCCTCCCACACCACCAGGCGCTGCCGCGTCACCCGCTCTCCGCCGTCGCGCAGTCGTTCGGCGGTTGAACGCGAGCTCAATGGGCGCCCACGACGCCGGCGAAGGCACTGAAAGCATAGATGGCCACGACGCCGGCCAGGGTGGCGACCACGACCCATCGCGATCGATCGCTGCGGTGCGCCTCGGGCAGGAGCTCGGCCGCGCCGATATAGAGGAAGAAGCCGGCGAACACAGCCAGCATGCCACCGAGCACCTGGTCCGGGATCGGCAGCAGGATCCCCACGATCACGCCGCCAACGGGGGCAAGCGCCACGAGGGCAACCCAGCGATAGATCGTCCGGGTCGGCGTCCGGCTGGCGAGTAGCAGGCTGACGATGCCGATGCCGTCGCTGAAGCGATGCATGATCACCACGACCGCGATCACGAGGCCCAGCCCGCCGCCGATGGCCAGTCCCGCCGCGAGCGCCACGCCGTCGAGGAAGCTGTGGAAGCTCATGCCCAGGCTGCCGAGAAATCCGATGTGCCGATGCGATTCGTCGCCGTGGTCGAGCTCGGCGGCCGTCTCGTGGCCGACGTGGAGCGCGGTGAGCTTCTCGATGGCATAGAAGGCGAGGAATCCGACGGCGGTGAAGATCATGGCCAGGTCCAGCGACCCACCGAGGTGCTCGACGCTCTCGGGGATGAGGTCGAAGTACGCCGCGCCGATTCGGATCCCGGCGCCGAGGGCGATGATCAGGCCGACGTGGCGAATGGCCCGCAGGGCGAGGTAGCCGCCGGCCAGTGCGGACAGGAATGCGCTCGCCGACACGAGCAGCGCGGTCGCTCCCATAACGAGACTCAGTATCAGATAGAAGCGGCTCGGACGTCAAGACACGCGCGACCGAGCCGATCGGGTCGCGTGGTACGATCTCGATTGGCGCCCGTCCCACGAGTGCGTCCGCGCCGACCGCACCGGTGGCGATCACCGATCCGACGGCCGCCCGGCCCCGTTCGATTCGAAGAGTTCCGCTTGCCCGATACCGACAGCCCACGCGCCCGCTCACGGCGGCGACCGCGCCCCGAAGGCGAGGAGCCGGTCGCGATCGAGGTTGCGGCCGATTCGGAGCCGTCGGAGTTCGAGCAGGCCATCCTCGCCGCCTCGCGCTCGTATCGCTTCGGCGAGATCGAGGTCCCCGCAACCATCGCGCGTGCCATCGAAAAGATGGGGTTCGTCACGCCGACCGAGGTCCAGGCTCGCTCGATCCCTCCGCTGCGCCGCGGCGAGGACCTCATCGGCCAGGCGCAGACCGGCACGGGCAAGACCGCCGCCTTCGGCATCCCGATCGTCGAGAAGATCGACCCGTCGAGCGCTCACGTCCAGGCGCTGGTCCTCACGCCGACGCGCGAGCTGTGCGTGCAGGTGACCGAGGAGATCGCGCGCATCGGCGGCTTCCGCAACGTGCAGACGGTCGCAATTTACGGGGGATCGTCGATGGATCGCCAGATCGAGGGGCTCAAGGGCGGTGCGCAGGTTGTGGTCGGCACGCCGGGCAGGGTGCTCGACCTCATTCGACGTGGTGAGCTGCGGCTGGACCGGGTCCACACGGTGATCCTGGACGAGGCGGATCGCATGCTCGACATGGGCTTCATCGTCGACGTCGAGACCATCCTCGCCAGAAGCCCCCGCCAACGTCAGACCGCGCTGTTCAGCGCCACCATGCCGTACGCCATCCTCCGCATCTGCGATCGCTTCATGAAGAAGGACCCGGCGCACGTGACCGTGCGGCCCGACCTGCGCACCGTCGAGACCGTGCGCCAGGTCGTGTACTTCGTGGCCGAGCAGGACAAGGTCTCGGCCCTGCTCGAGCTCACCGACCAGTTCGGGTTCGATCGGCTGCTGGTCTTCCGGCATACCCAGATCGGCGTGGATCGGTTGGCGACCACCCTGCAGCGGCGCGGCAAGAACGTGGCGGGGCTGCACGGCGGACTGTCGCAGCGCGAGCGCGACCGAACCCTGGCCGCTTTCAGGGCCGGCAAGATCCAGTTCCTGATCGCAACCAACGTCGCGAGCCGCGGCTTGGACATCACCGACCTGCCGTACGTCGTCTCCTACGAAATCCCCGAGGACGCCGATACGTATGTCCATCGCATCGGGCGGACGGGTCGCGCGGGCAAGGAGGGGACGGCCATCACCTTCGTCGGCGAATGGGACCTCGATGCCTGGGAGGCGATCCGCTCCGAGGTCGGGGCGGCTGTCGAGGAAGGGCAGCTCGCCCTCTACGATCAGAGCTAGGCGCGCGTCGGCTGAACTCGCGGCGACGGGGCGCGGTACGCTTCACTTGATGACTGACCCGATCCTTCCCCAGCTGGCGGTCCAGGCCAACGCGGAGGTGCTGAGCGTGGACTGGCTGTTCGAGCCGCTCTGGCCGGGGATTCGCCTGCTGGCGCACGCATCCGGCGGACGCGTCGAGCTGACGGACGAGACCGGCGCGCGACCCGACGGCATCGATGGTCTGGCCGATGCTCCCGACATGTTGGCGACCGCGATCATGGCCGACCACGCGGTCGTCGACGGCATCTGGACCGCGCAGCCGTTCGTCGGCGACGGCAGCCCGGCGCGAGCATGGGCGGAGACACTCGAGGTGGAGGGTCTCGCCGGCGAGATTCCCGATCCGCTCGAATCCGAGCGCCGCCGCGCCTTCGTTGCCGTCGACCTCGTCGAGCTCGACGGCGAGCAGCTGCACGAGATCCCGTTCCAGGAGCGCCGGCGCCTGCTCGAGTCGGTTATCGACGAGGGCATTCGTGTCCGGCTCAGCCCACTGGTCAAGCAGCCGCTGGCCGGGTGGCTGGTCGGCTGGCGCGCGAACGGCTTCACGCACTATGTCGCCAAGCACATGAACTCGCATTACCGTCCCGGAGAGCGAACCGAGGATTGGCTCAAGCTGTCGCTGCGCGCAGAGGCACCGCGCAGTTTCATGGGCCGCATGCTCGGCGGCCGCGGCGATCGCGTGCGGCGGGTGGAGGACTAGGCCGGCCCGGCGCTCTGTCCCGACCGGGTCGAGGCGAGGGTGCGTGCTACCATCGAGACCCCGAGCGACCCCGATCGAGCCTGATCGACCCGAGTGGACCCGACCACGTCGCAGCATCGAGGAGGCCACGTCCTGACAGCCAATCCAGCCGCCGTGCCCCCGTCAGCACTCGAGTCCGAGGGCCTCGCCGAGGTCCGCCGCATCGGCTCGGCCGACCTCATGGTCGGAATCCCGTCATTCGGCAACGCCGAGACCATCGGCTACGTGGTCCGCGCCACCACGGCCGGCATGGTCCAATACTTCCCCGAGATGAAGCCCGTCCTGGTCAACAGCGACGGCGGATCTCCCGATGACACGCCACGCGTCGCGGTCAGCACACAGAGCCCGGACTACCTCGAGAAGGTCATCCTCGTCAGTCCGAAGCACAAGCTGCAGCGCATCAGCTTCACGTATCAGGGAACGAGCGGGAAGGGCACCGCGGTGCGCGCGCTGTTCGAAGTGGCGCACGAGCTCAAGGTCAAGGCCATGGTCATGGTCGACTCGGACCTGCGCTCCATCGTGCCCGAATGGGTCGAGCTCCTGGCGGGCCCGATTCTCAAGGGCGGCTACGACTTCGTGGCGCCGATGTACGCGCGCTACAAGTACGACGGCACGATCACCAACAACATCAGCTATCCGCTGACCCGCGCGTTGTACGGCACGCGCATCCGTCAGCCGATCGGCGGGGACTTCGGCGTCTCGGGCGACCTCGTGAGCCGCTACCTCGAGCTCGACACCTTCGATGAGCTCACCGCGCGCTTCGGCATCGACATCTGGATGACGCACTCGGCCATCAACGAGGGCTTCGCCGTGTGCCAGGCGCGTCTCGGCGCGAAGATCCACGACGCCAAGGATCCCGCCAGCGATCTCGGGCCGATGTTCCGGCAAGTGGTTGGCACGCTGTTCAAGCTCGCGGGCCGGTACGAGGATCGCTGGCTGCGGGTCCGCGGCTCGCACCAGATCCCGGAGTACGGCTTCGAGCGGGTCGTCGCCCCGGAGGAGATCAGCGTCAACCACGCCAAGCTGGTCGACAACTTCGACCAGGCCCGGCTCACCCAGCGCGACGTGTGGGCCGAGATGCTGAGTGACGAGCAGCTCGAGCGGGTCATGGCCCTCGACCTGCCGGCCGAGCCATCCGACTTCCACTTCACGCCCGAGCTGTGGATCCGCTGCCTCTTCGACGCGCTCGTCGCCTTCCACCGGCCCGGAGTGGACCGCGAGCAGCTCCTTGCCGCCCTGACGCCGCTCTACTTCGGGCGGACGGCGGGCTTCATCAGCGAGACCCTCGACATGACGACCGACCAGGCGGAGCGCGTCATCGACGACCAGGCCCGCCAGTTCGAGGAGCTGAAGCCGTACCTCGTGACGCGCTGGCGAGAGATGCGCGCGGCGAGCCAGCCGGACTGATGACTGCCGCCCGGCGCAAGACGCCGTATCGGATCCTCCTGCCGCTCGCCAACCCGCGAACGGCGCGCGATCTCGTGCGCATCGGCGCGGGAGTGGCGAACGGCCGACCGACCGAGATCACGGTTCTCGGCATCGTCGAGGTGCCCGAGGGCGTCTCGCTCAGCGAGGGAGCGACACAGGCCCGCACGTCGCGCCGCCTGCTCCAGCGCGTCCTCGACGTTGGCGACGAGGAGGGCGTTGAGCTGCGGACGATGGTGCGCATCGGCCGTCACGCCGCCGACGGCGTCATCGAGGCGGTCGGCGAGGAGTCCTCGGACCTCGTGATCTTCGGTTGGGGCGGACCGCCGACGCACGCCCAGGTCGCCCGCGCCGACGCCGAGGCGGCCGAGATGGCACTGGCCGGACAGCGCTCCCAGCCCCGACCGGTGTTCAGCCCGACGATCGACGCCGTGGTTCGCGAGTCGCCGTGCGACATCGCCGTGGTGAAGCAGCGCGGACTCGAGAAGGTCGAATCCATCCTCGTCCCGGTGCGTGGCGGTCCGCACGCGGAGCTGGCCATGCGCATCAGCCGCGACCTCGCCAAGCGGTTTGGGGCAAAGGTCGTGGTCCTCCACGTGGTCCCGAAGGGCATCGGCGAGCGAGCCATCGAGCGAGAGCAGGTCGCGGTCGACGCCTTCGTGCGCGAGCACGCGGGGACGCGGCGCGCGAGTGGGCTCATTCGCGAGGCGGCGTCGGTGCGCCAGGCGATCATCAAGGAGGCCGCGCACCACCAGCTGGTGGTCATGGGCGCATCGGCCCATCCGACAAACGCGAGCCCGGATGGCCGCTACCTGTTCGGCACCCTGGCAGAGTCGGTGGCCAGCAAGGCGAAGCCCACGGTCATCGTGGTCAAGACGAAGCAGTCGGTCGGGCTGGCGACGTTCGAGGAGCTGCGCGCCAGCGAGGGAACGCTTGCCCACGCCGATGCGTACGTGGAGCGCAGCCGATCGCTGCCGATCGTCGTCGACAAGTGGTTCGCCGAGAACAGCTTCCATGCCCACGAGTTCTCCGACATCCGCAAGCTCCTGGCGCACAAGGAACGGCTCGGGCTGACGATCAGCGTCGGCTTGCCGACCCTCAACGAGGAGAAGACCATCGGGACGGTCATCAAGCGCGTGAAGACCGCGCTGATGGATCGCATCCCCCTTATCGACCAGCTCGTGGTGATCGACTCGGCAAGTGACGATCGCACCGCCGAGATCGCGAAGGATCTCGGGATCCCGGTCCATCAGCACGCCGAGATCCTGCCGGAGGCCGGCAGCCACCGTGGCAAGGGGGAGGCGCTGTGGAAGAGCCTCCACGTGCTCGACGGCGACATCGTGGCCTGGATAGACACCGACATCAGCAACATCCAGCCGCGATTCGTGTATGGGCTGCTGGGGCCACTGCTCGTCGAGCCGAAGATCCAGTACGTGAAGGGCTTCTACCAGCGCCCGATCAAGCAGGGCGACACGCTCCATGCCGAGGGCGGCGGCCGCGTGACCGAACTCATGGCGCGTCCGCTCATCAACCTGTTCTTCCCCGAGCTGTCGGGCATGATCCAGCCGCTGTCGGGCGAGTACGCCGGCCGGCGCGAGCTCCTCGAACAGCTCCCGTTCTTCACGGGCTACGCGGTGGAGATCGGCTTGCTGATCGACATCCTCGACCAGGCCGGCCTCTCCGCCGTCGGGCAGGTCGACCTCGAACGCCGGATCCACCGCAACCAGCCGTTGCCGAATTTGTCGCAGATGGCATACGTGATCCTGCAGGGCGCCATCCGCAAGCTCGAGGAGCGTCATCGGCTCGAGCTGCTGACCGAGGTCGGCCGCGGGATGAAGGTCATCAACACCGGCAAGGACCACTTCAACCTCGAGGTCCGCGAGATCGGCGACGAGATTCGGCCGCCGATCATCTCGATTCCCGCCTATGCCGAACGACGGAAGGAGCTCAAGCGCCGATGACCCGAACGCTGACCGTCGTCATCGCCCCCGACTCGTTCGGTGGCGCGCTGGACTCGGTGGCGGTGACCTCCGCCATCGCCGCCGGTTGGTCGCGCGTTCGCCCAAACGACAAGGTTCTGCGCCGGCCGATGGCCGACGGCGGGGAGGGGACGCTGGCGGCGATCGCCGAGG
>JBDSJJ010000001.1:0-13118 GCA_039917415.1 Candidatus Limnocylindria bacterium | reverse complement strand
GGTCAGATCACCCGGTCAGCAAATGACGGGATCCAGGCCTACCGGCGCGTGTCATCGGCCATCCGTGCCGAGGCGGACCAGAAGGACGCCGATGACATCGAGGTCGCGTCCGCGACGCGCACGCTTGCGGAGGCGCGGGGCCGGATGATGGAGGCGCTCGAGGTTGCAAGCCGGCGGTATCCGTGGGCCGAGCCCTGGGGCGTGCCCGAAGACTGAATTGGCGCCCCACATGCAGAACGACCCGGTGGCCAAAGCCACCGGGTCGTTCTCGTTGATGCGATGCGTGCCTAGCGGCGGAAGCAGTCGCTGCAGTAGACGGGCTTGGTGCCGGTCGGCCGGAACGGAACGCGGGCTTCCTTGCCACAGCTGTCGCAGGTGGCGCTGAACATCTCGCGCGGGCGGTCGCTGTATCCACCACCACCACCGCCGCCACCGTATCCGCCGCCGCCACCGCCGTAGCTGCCGGTGCTCTCGCCACGCGCAGCCTTCTTGGCGGCGCGGCAGGCCGGGCAGCGGCGCGGCTCGCTGAACTGACGGTCAGCGTAGAACTGCTGGTCGCTCGCGGTGAACGAGAACTCCATGCCGCAGTCGACGCATGTCAGCGTCTTGTCTTCGTAGGTCAACAAAAGAGAAACACTCCTTACTGCGCGGCCTCAGCGAGCCATCTCGCCGTTAAGACCGTGAGAGGAGCGTTCGTGGTGCCGCGATTTGGTGCCCGCAATGGGCCTTGCTGCTCGAAGCCTAGCACGGAATCCGTGGCGCGTCACCACTTCGCCACCCTTCCGTTGTCCGAAGTCCACGGCCGCGCGCGCGTCAATTCGTACACTCGGACCGATGGCGACCAACGAACGATGAGCAGCGCGACGTCTCGGGCCCGTGGGTTCGTGCTCCGAACGGTGCCGCGCGGGGCTCCGCTGCTCTCGGTCCTGATCTTTGGCAGCTACCTCATGGGACTCGTGCGCGACCGGATCTTCGCGCGAACCTTCGGGGCGGGATCCGAGCTGGACGCATACAACGCGGCCTTCGTCCTTCCCGAGTTGTTGCTCGACGTGCTCGTGGAGGCGGGCCTCGCGGCCCCATTCATTCCGATCTTCATCCGCTTGCGAAGCGGCGACGACCCACTCGCCGGCGATCGGTTCGCCCGCGCGATCCTGAGCGCCGCCGTTTCGGTCATGGGCGTGGCGGCGCTCGTGATGCTCGTGTTTGCCGAGGCCACCGTCACACTCATCGCGCCCGGGTTCGTGGGCGACCAGCGCGACCTCTACGTCTCGTTGTTCCGTGTCATGCTCGTGACCCCCGTCCTGTTCGCCGCTTCGTTGACGCTCGGCCAGGTCCTGCTGGCCGAGCAGCGATTCTTCTGGTACGGGCTGGCACCGCTCCTCTACAACGCCGGCATCATCGTCGGCACCCTGGCGTTCCCCGGACTCGGGATCTATGGACCGGCCATCGGCGCGGTCATCGGCGCGTCGATCCATCTCGGCAGCCGATTCATCGGCTTGCGAGCCAGCCCATTCCGGATCGGGCTCGGCCGCTCGTTCCGGACGCCGAGCGTGCGCGAGTTCGTGCGGCTCATGCTGCCGAAGATGGCCAGTCATCCCGTCGAGCCGATGACGTTCCTCTTCTTCACCGCGGTCGCCAGCACCCTCGCCGCCGGGAGCGTGTCGGCCGTCAGCTTTGCCCGCAACTTCCAGAGCGTGCCGGTGAGCCTCATCGGCGTCGCCTTCGCCCTGGCCGTTTTCCCTCCGCTCGCGATCGCGCACGCCACGGGTGATCGGGCAGGCTTCGTGCGCATGGTCCGCACGAATGCCATCGTGGTCACCGTCCTCACCACCGCGGCTGCGATCGTACTGGCGGTGGTCGGAGGCCTCGCCATCGAGATCCTGCTCGGCGGCGGCGCGTTCGACGCCGAGGACATCACGATGACATCCACCGTGCTGCTGGCGTTCGCGATCAGTGTCCCGTTCGAGAGCCTCACTCACCTGCTGAGCCGGGCAATCTACGCCACCCGCCATACGCTGCTCCAGGTGCTCGCATCGCTCGCCGCTCTCGGTGTGACCGTGGCTGCGACCCGGATCCTGGTGGACGATCTCGGGTTGGTCGCCATTCCGATCGGGTTCGCCATCGGCCAGGCGACGAAGGTGGCGCTATTGGCGGCGGCGCTGGCCGCCAGGATGCGTGCCTGGGTCAGGAGTCCAGCGGAATCGTCGGAATGAGGACCACGTACTTCCCGTCGCGGTCGGGGTACGCCCCCTCGGGTCGTGACCACCGGATGAAGTTGCGCTCCATCTCGGCCATGTCCTCGAAGTTGCCGGGACCGTCCGACGGACCCCAGATCGACGAGACGCGCGGATACCACGGGTCGAGGATGTAGACGCCACTGAGCTCGGCATCGGCAAAGTGGGCCGGGTCCGCATCGGCGCGGAAGCCGGTCATGACCCAGGTGTGCGCGCCCCACCAGGGAAGCAGCACGACCGGCATGTCAGTGGTGCTGATGGCGATCGCCGCGTCGCGTAGAGCGTCGGCCTGGACGTCGTAGGCGCGGACCTCGTAGCCGGGAGCGCCGTACTCGGCGAGGGCCAGCGAGATCGAGGCTGGCCCCCAGCCGCCGTTGTGGCTGTCGTCCCACGCCTCCCACTCGCCGATCCGATCGTGGATCTCGGTCTGGAACGCGGCCGATGTGTCGCCGAGGCCGAGCATCGCGAGCACCATCTGCGTACCGGCGACCGCGCAGTCCTTGTCGGTCAGCTGCGACGCGAAGACGGTCGCGTGATCCGCGACGAGAACAACGTCCACCGGGGCGCGGGCGATCGGGGAGGGGAGCGCCGGCCTCGGCATCGTCGGAAGATCGTCGCTGCCGCCGGCCGTTGCCACCCCGACCGGCGCGGCCGATGCGGCGGGCAGCGGGCGAGGCGTGACGACGACGGTCGGCAGCGTGGAGCGATCAGGTGCGGGGTCGAGGAACGCATCGACGCGCGCGCCCACCCGATCGAGCCGATCCGCTGCACCGAGCACGTTGGTGCGAACGGCACCGAACCCCAGGAGCCCGCCCACGACCACGACCAGCACGGCGAGCTGCCAGGAGCGCGGACGATGTCGGCGGGAAGAGATCATGAGAGGTTCGAGCGGTATGGGGCCGATGCAGGATGCCAGATGATCCGATCGATGTCCAAGATCAGCAATTCAGGCTTGACCTCGCCGGGCGTGCCGACGGACCATCAGGCATGGCGGTGATCAAGCGCAAGAACCTGGCGCACCCCGATGAGCAGCGGAGCTCCCCGCTCGGAACGTTGGCCGTCATGCGCATGGGCAGCTACACCGTCGGACGCGGTGTCCTCCAGCCCGGCTTCCGCTGGTCGACCCACATGGCCCCGATCATGGGTGTCATGTCGTGCCCGATCCACCACTTCCAGGTGCTTGTGTCCGGACGGTTCGGCGTGCGCATGGACGACGGCGAGGAGATCGCGCTCGAACCCGACGACCTGTTCGAGGTGCCACCGGGCCATGACGCCTGGGTCATCGGAGACGAGCCGGTCGTGCTCCTCGACCTGGGCGGCAACATCGATGCCCTCGCTGTCCCCAGCGAGCACGAGCGTGTGCTGGCGACGCTCCTGATGACCGACATCGTCGACTCGACGCGGACCGTCGCGGCGATCGGCGACGCCGCCTGGAAGCAGGTGCTGGCCGACCACAACCGGATCGGTCGCCAGGAGGTTGAGCGGCGTGGTGGACACGAGGTCAATACCACCGGGGACGGCTTCCTCGTCACGTTTTCGAGCGCCGTCGGAGCGATGCGCGCGGCGCGCGCCATCCGCGAGGCGGTCGCTGAGACCGGGGTGGCGATTCGTGCCGGCATCCACACGGGCGAGGTCGAGCAGACGGGCAACGACATCGGCGGCATCGCCGTGCATGCCGTGGCCCGCATCATGGCGTTGGCCGAGCCTGGTGAGATCCTGGTCTCGAGCATGGCAGCCGGGCTGTCGGAAGGAAGCGGCCTGTCATTCGAGGAGCGGGGGAGTCACGAGGTGAAGGGAATCGCTCGTCCGATCGAGGTGCTCCGGCTGGTCGCCTCAGCGTGACGCTCAGCCTAGACGGCCGTAGGCGCGGAGCGTGAGGAACGAGGCGCAGTCGTCAGAGAGCACAAGCTCGTCGAGGAGCTCCGCGGCCGCATCCCACGGAGCGTAAGGGTTGCCTTCGCGCAGCGTGGCGAGCTCCTCGTCGCGGAGTCCAGCGTAGCGATTTGCCGTCAACGTGCCCCCATCCTCCAACTCGGTGGCGCGCATGCGCCATTGCCATAGCTGAGACCGGCTGATCTCCGCGGTGGCGGCGTCCTCCATGAGGTTGTTGATCGCCGCAGCGCCGTTCCCCGCGAGCCATGACGCAAGGTATGCCAAGCCGACGGAGACGTTCGCCCGCACGCCGGCCTCGGTCACGCGGCCGTCGGGCACCCGGACCTCGAGGAGGGCGCTCGCATCGGCGACGATGTCGGGACGTTGGCGAGCCTTCTGGTTCGGCTCATTGCCGAGCACGCCGTCGAAGACCTCGCGCGCCAACGGAACAAGATCGGGATGCGCGACCCAGGTGCCGTCGAAGCCGTCCCCCGACTCACGATTCTTGTCGGCCAGGACCGCGGCGAATGCTCGTTCGTTGACCTCGGCGTCTCGGCGCGAGGGAATGAATGCCGCCATGCCACCCACCGCGTGCGCGCCGCGGCGATGACAGGTCTTCACCAGGAGCTCGGTGTAGGCCCGCATGAAAGGGACGCTCATGGTCACCGATGCCCGGTCGGGAAGCACCATGTCGTCCCGTGACCGGAACGTCTTGATCAGGCTGAAGATGTAGTCCCAACGGCCGGCGTTCAGCCCGGCCGCGTGCTCGCGGAGCTCATAGAGGACTTCGTCCATCTCGAAGGCGAGCAGGATGTGCTCGATGAGGACCGTTGCTCGAATGGACCCGCGAGGAATGCCAAGCTCGTCCTGGGCATGGATGAAGACGTCGTTCCAGAGCCGCGCCTCGAGATGCGACTCGAGCTTCGGCAGGTAGAAGTAGGGTCCCGACCCGCGAGCCAGCTGCTGGCTGGCGTTGTGGAAGAAAGCCAGGCCGAAGTCGAAGAGGCTGGCGCTCATCGGCTCGCCGTCGACCGTCGCGTGCTCCTCGTCGAGGTGCCACCCGCGCGGCCGGATCACGAGGGTGGCGATCTCAGGCTTGAGCTCATATGTCTTCGCGTCGGTGGTGAGCGTCAGGCGTCGCCTGGCGGCCTCGCGGACGGCCCACTGACCGGTCACGACGTTCTCCCAGGTGGGGGAGAGGGCGTCCTCGAAGTCGCACATGAAAACCTGCGCGCCGCTGTTCAGCGCATTGATCATCATCTTCGGCTCGGCGGGCCCGGTGATCTCCACGCGACGATCGTCGAGATCCGGGGGCGCCGGGGCGACCTGCCATGAGTCGTCGTCGCGGATCCCCGTCGTCTCCGACAGGAAGCCCGGGAGCTCTCCGGCATCGAAGCGCCGCTGGCGCTCCGTCCGCGCGGCGAGCAGCTCGAGGCGGCGCGCATTGAACCGCCGATGCAGGCCGGCGACGAAGGCAAGTGCCTCGGGCGTGAGAACCTCGGCGTCGTGCTCGGTCTGGCGGGCGATCTGGGCTCCATCGGTCATGTCGGTCATGACGCCATTGTCTCAGCAGATTCGGGCTCATGGGGTCGACGACCTGCCGGGACGGCCGCCTCCCCGGAGGCTAGGACAGGAGCTTGATCCGTCGTCCGGCGGCGCTGTCTGCGATGAGCTGCCGCAGGCGGCGGGCACGCGTCTCGTCGCGCTTTGCGCTGACGACCCAGAAGGCCGCCTGGCGCCGATAGCCCGGCGACTGTGCCTCCCAGTAGGCCCCCGCATCGTCGTTCGCCCGGAGACTGTCGAGCATCTCGCCCGGCAGGTCGGAGGGCAGGTTCTCGTACGAGTACCGGCGCGTGGCTGACCGGTCCCGGGCTTCGAATGCCCGAAGTCCCGCGGGCGTCATGAGCCTGCCGCGCTCGAGTCGCTTGACCCTTGCGATGTTCACGCTGCTCCAATAGCTGCGCTTCCGGCGCGGCGTGAATCGATTCGTGCTCACCTCATCGTCGACGCGGTACCCGATCCCGTCGATCCAGCCGTAGCACAGGGCGACCTCCACCGCCTCGTCGTACGTCATCGACGTCTTCGGGACGTCCTTGCGGTAGTAGGCGACCCACACCTGATCGGTGTCGCCGTGGTGAGCGTCGAGCCACTCGCGAAACTGCGGGGCCGCGTCGAAGACGTGGACTTCATCCCGCGTAGGGCGCTTCACAGGCACGGCAATCGGATCATGGAACAGATGGTGGCACGCGTAGCTCGTCGTGTCGAAGGCGTGTCGCCTGGCTGAGGGGTGTTGCGTCGGATGCGCGACCAGCGGGCGCCGGATGACACGGCTATGATTCGGACGGCCTCGGTCGGATCGACGAACGCAAGGGAGACGACATGCCTCTGTACCTCGACGAGCACGAGTTCGTGCCTGGATTGACGGGACCGGCGGTGGCGCAGGCGCACGCCCGGGACCTGGAGGTCCAGGCGGCGCACGGCGTGAACTACCTGCGCTACTGGTACGACGAGGCGACCGGGAAGGTCTTCTGCCTGGTCGAAGCCCCGAGTCCCCAGGCCGCCGAGGACGTCCACCGAGAGGCCCACGGCCTCCTCGCCGATCGCCTGACCGAGGTCAGGGAGGGCGCCTAGCCGCCGACCGCCGTCGCGTACTCGACGGCTTCCGCTGGGGTCATCCGGCTTCCTCGGGCGCGCCCCCGGTCCACCGCCTCACGTCCGATGGCATCGTGGAGTCCAGCGAGAAACTGGTCCAACCGTGCCATGCCCGCAGGTGACAGCGGACCGCCGATCGCCTGCCGCAGCCCCTGAGATGCGCCGATGAGGACCGCTGCTCGCTCCGGCCGATCCTCCGCCGTCCCGGCCAATCGCTCCAGGACCGAGGCCATCCCACCGCGGTCTCCCAGCTGAGCTCGCAGCGCGAGGCTGGCGCGGTAGTGAGTCTCCGCCCCGGCGATGTCACCGCCATCGGCGGACACGTCTCCGAGGCTCGCCAGGTTCTGGGCCTCGCCACGGGAATCGGCCAACCGCCGATTGAGCGCCAGCGCTTCCGCGAAGCGTGTCGCGGCACCGCGCAGATCGCCACGACCGCGCGAGAGTCGCGCCAGTCGGGCAGTGGCATGCGCGATTCCCCACTCGTCGCCCTGTTCCTCGAGCGCGGCGATGGCGTCGGCATAGAGGCTGTCGGCGTCTGCCGCTCTCTCGCGGGCTGCGGAGTCGGCGAGGTTCAGGCGACCATATGCGGCCCCCTGAGGATCGTCGCCCGCCATGGATTGCTCGATCCCCTCGAGATACAGCTCGCGTGCCCGCACGAAGTTGCCGCGCTCCACGTGCAGGCTGGCGAGGTTATTGCATGCCGCGGCGATTCCCGCTGAACTACCCAGCTCACGACGGATCGTCAGGCTCGCCTCGTGGAATGCCGTGGCCGCCGCCAAGTCGCCGCGCTGCGCCGCCAGCACGCCGGCGCCGGTCAGCGCGGAGGCGCGACGGGGAGATGCCTCGCCACCGACTCGCTTGAGCGCCCGCTCGAGCCAGGCGCTTCCCTCCTCGAGGAATCCCTGGATTTCCCAGAATCGCCACATGCCTGATGCCAGGTTCAGCTCGGCCGTGGCGCCATCCGGATCGTCCTCGGCCCAGCGCAGTGCGGCGCGCAGGTTGTCGTGGTCGGCTGCCAGCCGGCCGACCCATTCGTGCTGTACCGGCCCCTCGAAGAAGCCGGGTCGAGCTCGGTTGACGAGGCCCGAAAACCAGTCGAGGTGGCGCGCATGGGTGGCCGCGCCATCGCTGGTCTCGGCAAGCCGATCCTGGGCGTAGTCGCGAATCGTCTCGAGCATGCGGAAGCGGGCTTCGACGTTGTCCCGGTCGATCGTCAGCAGGGATCGATCGACGAGTCGGCCGAGGACATCGAGGATGTCGTCTGGCGTCACCTCCTGCCCGCCGCACACGGCCTCTGCGGCTTCGAGGGAAAAGCTGCCGGAGAAGGTCGCAAGCCGCGCGAAGACGACCCGCTCGTCGGGCCCGAGCAGGTCGTAGCTCCAGTCCATGGCAGCACGAAGGGTGCGGTGACGCGGAAGTGAGGTGCGGCTCCCGCCCGTGAGCAGTCGGAATCGATCGTTCAGCCGGGCAGCGATCTGCTGGACCGGCAGCATCCTCACGCGCGCCGCCGCGAGCTCGACGGCGAGGGGGATGCCATCCAGGCGGCGGCAGACCTGGGCGACGGCATCGGCGTTCGCCTCGGTCAGGTGGAACCCGGGCTGGACCGCGCGTGCCCGGTCGACGAACAGACGTACGGCGTCGCATTCGGCGAGCTCCGCAAGCGGCGCCTGTCCGCCGGCCTGCACCGCATCAGGGAGCGAAAGCGACGGGACCGGCATGAGGCTCTCTCCGTCCAGTCCCAGTCCCTCTCGGCTGGTGGCGAGCAGGCGCACGCCCGGACAGTGCCGCAGGAGCGCATCGGCCGTTTCGAGCACCGGCTCGAGGAGATGCTCGCAGTTGTCCAGGATCAGGAGCAGCTGACGCGTCTGCAGGGAATCCAGGAGTGTCGTCCGAGTGTCGCTGCCGTGCTGCTTCAGCTGTAGGGCCGAAGCGATCGCATCCGGAACCAGGTTGCCCTCGTTGACGCCGCCGAGCTCGACGAACCACACGCCGTCCGGGAAATCATCCACTACGTGCGCGCCGATCTGAAGGGCCAGGCGCGTCTTGCCGACCCCACCCGGGCCGGTGAGCGTCAGCACGGTCGACTCCGTGAGCCGACGCTCGGCATCGACAAGCTCGTTCGCCCGCCCGATGAACGTCGAGAGCTGGCGTGGGAGGTTGTTCGGAAGCGTCTCGAGCGACCGGATGGGAGGAAATGCGTCCTGGAGGCCATCGGCCTGGACCTGGTAGAGGTGCTCGGGTGACGGGAGATCCTTCAGCCGGTGCTCCCCGAGGTCGAGCATGGTGACGTCGTCGGGGATCTCCGAGCCGAGCAGCGCCCGAGCGGCGGCGGAGACGAGAATCTGGCCCCCGTGCCCGGCCGCCGAGATCCGAGCGGCGCGGTGGACGTCGATGCCGATCAGGCGAGTATCGGAACGCAGCGGCTCGCCGGTGTGCAGGCCCATGCGCACCTTCACCTCGGCGTCATCGGGCCACGCATGAGCGTTCAGCGCCCGCTGAGCATCCACGCAGGCCAGCAGGGCGCCGCGCGCCGTGGGAAACGACAGGAACAGGCCGTCTCCGGCGGCGTCGACCCGCTCGCCTCCGCGACGCGTGGCGGCCTCCATCACGAGACGGTGATGATCGTCCAGGAGTTGGTGGTATGCATCGCCGAGGGCACGGAGAAGGCGCGTCGAACCAACGATGTCGGTGAAGACCAGGCTGACCGTGCCCTTCGAATCGGTCACCGCGCTACCAGTTGCCGCCGTCGCGAATGAGCCGATGCAGGACGCGCCCCGCCACCAGCCGACGATAGTCGGCGCTCGAACGCACGTCGTCGATCGGCGAGAGCTCCGACATGAGTGCCGCCACGGCCGCATCGGCGACGTCTGGCGTGGGACGAGAGCCGTCGAGGGCGCTCTCGGTCTTTTTGGCGCGCACCGTTGTCGCGGCGACCGAGCCGAGGGCAAGGCGCACATCGGTCCAGTCCGCGTCGGCGGGGGAGCGCCAGGAGAGGGCCATGACCACCTTGCTGATGGCCTGCGCTCGTCGTGTGCCGATCTTCCGGAACCGGACCTGGCGACTAGGGGTGATGGGAATCTCCACGCGCAGCAGGAGCTCGTCCGGCCGCCGAGCAGTGGTTCGGTAGCCGGTCCAGAACGCATCGGCGGCGACCTCCCGCTCGCCACGCGCCGAGCCGAGGACAAAGACGGCATCTGACGCCAGGAGCACCGGGAGGGTGTCACCGGCGGGCGACGCGTTCACGACGTTGCCGCCGATCGTTCCGCGGTTCTGAATCTGGGCGGCGCCGATCGTGGCGGCGGCATCGCCGAGGGCGGGGAGGACTTCGGCCACCACGGCTGACCGGCGCAACTCGGCATAGGTGGTCAAGGCGCCGATGAGCAGTCGGTCGGCCTCCACCGAGATGCCCCGCAGCTCGTCCAGCCCCCAGATGTCGAGGATCCGGTCCGGCGGCTCGCCGATCTCGCCCGTCATCTGGACCATGAGATCAGTGCCGCCCGCCAGCGGCGTCCATTGTTCGTCGGCTGCGAGCAGTGCATACGCCGCCGCGAGCCGAGTTGGCGATTCGGACGGCGGCTCGACGGAATTCGGCATCGATCAGCTCCGAAAACGCCGGATGATGCGAACCAGCACGAAAACGCCGATCACGAGAAGCAGAACCTGCCCTGGCGTCATGGCCAGGGTGATGTCACGGTCGT
This sequence comes from Candidatus Limnocylindria bacterium, assembly GCA_039917415.1. Taxonomy (GTDB): domain Bacteria; phylum Chloroflexota; class Limnocylindria; order QHBO01; family QHBO01; genus JACDBZ01. Next base: position 2,662 of record JBDSJJ010000001.1, on the reverse strand, counting down.
CGACGGCCTCCTGGAGAGGTGCGGTCACGGATGCACGCTCCGCTCTGCGGCGAGGGCGATGGCGTCGATGATCTTGGTGTAGCCGGTGCAGCGGCACAGGTTGCCGGCGATCGCCTCGCGGATGTTCTCCTCGGTCGGATCGGCTCCGGATGCGAGGAATGCATGGCCGGCCATGAGCATGCCGGGGGTGCAGATGCCGCACTGCGCCCCTCCGGTCTCGAGGAACGCGTTCTGGAGCACGTCGAGACGGTCATCCTGGGCCAGGCTCTCAACCGTGCGGATGTCCGCTCCGGCGACCTGGCTGACGGGCACGAGGCACGCGTCGACCACCGCGCCGTCGATCAGGACGCTGCACGCCCCGCATTCGCCTTCTCCGCATCCTTCCTTGGTGCCCGTCAGGCCGAGGTCCTCGCGCAGGACGTCGAGGAGGCGTCGGGTGCCGGCCGCTTTGACCTCGACGGCCGATCCATTGACGTTGAACTGAAAGCTCACGACTGGCCTTCCGGAGCGGGCGCGCGGAAGGGCATCTCGTCACCACCGGCGGGACGATCCTCGATCGGCGGTGGCGCCGGACGCGGAGCCTCGAGCGATACGCCCGGCGGGTGCGGAGCGTCGGCTCCGGTCATCGCGGCGAGAATCCGTTCGGGAGTGGCCGGGAGATCGTGGATCCAGACGCCGGTCGCATCGTGGATTGCCGCCACGACGGCCGGCGCCCCGACATCCATCGGCAGCTCACCCACGCCCTTGGCGCCGTGTGGTGCGCCCGAGAACGGCTTCTCGATGAGGATGGACTCGATGCGGGGCGCGTCGAGCGCCGTCGGGATGATGTACGTCGCCAGGCGATCGTTGAGATACCGGCCGTCGACGAGCTTCATCTCCTCGACAGTTGCGTAGCCGATGGCCTGCAGCGTCCCGCCCTCCACCTGTCCCTCGGCCAGCACGGGGTGGATGACCCGCCCGATGTCGTCGGCAGCGACGCAGTCCCGCACCGCAACCTCACCAGTGTCGAGGTCGACATCGACGCGGATGACGCACGCCGCCCAGCCGAACGCCGGGTACGCGTCGCCGGTGTATGCCTTGTCGTCGAATGGCTCACCGGGGTACGGGGTGAATTTTTCGTCGCAGCGCATCGGACCGGCGTCTCGGTAGGACTCCGCGAATGAGCGGCCCGTGGCCTCCTCGACCTGTGTCCGCAGGCGCTCCGCGGCCCGGATGATCAGGCCACCGACCACCATCGCCGTGCGCGACGCGACGGTCGGGCCGGAATCGGGGACGATCGACGTGTCCTGGGGAGCGATCTCGACCTCGTCATCGTCGACGCCGAGTGCGCTGGCAACGAGCTGCGGAAAGATCGTCTTCGTGCCCTGGCCCATCTCCGTGGAAGCGGTGAGGATTCGGATCCTTCCCTCGTCAGTCAGCTCGACCGAAGCGACCGAGCCCATGCGGGCCTCGCCGGAGCCCGTGAAGCCCGCGCCGTGCCAGGCCAGCGCCAGGCCGATGCCGGATGCCAGGCGGGCACCATCGGTCCGGCTCTCACGCATGGCGCGCGTCTGAGCGTGCGACCGATCGAAGGCCGATGCGTCGGCGGCTGCCTCGAGTACCTCGATCCCGCCCACGCTCTCCCGCAGGACCTGTCCCGTCGGCGTGATGTCGCCCTCGCGGTAGACCCATCGGCGCCGCAGGTCCAATGGGGAGGCATCCAGCGCCTCGGCGATCCGGTTGACCTGCATCTCGGCGGCGAACTCGGTCTGGGGTGCGCCGAAGCCGCGGAATGCGCCGTTCGGCGGCGTGTTCGTGGCCATCGCGCGCCCGGTGATGCGCACGTTCTCGCAGCGGTAGGGTCCGCCGGCGTGGAGGACGCCACGCGAAAGGACGACCGGGGTGAGGGTGCAATACGCCCCGCCGTCCATGATGACCTCGATCTCCTGCGCGACGAGCTCGCCGGTCGCCGAGATGCCCGATCGGTAGCGGATCACGGCGGGATGTCGCTTGGTCGTCGCGCTGATGTCCTCGTGGCGGTCGTAGATCATGCGCACCGGGTTGTGGCACTTGAGCGCCAGGAGCGAAGCATGCAGCGCGAGGACCGATGGGTACTCCTCCTTGCCCCCGAACCCGCCGCCGGTCTCCGCCTGAACCACGACCGCCAGCTCGTCGCCCATATTCAGCGCGCGCTTCATTGCCTTATGGATGTAGTAGGGGCATTGCAGGGAGCCGTGGACCGTGATCCCGCCATCCTCGCGCGGGACGGCGATCATCGCCTGGTTCTCGATATACAGCTGCTCCTGGTGACCAACCCGATAGGTTCCCTCGATGACGAGGTCGGCGTCGATCATCGCCGCGGCGGCATCACCGCGCTCAACGGTGTAGTTCGCGAATTCGCGGTCCGCTTCCAGCGGGTCGAACACGGCGGGCAGGCGCTCGGTCTGTAGCTTGATGTGACGGCGCGCCTCGCGGACGGTGGCGAGGTCCGGGGCGGCGATGAGCGCACAGGGTTCCGCGTGGTGCTGGATCTCGCCACCGGGCGGGACGAGCACCGGCTGATCGTCGCTGATGAGGCTGACAATGTTCTCGCCGGGAATGTCGTCGGCGGTGACCACGACGACCCGCTTCCAATCGAAGCCATCGCCGAGCTCGATGCCGACGAGGCGGGCGTGCGGTTCGG